>NZ_JBPKAO010000018.1:0-55887 GCF_051216895.1 Aquipuribacter aurantiacus
CAGCAGCCCGGCGGGTACCAGGCGCCGGTCAGCCAGTCGGACGAGAAGACCTGGGCCCTGCTGGGCCACCTCGGCGGCATCTTCATCGGCTTCATCGCCGGGCTGGTCGTGTTCCTCATCTACAAGGACCGCTCCCAGTACCTCAAGGAGCAGGGCGCCGAGGCGCTGAACTTCCAGATCACCATCGCCATCGGCTACGTGGCGGCCACGGTCCTCAGCGTCGTGGGCATCGGCCTGCTGCTGATCCCCGCCGTGGTGATCCTGCAGATCGTGTTCGGCATCATCGCCACCCTCGCCGCGAGCCGCCACGAGAACTACCGGTACCCGTTCGCCCTCCGCCTCGTGAAGTAACCCCTCGTCGGCGGGCGACCGCACGCCCTCACCCGGTGAGGGCGCGCGCGACCACGTCGGCCAGCAGCCGTCCGCGCAGCGTCGGGACCACCCGACCGGCGCGGGCGGCTGCGTCGTCCAGCAGCCCGTCGACCACCAGCCGCTGCACCTCGGCCCGGGTCGAGGGTGCGAGCGTGGCCAGGTCGATCCCCTCCGCCAGCCGGCTGCGCAGCAGCACGTCCTCCAGCGCCCGGGTCGGGTCGTCGAGCACCTCACGCCCCTGGGCGGGGCTGCGACCGGCGTGCACGGCGTCGGCCCAGGCCGCCGGGTGCCGCACGTTCCACCAGCGGACCCCACCGACGTGGCTGTGCGCCCCCGGACCCACGCCCCACCAGTCGTCACCGCGCCAGTAACCCAGGTTGTGCCGGCAGGCGTGCCCCGGCTCACGGGCCCAGTTGCTGACCTCGTACCAGCCGTACCCGGCGCCGGACAGCACCGCGTCGGCCGTCTCGTACTTGTCGGCCAGGTCGTCGTCGTCGGGGGCGGCGACCTGGCCGCGCCGGACCCGGGCCGCGAGCTTCGTGCCCGGCTCGACGACCAGCGCGTAGGCCGACACGTGGTCCGGGGCCATCGCGACCGCGGCGTCCAGGCTGGTCCGCCAGTCCGCGAGCGACTCCCCCGGCGTGCCGTAGATCAGGTCCAGGCTCACCCCCAGGCCCGCCTCGCGCGCCCAGGCGACCACCTGCGGGACCCGCTCGGGGTCGTGGGTCCGGTCGAGCGTGGCCAGGACGTGCGGCACCGCGGACTGCACCCCGAAGGACACCCGCGTGATCCCGCCGTCGGCCAGCGTCCGCAGGTAGTCCCGGTCGACGGAGTCGGGGTTGGCCTCGGTGGTGACCTCCGCGTCGTCGGCCAGCCCGAAGGTGTCCCGCACGGAACGCACCAGGGTGACCACGTCGGCCGCGGGCAGCAGGGTCGGGGTGCCACCGCCCAGGAACACCGTGGACACCGGCCGCCCGGGCAGCCCGGCGTCCTGCAGGACGCGGGCGGCCAGGGCCAGCTCGTCGGCGACGCCGCTCGGGTACCCGGCCCGGCTGGCCCCGGCCTGCGGGCCCAGCTCCTCGGCGGTGTAGGTGGTGAAGTCGCAGTAGCCGCACCGCACCCGGCAGAACGGCACGTGGACGTACACGCCCAGGCGCCGGTCGCCCGCGCCGGGGAGGACCTGCGGCGGCAGCGAGCCGTCAGCCGGGGCGGGGATGCCGTCGGGGGCGGGGCCCGGCACGTCAGGCCCGCGTCAGCGCGTGGTCGAGGTGGGCCACCAGCGACGGGGCCAGGTGCAGGCCGTCGGCGTCCCGGGCCCGCAGCAGGGCCCGCGCGTCGGCCGGGTCCTGCCCCCCGAACCACCGGGCGGCGGTGACGCCGTGGTCCGGTCGGTGCTCGACGACCACGCGGTCACCCGCCCGGACCCGACCCCCGACGAGGACCCGCAGGTAGGCCCCCACCCGGTTGGCCTGCGCGAAACGCCTGACCCAGTGATCCTCGCCCACGTGGCGCTGGAACTTGATGCACGGCGTCCGAGGCTGGGTGACCTCGACGAGCACGTCCCGACCGACGCGCCAGCGCTCGCCGATCACGGCGTGGGAGACCTCCACGCCTCGCAGGCGCAGGTTGTCGCCGAACCAGCCCGGCGCGACGTCCCGGCCGAGCTCGCCCGCCCAGACGTCGGCGTCCTCGCCGGCGTAGGCGTAGACGGCCTTGTCGGGCCCGCCGTGGTTGCGGGTGTCGACGACCGTGTCGCCCTCGACGCCGCCCTCGGCCACCGTGATGACGTCGACCTCGCGCTTGTCGATGCCGCTGGCGCGCGACCCCTCGCCCGTCGTCCGCCAGGTGACGCTGACGGCCTGCACAGAGCCGGTGGCGGTCGCCGTCGGCGCGGCCGCCGTGGTCCCCCCGGGACCGGGGGTCACTTCTCGGCCTTGGCCTTGTCGCCGACCTCGGAGGACAGCGCGGCGATGAACGCCTCCTGGGGGACCTCGACGCGGCCCACCATCTTCATCCGCTTCTTGCCCTCCTTCTGCTTCTCCAGCAGCTTGCGCTTGCGGGAGATGTCGCCGCCGTAGCACTTGGCCAGGACGTCCTTGCGGATGGCGCGGATGGACTCCCGCGCGATGATCCGGCTGCCGATGGCGGCCTGGATCGGCACCTCGAACTGCTGCCGCGGGATGAGCTCCTTCAGCCGCTCCGTCATCTTGACGCCGTAGGCGTAGGCCTTGTCGCGGTGCACGATGGCGGAGAACGCGTCGACGATCTCACCCTGCAGCAGGACGTCGACCTTGACCAGGTCCGCGGCCTGCTCGCCGGCCAGGTCGTAGTCCAGCGAGGCGTAGCCGCGGGTGCGGGACTTGAGCGCGTCGAAGAAGTCGAAGACGATCTCGGCCAGCGGGAGGGTGTAGCGGATCTCGACCCGCTCCTCCGACAGGTAGTCCATGCCCTCGAGCGTCCCGCGCCGGTTCTGCGCGAGCTCCATGATCGTCCCGATGTACTCGCTCGGGGTGATGATCGTGGCCTTGATGACCGGCTCGACGATGTCCTTGACCTTGCCGTGCGGGAACTCCGACGGGTTCATGACGACCTGCTCGCTGCCGTCCTCCATCACCACGCGGTAGACCACGCTGGGCGCGGTGGAGATCAGGTCGAGGTCGAACTCCCGGCTCAGCCGCTCGGCCACGATCTCCAGGTGCAGCAGGCCCAGGAAGCCGATCCGGAACCCGAAGCCCAGCGCCGCGGACGTCTCCGGCTCGTACACCAGCGCCGCGTCGTTGAGCTTGAGCTTGTCGAGGGCGTCGCGCAGGTCCGGGTAGTCCGAGCCGTCGATCGGGAACAGGCCCGAGAACACCATCGGCTTGGGGTCGGTGTAGCCGCCCAGGGCCTCGGTGGCGCCGCGGACGGCGCTGGTCACGGTGTCGCCGACCTTGGACTGGCGGACGTCCTTGACGCCGGTGATGAGGTAGCCGACCTCGCCGACGCCCAGGCCCGCGCCGGGGACCGGCTCCGGGGACACGACGCCGATCTCGAGCAGGTCGTGGACCGCGCGGGTCGACATCATCTGGATCTTCTCGCGCGGGCTGAGCCGGCCGTCGATGACCCGGACGTAGGTGATGACGCCCCGGTAGGTGTCGTAGACGGAGTCGAAGATCATGGCGCGGGCGGGTGCGTCGGGGTCGCCGACGGGCGGCGGGACCCGCTTGACGATGCTGTCGAGCAGCTCCTGGACGCCGATGCCGGTCTTGCCCGAGGTGCGCAGGACCTCCTCGGGCTCGCAGCCGACCAGCTTGGCCAGCTCGGCGGCGTACTTCTCGGGCTGGGCGGCCGGCAGGTCGATCTTGTTGAGCACGGGGATGATCTCGAGCTCGTTCTCCATGGCCATGTACAGGTTGGCCAGGGTCTGCGCCTCGATGCCCTGCGCGGCGTCGACCAGCAGCACGGCGCCCTCGCAGGCCGCCAGCGAGCGGGAGACCTCGTAGGAGAAGTCGACGTGGCCCGGCGTGTCGATCATGTTGAGAGCGACGACCTCGTCGCCGACCTGCCACGGCATGCGCACGGCCTGGCTCTTGATGGTGATGCCGCGCTCGCGCTCGATGTCCATCCGGTCCAGGTACTGCGCACGGGCCTGCCGGGCCTCGACCACACCCGTCAGCTGCAGCATGCGGTCGGCCAGCGTCGACTTGCCGTGGTCGATGTGCGCGATGATGCAGAAGTTGCGCAGCTGCGACGGCGGGGTTGCGGCGACCGGGAGCGGGGACGCGGGAATCGGGGGCACTCGACCTACCTCGTGGGGAACGTGGGGGCAGCTGGCAGTTTCCCACGTCCGGGGCGGCGCCCGGTGCGCGCCCGGCTACCGCTGGCGGGTCAGGTCGACCTGGACGTCCATCCGCGAGCCCGCACCGCCGGACACGACCCCCCGGAACGGCGGCACGTCGCCGTAGTCGCGGCCGTGGGCGACCACGACGTGGTCCAGCCCCGCGCTGCGGCCGTTGGTGGGGTCGAAGGGGTACCAGGCGCCCACCCACCACTCGAGCCAGGCGTGGCTCTGCCCGGTGACCGTGCGGCCCACCTCGGCGCCCGGGTCCGGGTGCAGGTAGCCGGACACGTAGCGGGCGGGGATGCCCAGTCCGCGCAGCGCCCCCAGGGCGATGTGGACGAAGTCCTGGCACACGCCGCGGCCCTCGGCCCAGGCCTCCTCCGCCGAGGTCTTGACCCCGGTCACGCCCGGCACGTACTGCATGTGCTCGCCCACCCAGGCGCTCACGGCCAGCGCCGCCTGGTGCGGCTCGAGGCCGGCGGCCACCTCACGGCTGGCCTGCACCAGGTCCGGGCCGAGCCGGGTCACCGGGCGCGGGCCCAGCCACTCGACGTGGTCGTCGCGGACCTGCTCGTCGGCGAGCTCCTGCCAGCTGAGCCCCTCCGGCACGGCGTCGTCGGCCTGCTCCACCTCGACCAGGCTGGTGGCCACGACGTCCAGGCGGGTGTGCGGGACCTGCGTGTCGAACGCGACGACCTCGCTGCCCCAGTAGTCGCGGTACCGGAACGCGGACGCGCGCGGGGACACCTCGATCCGGGCCTCCAGCGCGGTCTGGCCGGGCTGGGTGGCGGGGGTCATCCGGAGCTCGTTGTAGGAGGTCCGCACCGGGCGGTCGTACTGGATGGTCGTGGTGTGGACGATCCGCAGCCGGTTGACGGAGCGACCCGTCCGCGAGGTGGCCATGCCCTGGGACCGGCCGCCCTGGCTCTGCGACTGGGCGCCCTGGGACTGGGACTGCGTCTGGGAGCTCACATCGCCTCCGGGACCCACTCGACGCCGGCCCCCATCGGGAAGTACCGGCGGCTGACGGCGTCGGAGACGCGGGACACGGCCTGCTGGACCCGCTCCATCTCCACCGGTAGGTCCTCCAGCAGCTCGGCCGGGCTGCGGAACTCCAGCTGGCTCCGGGTCCAGGCCAGGGTGCGGCGGGCGTCGTCGGCGTACCCGACCCGGCCCGCGTCGGGGTCCAGGTCCTCCAGGCACCGCTCCGCGGTGGCCAGGGCGTTGACGACCGACCGCGGGAACAACCGGTCCAGCAGCAGGAACTCCGCCGCCTGCGTGTCGGACCGACCGCCGGAGCGACCGCCCCGGTAGGTCCGCAGGAACGCCTCGTAGGCGCCGCAGCTGTGCAGGATCGTCTGCCAGGTCGGGCCGGCCTCCAGGACCGTGGTCGCCAGCAGGCGGGCGGTCATGTCCGCCCGTTCGAGGCTGCGGCCGAGCACGAGGAACTGGTAGCCGGCGTCACGGCTCATGGTGGAGTCGGCGATCCCGGTGACGACCGCGGCGCGCTCCCGGACCCAGCCCGCGAACCGGTGGGCCGAGGCGGCCCGGACCCGGGTCGGGATGGCGTAGTACGTCGTGTTCAGGGCCTCCCACATCTCGCTGGAGACGACCTCGCGGGCGCGGCGGGCGTTCTCCCGTGCCGCGGCCAGCGACCCGGCGATCGAGCTGGGGGCCACGGGGTCGTAGGCCAGGGTGTCCAGCAGCGAGCGGCGGTTCAGCGGGCCGGCCACGCGGTCGGTGGGCGTGCCCATGACGGCCATCAGCGACCCGCAGGCCTCGGCCTCGTCGAGCCACGGGTCCTCGAGGATGCGCTGGACCTGGGCGTCGACGATGCGGGCGGTGTCGTCGGCCCGTTCGACGTAGCGGCCGATCCAGAACAGGGACTCCGCGATCCGGCTCAGCACGACGGCCTCCCGCTGGTGGGTGTGCTCTGGTGTCGACGGCGTTGCTGCTGCTGCTGCTCCTGCTGCTGGTTGCTGCCCTCGCCGGCGGGTCCCGCGTCCGGCGGGGACGAGCGCACGATCTCCAGCTCCGTGGTCCCGCCGAGGCGGCCCAGCTCGGTGGTGTCGCGCTCGGCGCGGTCGGACAGCACCCAGGTGTCCTTGGACCCGCCGCCCTGGCTGGAGTTGACCACCAGGGTGGACTCCTGCAGCGCCACCCGGGTCAGGCCGCCCGGCAGCACCCACACGTCCTCGCCGTCGTGGACCGCGAACGGACGAAGGTCCACGTGGCGGGGAGCCAGCTCCTCGCCCACCAGCGTCGGGACGGTCGACAGGGCGACGACGGGCTGCGCGATCCAGCCCCGGGGGTCGGCCCGCAACCGCTCCCGCAGCGCGTCCAGCTGCGGCGCCGAGGCCTGCGGGCCGATGACGATGCCCTTGCCGCCGGAGCCGTCGACGGGCTTGACGACCAGCTCGTCCAGGCGGTCGAGCACCTCGGCCAGGTGGTCCGGCTCCTCGCAACGCCAGGTGTCGACGTTGGCCAGGACCGGGTCCTCGCCCAGGTAGTAGCGGGTCAGGTCCGGCATGTAGGTGTAGACGAGCTTGTCGTCGGCGACGCCGTTGCCGACCGCGTTGGCGATGGTCACGCTGCCGGCGCGGGCCGCGTTGAGCAGGCCCGCGCAGCCCAGCATGGAGTCGCTGCGGAACTGCACCGGGTCCAGGAACTCGTCGTCGACCCGGCGGTAGACCACGTCGACCCGCCGCTCGCCCGAGGTGGTCAGCATCCGGACCCGGTTGCCCGAGCAGACCAGGTCCCGGCCCTCGACCAGCTCGACGCCCATGGAGCGGGCCAGCAGGGCGTGCTCGAAGTAGGCGCTGTTGTAGACGCCGGGGGTGAGCACGACCACCGTCGGGTCGTCGACGCCGGCCGGGGCGGCCATCTGCAGGGCCGCGAGGAGCCGCTCCGGGTAGTCGGAGACCGGGCGGACCCGCATCGACGCGAACAGGTCGGGCAGGGCCTGGGTCATGGCCCGACGGTTCTCCAGCACGTAGGACACGCCGCTGGGGACGCGCACGTTGTCCTCCAGGACGCAGAACCGGCCGGCGTCGTCACGGACCAGGTCGATCCCCGACACGTGGACCCGGACGCCGTTGGCGGGGTCGACGCCGGCCGCCTCGCGGTGGAAGTGCGAGCTGGAGGTGATGACGTGGCGCGGCACGACGCCGTCGGACACCGCCCGCATGGGCCCGTAGACGTCGGCGAGGAATCGTTCGAGGACCCGGACCCGCTGCCGGACCCCGGCCTCGACCGTGGCCCACTCCGCCGCCGCCAGGACGCGCGGGACGACGTCGATGGGGAACGGGCGCTCCTCGCCGGCCAGGTCGAAGGTGACGCCGCGGTCCAGGAACGTGGCGGCGAGGGAGTCCGAGCGGGACCTCAGGTCGTCCACCGACATGCCGGACACGGCCTGGTGGACCGCGCGGGCGGGGACGCGGACGCTGCCGTCGGGGGCGATCATCTCGTCCCAGGCCGCTCCGGCGGTGGGCTTGTCGGTGTACCCGTCGAAGACGCTCACGACGTCCCGCACGTCACCCTGCTGCATGATCGAACCTTAGTGCGGGGCTCCGGACCGGCCAGCGGGACGACCGGGACGCGGGCCTGCATTTCCGCCCCGGCACCCCGGTGACGTATCGTGCGGGGTTGGCCGTCCGCAGGCACGGCCCGAGCACTGCAGCCCAAGACAGGATCGACCGCGTCGCGTGCCGCGACGCGCCTCAGACGAGCACGGAGTGAGCACGCGTGGCGAACATCAAGTCCCAGATCAAGCGCAACCGCCAGAACGAGAAGGCCCGGTTGCGGAACAAGTCCGCCAAGGCGGAGCTCCGCACCCTGGTGCGTCAGTTCCGTGAGGCCGCGGCCGGCGGCGACAAGGCCGCCACCGAGGAGGCGCTCCGCAAGGCCACCCGCGGTCTGGACAAGGCGGCCTCCAAGGGCGTCATCCACAAGAACCAGGCAGCCAACCGCAAGTCCGCGCTGGCCTCGGCGGCCGCGTCCGTCTGACCCGCAGCCCCGGAGCTGTCCGGGGCACCCGAGGTCGACGGTCCCTGACCGCTGAGCACCGTCCGGGCTGCAGCTCGGCCTGCACGCCGGAACCCCCGAGCAACGCTCGGGGGTTCCGTCATGTCGTGGCGGGTCCGGGTACCGGGGCCTGCGGTCCCGGTCAGCGACGGCGGCCACGGGCGTCGGTGACCGCCACCACGGCCCGCTCGAGCGCGTAGGCCGCTGCCACCCCGGGCACCTCGCCCTTGACGGCGGCGTCGGCGTCGGCCACGGCGACGATGGCGGTACGCAGCCCGTGCGGCTCCCAGCCCTGCAGGTCGCGGCGGGCCCGGTCGATCTGCCAGGGCGCCATCGACAGCTCCTTCGACAGCGCCGCCGCGGGACCGCGCCCCGCCCCGGCGACCTTGGCCATGGACCGCAGCTTCATGCCCAGGGCCCCGACCACCAGCACGGGCTCGACCCGTTGGGACAGGGCGTGGCGGAGCAGGGACAGCGCCTCGCCGGCCCGACCGGCCACCGTGGCGTCGGCGATGTCGAACCCCTTGGCCTCGCGTCGCCCGCCCACGAGGGCGCGCACGTCGTCCACCCCGACGGGACCCGTCATGACGGTGTCGGCCAGCTGGCCGCTGACGGCCATCAGCTCGGCCAGGTCCCCGCCGAGGGCCTCGACGAGCGCCTCGACGGCCTCCGGGTCCGCCCGGCGCCCCGCCGCGCGCAGCCGGGACACCACGATCTCGGCCCGCTCGCGGTCCCCGGCGACCGGGGCGCAGGTCACGGTGACGGCGCCCGGCACCTTCTGCAGGGCGGTGAGGACCGCCTTGCCGCCGTTGCCTCCCCCGTGCCGGCCGACCAGGACGAGCTCGTCGTCCGGCTCGGCGGCGAGCTCGGCCGCGACGGCGGCCACCTCGTCGGAGTACGGCCCGGCGGCGGCCTCGAGCCCCTCGAGGACGACGAGCCGTCGCCCGCCGAACAACGACGGGGCGACGGCGGCGCTGACGTCGCCCACGGTGAAGCGGGCCGGGCCCAGCTCGTGACGCTCGACGTCGGGGGTCTGCTCCCGCACCGCGGCCAGCAGGCGTCGCCAGGCGACGTCGGCGAGCGCCTGCTCGGTGCCCACCAGCAGGACGACAGGAGCGGGTTCGACCTCGAAGGCGCTGGGACCGGTGGGGGCGGCCGGCTTGCCTCGGCCGGTTCGTCGGGTGGCCACGGGCTCATGCTGGCACGGGTCGCCGACGACGCGGACGACGCGGTCCCGCCCGGGTCGTCCGCACCGCGACGGTGGCGGGGTGGGCGGGCTCGGTCGAGCCGCCGGTGCCGGGGCTGGCCCCGGCGGCCCCCGGTCCCCCGGCCGGTCTCAGTGCCACGTCGCCGTGCGTGGCGGTGGCGAGGACGAGCGCGCCGGTGGCCCCGACCACCTGCACGGCGCGGAGGCTGGGATGGCCGTAGCTGTTGTCCCGGCCGGCGCTGGCCACCGCCACCCCGGGGGCCACCGCCGCGTAGAACTCCGGCAGCTGGTCGGCGGAGCCGTGGTGGGCCACGGTCGTCACGTCGGCCCGCAGCGGCGTCCCCGAGCCCAGCAGGCGGCGCTGCACGTCGGACCCGATGTCGCCGACCGCGAGCAGGGTCAGGTCCCCGGTGTCCAGGCGCAGCACGATCCCGGCGTCGTTGACGTCCTGGGAGTCGCCCGCGGTCGCGCCGCTCGGACGCGGGTCGGGGGACAGCACGTCGAGGCGCACGTCGCCCACCCGGACCACGGTCCCCCGCGCCGGGTGCCGGAGCGGCAGGCCGTGCCGCGAGACCCACGCCTGCAGCTCGGCGCCGGGCGCTTCGGGCATCCCGCTGCCGGCGGCCCACACGGTCCCGACCGCCGCGGTCGCCACGACACCGTCCAGGCCGCCGACGTGGTCGGCGTGCAGGTGCGTCAGGACGAGCAGCGGGACGCTCGTGACCCCGGCGCGACGCAGGCACCGGCCCATCGGCTCGGGGTCCGGTCCGGTGTCGACGACCACGGCGCTGGCGGGACCGACCCGCACCAGCAGGCTCTCACCCTGCCCGACGTCGCAGACGACCACGGCCCAGTCCGTCCCGGGCCAGCTCGACCGCCCGGGCAGCGGCAGGGCGGCGGCCAGGGCCAGGACGACCACGGTCAGGGCGGCCGCGACCCCCACGGGTCCGCGACGCCACCCCGGTCCTGCCGCAGGCTCGGGCGCCCGTGACGGTCCGGGGCGCTCCGGCGTCGCGGGCGCCCACGTCCTCGGATCGGGCCACGGCGCCCAGGCCCGGCCCCCTCGGCGGTCCGGCAGCAGCCGGAGGACGAGCGCCACCAGCCCCAGCAGCAGCACCGTCGCCCCGGCCGCGCCGGCCACGCCCGGACGACCCTCCGGCCAGGGCAGCGTCGCGGCGGGCAGGTCGGCGGACGTCCTGGCGACGACCGCGATCCAGGCCGCGCACCAGCGTGCCGGGGTGGCGACGAGCGCCGCCACCGCGGGGTGCACCAACGACAGCAGCGCCGCCACCACCCCGATCACCGTGGCCGGGGCGACCGCCGGGGCGGCCAGGACGTTGGCGGGCAGCGCGTACAGGCTGACCACGGGCTCGAGACCAACCAGGGCCGGGGTGACCGCCGCCTGGGCCGCCGCGGGCACGGCCAGCACCAGGGCCGGTGAGCGTGGCAGCACCCGCCCCAGGGCACGGGCCCAGGGCAGGCTGCACAGCACCAGCGCGCCGGTCGCCAGCACGCTGAGCCGGAACCCGGGGGCGCGCGACAGCCAGGGGTCCACCAGCAGGACCGCGACGACGGCCAGGGCCAGGGCGGACACCCCACCCCCGCGTCGCCCGAGCAGCAGCCCGGCCAGGCCCACCGAACCCATGACCGCCGCCCGGAGCACGCTCGGCTCGGGCCGGGCGACCACCACCAGCGCCACCAGGGCCACCGCCGCGAGCAGGACCCCACCCCGACGGCCGACGCGCAGCAGGACGCACAGCAGCAGGACGCCGCCGCAGACGATGCTCACGTTGGCGCCGCTGACGGCCGTCAGGTGGGTCAGCCCGGCCGCTCGCATGTCGTCGACGAGGTCCGCGGGTTGTGCGCTGGTGTCGCCGACGACCAGGCCGGGCAGCAGGACCGCGCCGTCGGCGAGCGGTCCGTCCCGGGCCACGGACCCCGGAGGAGCTGCCGGTCCCAGGACAGCCCCCGGTCCGGCCGCAGCCCCCGGCCCGACCTCAGCCCCCGTCGACGCGAGGAGCAGCCCGGACCGCAGCCGCTCGGCGGCCCGCCACCACCACCGTGGTTCGCCGACCACCTGCACCGGCCCGGCCGGACGGGCGAACACCGTGTACGGCGCCCCCGGCGGGGCCGCTTCGAGCGCGAGCCTCACCCGGACCCGCTCGCCCCACCGGGCCGACGCCCACGCCTGGTCACCGCTCAGCGACGCGGGCACCCGCAGCGCCACGGGCTCCGCCGGGTCCCCACGGCTACCCGGCGCCACGACCTCGACGAGGACCACCCGCAGCCGGACCTGCTCCCGCTGCCAGGCCATCTCCCCGCTGCCGCGGACGGGGTCCCCCGCCACGACCAGCTCGACCAGCGCCGTCCCCGAGCGAGCGGCCACGTCGACCACCACCGGCGGCGCGCGGCGTTCCCCGTGCCAGGACGTGAGCCCCAGCACCAGGGCCACGAGCGCGGCAGCCACGGCCACCACACCCGCCCCCTCGCGCAGCCGGGGCCGACGGGCCAGGAGACCGGCCACGGCGAGCAGACCCACCCCGAGCACGGCCACCGCGGCCGACCGGCCCGCCGCGGGTGGGGCCGCCACCGCCCACCACGCGGCCCCCCAGGCCAGCAGGGCCGCGGGGACCAGCCTGACGTCGTGGACGGCCCGGGGTGCGCCGGCCGCCGTCACACCGTGACCAGGTCGCGGATGTCGGACAGCACCGCCGGACCGATGCCGCTCACGGCGGTGAGGTCGTCGACCGTGGCGAAGGGTCCGGACTCCTCCCGCCAGGCGACGATGCGTTCGGCCAGCACCGGACCGATCCCCGGCAGCTCGTCGAGGACCGCGGCGTCGGCCGAGTTGAGGTCCACGAGGCCACCGGACGGCGTCGCCCCGGAACCGGCCCCGGAACCGGGGCCAGGACCGGCGCCGGGCGCTGCACCCGGTCCGGCACCCGCACCGGCGGCCGCCTGGGCGAGGGCCTGCTCCCCCGGTCGGGGCACGACGACGAGCTCGCCGTCGCTCAGCGGGCGGGCGAGGTTGACCAGGCGGGTGTCGGCCTCGTCCGTGGCCCCGCCCGCGGCCTGCACGGCGTCCCCGACCCGCGCGCCGGGCGGGAGCTGCACCACGCCGGGCCGCGCCACCGCCCCGTCCACGTGGACCAGCAGCGGGCCGCCGCCGGAGTCGCCGGCACCGGCACCGGCCGCCGCGCCGGTGGTGACGCCGGTGGCGCCGGGTTGCGGGAGAGGACCTGCGGCCTCGGGACCGCCCGGTGCCGGGGGTACCCCGGGGACGACGGTGCCGACCACGCCCCCGTCCTCCCCGGTCGCGCCGTCACCGGCGGCCCCGTCCGCCTCCGTCCTGGCGCCGTCGGCCGTGGTCGTGGCGCCGGCGGCACCGGTCGGTCCGACGAGGACCTCCTGGGCCCCGCCTCCGCGGCCCAGGAGCAGCACCCCCACGACGGCCACCAGCAGCAGCAGGACGGCGAGACCGGGCGGCACCCCCGTGACCCGCCACGCCGTGCCGCGGCGAGCGGGCGCCCCGTCGACGTGCCGACCCCGACCCGCGGCGCCGGCGCGCCCGGTCCCGGTCCCGGCGGGGAACGGGTCGAGGTCCTCCTCCGACGTCCCGGGAGCGGCCCCCGGCGGGACCCCGTCCCCGTCGGACCACCCGGAGGTCGGACGTGCCGCCGCACCGGACGTCAGCCTGGCCAGCAGCCTCGCGCTGTCACCGGAGTCCCTGCCCACACCCCGACGCTAGGCAGGCGCCCGGGGGCGCCGGCCCACGCCCGAGCAGGGCTGTGGACGGCAGGCCCGCGCCGCCGCCTGTGGACACGCCAGCGGGCCGCACGGCCGGACCGCCGCCGTCCCACGGCCGCACGACCCGACGACCCGACCGGCCCCGTCAGCGGGCGCGGGGTCCCAGCGGTGCCGCGACCACGGCCACCCCCACCGCGCCGGGCCCGACGTGCGCGGCCAGGACGGGGCTCAGCTCCTCGACCCTGACGACGGAGCCGTCGACGACACGCTCGACGCGGCGCACCAGCTCCCGGGCCACGGCCTCGGCCCCCGCGTGCTGCACCACGACCTCCACCAGCCCGGTGCTCGGGTCGGCGGTCACCTCGGCGAGGCGCTCCTGGGCCAGCTCGCACAACCGGTCCAGCGCCCGCGCCGTGGTCCGGGTCCGCTCCAGCGGCACGAGCCGTCCGTCGTCGACCAGCAGGACGGGCCGGGCCGCCAGTCCCCTCGCCTCCGTCCGGACCGCCCCGGACCCGCGCCCGCCTCGCTGCAGCTGTCCGGGCGAGGCGGGCGAGACCCACGTCCTCGACCGGGCGCTCAGCCCGGCGACGGCGGCCACGACCCGGGTGGCGTCGGCGCCGTCCTCGGCGAGCTCGTGCGCCGCCCGGACCGCCGCGGACAGCACGGCGCCCACCGACCCGGTGTCGACGACCTCGACCCGCAGCGACGCCCCGTCAGCGGCCAGCCGGGCGGCGTCCACGGTGCCCGACAGCGCACCCGACAGGTGCACCGACACCACGGCCGAGGCGCCCCCCTCGGCCGCGTCGGCGTAGGCGCGGGCGAACCCGTCGGGCGAGGGGCGGCTCGTCCCCACGGCGGCCCCGGCCAGCACCGCCGCGAGCACGTCCCCGGTGCTGGTGCTCGCCTCCGCCACGGCCGCGCCGTCCACGACGACGTCCAGGTCCACCACCGCCACCCCGGGCGGCACGGGCCGGGCCGTGGAGTCGGTGACGACGACCGTCCTGGCCACGCTCAGCCCGTGACGACGTTCACCAGGCCGGGCGCGCGCACGATCACCCGACGGACGGGGGCGTCACCGATCGACGCGATGACCTTCTCGCTGGCCATGGCCAGCTCGCGCAGCTCGTCCTCGCCGATGCCCGGCGGGACCTCCAGGCGGTCACGGACCTTGCCCTTGACCTGCACCAC
Organism: Aquipuribacter aurantiacus; assembly: GCF_051216895.1. NCBI lineage: Bacteria > Bacillati > Actinomycetota > Actinomycetes > Micrococcales > Intrasporangiaceae > Aquipuribacter > Aquipuribacter aurantiacus. The sequence continues at coordinate 14,358 of NZ_JBPKAO010000018.1, forward strand.
GGCGGTCACGGTGTCCTCCACCAGCAGCGCGTCGTCGACCGTCGGCCAGCCCGCACGGGCCACGCACGGCTCGTGGCCCAGCGTCGCCCACATGTCCTCGGCCGTGTACGGCGCGACCAGGCTGAGCAGCACCGCGACGGCCTCGACGCCCTCGCGCACCGCCGGGTCCCCCGGACCGACGGCCGGGTCGTCGATGGCCTTGCGCAGGGCGTTGACGAGCTCCATCGTCCGGGCGACCGCGACGTTGAACCGCAGCGACTCGACCAGCTGGGCGGCGTCGGCCACCACCTTGTGGGTGACCCGACGCAGCGGCAGCGACCCCGTCGCCGGGTCCGAGCCCACGACGGAGGTGACGTCACGGGCCAGCCGCCACGCCCGGGCCAGGAACCGCGCCGACCCGGCGGGCGACACGTCGGCCCAGTCCACGTCGTCCTCGGGCGGGCCCGCGAACACCATGGTCAGCCGGATGGCGTCGACGCCGTGCTCGTCCAGCTGCTCCCCGAGCCGGACCAGGTTGCCCTTGGACTTGCTCATCGCCGCGCCGTCCATCTGCACCATGCCCTGGTTGAGCAGGCGCGTGAACGGCTCGGTCGGGGTGAGCATGCCCATGTCGTGCAGCACCTTGGTGAAGAACCGGGAGTACAGCAGGTGCAGGATCGCGTGGGTCACGCCGCCGACGTACTGCTCGACCGGCATCCACCGGTCGGCCTCGGCCCGGTCGAACGGCGCGGTCTGCAGCTGCGGCGACAGGAAGCGCAGGAAGTACCAGGACGAGTCCACGAAGGTGTCCATGGTGTCGGTGTCCCGCTCGGCGGGCCCGCCGCAGGACGGGCACGTCGTGCGGACCCAGTCGGTGGCCGCGGCCAGCGGGGACCGGCCCTTGGGGCTCAGGTCCAGCCCGTCCGAGGGCGGCAGCTCCACGGGCAGCTGGTCGTCGGGGACCCGGACCTCGCCGCAGCCGGGGCAGTGGACGATCGGGAACGGCGTGCCCCAGTACCGCTGCCGCGAGATCAGCCAGTCCCGCAGCCGGTACGTCACGGTCGGTCCGCCCAGGCCGTCGGCCGCCAGCTGCTCGCTGATGCGTGCGATGGCCTCGGTCTTGCGCAGCCCGTCCAGCGGACCGGAGCTGACGAGCTCGCCGTCCCCGGCGGTCGCCACCCCGCTGACCGCGGGGTCCGGCAGCGGCTGCCCGTCGGGGTCGCGGACGTCGACGACGACCCGGACCGGCAGGTCGTGGGCCAGGGCGAAGTCGAGGTCGCGCTGGTCGTGGGCAGGCACGGCCATGACGGCGCCGTGGCCGTAGTCGGCCAGGACGTAGTCGGCCGCCCACACCGGCATCCGCTCGCCGTTGGCGGGGTTGACGGCGTAGCGGTGCAGGAACACGCCGGTCTTGGGCCGGTCGGAGGACAGCCTCTCGATCTCGGTCGTGCCCCGGACCTGCTCCAGGTAGGCGTCGAAGGCCTCGCGCACGGCGGGCTCGGCGTCGGCCACCAGCTCCTCGGCGAGGTCGGAGTCGACCGCCACCACGAAGAACGTGGCCCCGTGCAGCGTGTCCGGACGGGTCGTGTAGACCGTCACCGGCTCGTCACGGCCCTCGACCACGAACTGCACGTCGGCGCCGCTGGAGCGACCGATCCAGTTGCGCTGCATGGCCAGGACCTTGTCCGGCCAGGCGCCCTGCAGCTGGTCCATGTCGTCCAGCAACCGGTCGGCGTAGTCGGTGATCTTCAGGTACCACTGGGTGAGCTTCTTCTTGGTGACCGCGGTGCCGCAGCGCTCGCAGCGGCCCTGGACGACCTGCTCGTTGGCCAGCACGGTCTGGTCCTCCGGGCACCAGTTGACCTGGCTCGGGCGGCGGTAGGCCAGGCCCTTCTCGTGCATCCGCAGGAACAGCCACTGGTTCCAGCGGTAGTACTCCGGTTCGCAGGTGGCCAGCACCCGGTCCCAGTCGAAGCTGCAGGCGTAGCGGCGCATCGACGCCTTCTGCTGGGCGATGTTCTCCCGGGTCCAGACGCCGGGGTCGACCCCCCGCTTGATCGCCGCGTTCTCGGCCGGCAGGCCGAAGGCGTCCCAGCCGATCGGGTGCAGCACGTCGAAGCCCTGCTGCACCCAGTACCGCGCGATGACGTCGCCCAGCGCGTAGGCCTCCGCGTGGCCCATGTGCAGGTCACCGGAGGGGTACGGGAACATGTCGAGGACGTACTTGCCCGGGCGCCCGTCGCCCGAGGCGCCCGCGGCGAACGGCTTCGCCTCGTCCCACACCGACAGCCAGCGCGCCTCGAGGGCGTGGGGGTCCCAGCGCTCGGGCTCCGTCGCGTCCACGGTGGTCCTGTCGTCCTGCGTCGTCATCCGGTTCTCCTGCTGTCGAGAGGTGCGGGCCGCGACCCGGGCACGAAAAAGCCCCTCGACGAGGAGGGGCCGCCGCGCTGGTCCGCCGGTCGTGGCGGTCTGCTCAGCGCGGCCCGGCGAGGAGGAGGTCGCGGTGCTGCACGCATGCACGATAGCGCGCGGACCGGACGCGTCGTGGGCCGTGGTCACCCCCCGGGTACGACGAAGGCGGCCCACCGAGGTGGACCGCCTGTCGTGCGGGTGGAGCTGAGGAGACTCGAACTCCTGACCCCCTCCATGCCATGGAGGTGCGCTACCAGCTGCGCCACAGCCCCGCGGTCCAAGAGTCTAGACGGAATCCGCCGTGACGACGAAACCGGTGCTCAGAGGCACTATGTGACCGCTGCGGAGACTCCCGCGCGACGCCAGAGGACCTCGCCCAGGACCCCCGGCGGGACGTTCCAGCCGTGCAGCCGCCACGCCTGCCCCCGGGTGGTCCCGGCGCTGAGGACAGCGGTACCGGTGTTGCCCAGCGGGACCAGGACGCGCCGCAGGTCGGGCTGGCCCAGCAGGGCCGCCAGGCCCGAGCGGATGCTGGCCCCGTGACCCACCACGACGAGCAGCTGTCCCTCGTCGCAGGCCTCGGCGTGCTCGGTGACGGCCGCCCGGACCCGCTCCCCCGCCTCGCTCGGCCGTTCGTCCCCGCCGAGCACCACGTCGTCACCCGCACGCCAGGCGGCGAACGCCTCCGGGTCCATCGCCTCGATCTCGGGCTGGAGCAGACCCTGCCAACGACCGGCCGCGATCTCGCGCAGCCGGGCGTCGAGCAGCACGGGCACGCCCAGCGCCTCCCCCGCGGCCGCGGCGGTCCCGCGCGCCCGGGACAGGTCGCTGGAGACCAGCCGGACCGGGCGCGCGCCCACGGCGTCGCCCAGGGCCTGCGCCGCCGCCGCGGCCTGCGCCCGCCCGGCGTCGGTGAGGTCGGTGTCGTGCTGGCCCTGGAAGCGGTGCTCGACGTTCCACGCCGTCTCGCCGTGACGGAGCAGCACGACGAGCCCACCGGGTGTCGCGGGGCCCTCCCCGGGACCCGTACCGCGGCTCACGCCAGGTCGTCGGTGGCCGCGTCCTGCGGGTCGCCGAGGGCGTCGGCCCCCCGCCGGCCGCGGGCGTGCTCGGGCAGCGGGACGACCGGGCAGTCCTTCCACAGCCGCTCCAGCGCGTAGTACTCGCGCTCCTCGCTGTGCTGCACGTGGACGACGATCTCCGCGTAGTCCAGCAGGACCCAGCGGCCGTCCTTCTCGCCCTCGCGGCGCACGGGCTTGGCCCCGAGCTCACGGAGCCGGTCCTCGACCCCGTCGACGATGGCCCGCACCTGCCGGTCGTTGGCGGCGGAGGCCACGACGAAGACGTCGGTGATCACGAGCTGACCGCTGACGTCGAGGGCGACGACGTTCGTGGCGAGCTTGTCGGCGGCCGCCTCGGCCGCGGCGGTGGCGAGCTGGACGGCGTGTTCGCTGGCTGTCATGGAAGGTCTCCTGTGGTGGGTTCGGTGGGGCTGCTGGGGTCGTCCTGGGTAGCGGCGGCGAAGTCGTCACCGAGCACGACGACCACGTCCGTGTCGACCATGGCCTCGGCGTTGACCTGCAGGGCGCCCTCGGGGACGCCGAGCGCGAGGGCCACGGCCTCGCCCTGGGCGCGGTCCTCGGGCTCCTCGGAGGCCACCAGGACGGCCGTGGACTCCTGGCCGAACTGGGCGGCGTTGCCGCCCCCGCTGTAGCGCAGCCCGGCCCCGACCAGCAGGTCGCGGGCCCGCCCGACCAGTCCCGAGCCGCCGGTCCCGTTCCGCACGACGACGCGCACGTCGCCGACGGCCGCGACGGGCAGCCGCGCCCCGGCGAAGCGGGTGCCGAGCGCGGCCTCGACGCTGCCCTCGTCCACGCCCCGCAGGTCGGTCTGGCCCGCCGTCACCTCGGTGGTCGGCAGCACGACGGCCTGCGTGCTGCCGGAGCCGGAGCGCTGGGCGGCGGTGGCCACGAGGGCGGGCAGCGCCTCGGGCCCGGCGCCGTCGCCCCCGCCGCTCGCGCCGGCGCTGACCTGCGCGGCCGCCAGCGCCGTCGCGGCGGCGTCCTGCTCCTGCGGCAGCGCCTCGAGCAGGGCCGCCAGGACGTCGCCGAAGCGGGCCAACCCCGTCTCGACCGGCTCGCCGTCGGCCTGCAGCGTGGCGTAGGCGACCGCCTGGGCGCCGGACAGACGCTGGTCCTCACCGGCCGCGACGACGACGTCGTCGGTCACCACCTGCGTGCCGACGTCCAGCACCACCCCGCCGGCGGCGTCGACCAGGGTCGCGACCTGCTGCGGCTGGAGCAGGACGACCTGGTCCACCCGCAGCAGCAGGGTGTCCTCCAGGCCTCGGCGGACGGCCTCCGGGCCCAGGGCGACCGCCTGCGACAGCGACACGTCCCCGGCGTCGGCGACGGTCAGCAGCAGGTCCGCGGGGAGCAGCAGCGTCGACAGCCGGGCGGAGTCGACCCCCAGCACCGCCGCCGCCGCCACCGCGCCGTCCGGCCCGGTGAGGGTCAGCGCCGACGTCTGCTGGGTGGCGGCCCCCGCCGCCGGCGCCAGGGCGGCGGTGTCGTCCTGGCCGTCGAGCAGCCCCGCCAGGAGCACGACCACGAGGAGGACGACGGCCACGGCCGCGGCGGCCAGGCCGAGCTCGAGGGGACCGGGCGGCCAGGACAACCGGGGCCGGCGGGGACCCGACCCGTCGCGGGACGCCGTCGCGCCCTGGTCGTCGCGTCGCCCGGGCCGCACCGGCGACGGCGTGGGCGAGGGGCCGGGGGGGAACGGCGACGCCTGGTCCGCAGCGGAGCGGCGCCCGCTCCGCGGGTACCCCTCGCCCGGGGACGAGCCCGCCCCGGCGTCGACCGGGTCGGGGGACGTCGACGGGCTCCGCCCCGCCCCCCCGGCGAGGATGTTCGTCGCCCCGCCACCGGTCGCGGGGTCGGCGGCGGCACCGGGGCCCGCGGGACCGGGGCCGGTGGCACCGGGGCCTGCCGGGCCGGGGCCTGGGCCGTCCCCCACCGGCCCCGCCGCGGCACGGCGGCGTGAGCGGCGACCACCAGCGGCCACGGCCGTGGGGCCCGTCGCGTCGCCCGCACGGCGAGCCTCGACCAGGGGGCCGACGACCAGCTGCCCGGGTGGCGGCACGGCGGGCTCGGTCGCCACGCCCGCCACGGTCGGCCGCGCCGGACGGACCACGGGACGGGGTGCCGCGGGCGGGTCGGTGACGGGCCAGTGGGACATGGTCGCGTCGAGGTCGACCTGCCCGGAGCGTTCGGCGAGACGACGACGACGACGCTCGCCCAGGGCCCGCTGCACGCCGGTGTCGCCGGCGCCGTCGGGCACGTCAGGACGGTCGTCGTCGGGCATCAGGACACCTCCGCGTCGGCGTACGGGCCCGGTCGGTCGGGCCGTGGGTCGCCCTCGTCACGGTAGAGCCCGGACTTGGCGATGTACTGGAGCACACCCGTCGGCACGAGGTAGCGGATCGGCCGCCCCTCGTGCACCCGTCGGCGGATGTCGGAGCTGGAGATGGCCAGGGCGGGGATCTCGACCACGCTCACGGACCCGTCGGGCAGGCCCGACACGTCCAGCGGGTGGCCGGGACGGCTGACCGCGACGAAGTGCGCGAGGTGCCACAGCACCTCGACGTCCTTCCAGGACACGATCTGCTCCAGCGCGTCCGCCCCGGTGATGAAGAACAGCTCGGCCCCGGGCCGGGCGGCCGCGAGGTCGCGCAGGGTGTCGGTGGTGAACGTCGGGCCCGGCCGGTCGACGTCGACCCTGGACACCGTGAACCGCGGGTCGGCGGCCGTGGCGACCACGGTCATCAGGTACCGGTCCTCGGCGGGGCTGACCTCGCGGTCGGCCTTCTGCCAGGGCTGCCCTGTGGGGACGAAGACGACCTCGTCCAGCCCGAACCGCGCCGCGACCTCGCTGGCCGCGACCAGGTGGCCGTGGTGCAGCGGGTCGAAGGTGCCGCCCATGACCCCGAGCCGGGGCCGCCGGGTCGGCGCGGACGTCACCGTCGGGCGGCCACGTTCTTGAACGCGTAGGTGATCGCCAGCAGCGCCATGAACGTCACGAACGTGATGATCCCGAACCCGAGCACCGGGATGGGCAGCTCGATCTGGGCCATCTCCGTGCCGGTCTCGCCGGCCGCGGCCAGGACGCCTGCGACGATGCTGCTGCTCATGTGACCTCCTACACGGGCCCCGGTCATGACGACCGGGGCGTTACCGGGGCCCAGTCTGGCACGAGGGCGACGTCAGGTCCGGACGTGCCCGTCGCCGGTTACCACCCAGGTGGTGGTGGTCAGCTCCGTGAGCCCCATCGGACCGCGGGCGTGGAGCTTCTGGGTGGAGATGCCGATCTCGGCGCCGAGGCCCAGCTCGCCGCCGTCGGTGAACCGGGTCGAGGCGTTCACCGCGACCCCGGCGGCGTCCACCTCGGCCACGAACCGCTCGGCGGCCCGGGTGTCGCGGGTGCAGATGGCCTCGGTGTGCTTGGTCGACCAGCGGCGGATGTGCGCGAGGGCGGCGTCGATGTCGTCCACGACGGCCACCGCGAGCTCCAGACCGATGTACTCCGTGGCCCAGTCGTGGTCGGTGGCGGCCAGCACGCCGGCGCCCTCACCCACGAGCGACACGGTGCGGGCGTCGCCGTGGACGAGGACCTGCTCGGCCTGCATGGCCCCGACCAGCAGCGGGACGAACCGCTCGGCCACGTCGGCATGCACCAGCACCGTCTCGGCGGCGTTGCAGACGCTGGGCCGCTGGACCTTGGCGTTGAGGCAGATGGCCAGCGCCTCGTCGAGGTCGGCCGCGGCGTCGACGTAGACGTGGCAGTTGCCGGTCCCGGTCTCGATGGTGGGCACGGTCGCGGTCTCCACGACGGTTCGGATCAGGTCCGCGCCGCCGCGCGGGATGACGACGTCGACCAGGCCCCGGGCCCGCAGCAGCGCCCGCACGCCCGCACGCCCGTGGGCGTCGATGGTCGCGACCAGGTCGGCGGGCAGGCCCACCGACCGCAGCGAGCCGCGCAGCACCTCGACGATGGCGGCGTTGCTGGACGCCGCCGCGGACCCGCCCCGCAGGACGACCGCGTTCCCGCTCTTCAGCGCCAGGGCCGCCGCGTCGACGGTCACGTTGGGCCGGGCCTCGTAGACCATGCCCACGACGCCGAGCGGGCGGCGCACCTGCCGGACCCGCAGCCCGTTGGGCAGCGTCGACCCCCGGACGACCTGGCCGACGGGGTCGGGCAGGGCCACGACCTCACGCACGGCCGCCGCGATCGCGGCGACCCGGTCGGCGTCCAGGCGGAGCCGGTCCTGCATCGACGCCGAGACGCCGTCGCGCCGCGCCCGGTCGAGGTCCTCGGCGTTGGCGGCGACGACCGCGTCCGTCGCGGCCACCAGGTCCTCGGCGATCTGCAGCAGGGCGGCGTCCTTGACGGCGCTCGTGGCCGTCACCAGGGAGCGGGAGGCCTCCTGCGCGGCGGCCGCCACGGCGTGGACGGCCTCGACGACCGGGTCCGGGCCGGGCCGGTCGTGCGCCCCGTCGCGGTCCTGGGTCCCGGGCAGCACGTCGAGCAGCTCAGACATGCGTTCAGGGTACGGCGGTGGCCCCCAGCACCACGAGGTCGTCCCGGTGGACGACCTCGCGGCCGTAGTCCGGCCCCAGGTCGTCCCGCAGGTCGTGGGTGGAGCGACCCAGCAGCTGGGGCAGCTCCGCCGCGGCGTACCCGCACAGCCCGCGCGCGACGGCCCGGCCGTCCGGGTGGCACAGGTCCACGACCGCCCCGACGTCGAACACGCCCTCGACGGCCGTGATGCCGGCCGGCAGCAGCGAGGCACCCCGCCCCAGGACGGCATGAACGGCGCCCGCGTCCAGCACCAGGCGACCGCGCGGGCTGGCCACGTGCGACAGCCACAGCGTGCGGGCGGGCAGGGCCCGGGCGGCCGCGGCGAACCAGGTGCCGACGTCGGCGCCGGCCATCGCGTCGGGGAACCGGGCGGTGGCGGTCACCAGGGTCGGCACGGCCGCGTCGGCCGCGATGGAGGCGGCGTCCACCTTGGTCCGCATCCCGCCGGTGCCGACGGCGCTGCCCGCGCTGCCCAGGTCGGCCGTCACCGAGGACGCATCCGCCACCAACCCGATCCGACGGGCCCCCGGGCGGCCCGGCGGACGGTCGTAGAGGGCGTCCACGTCGGTCAGCAGCACCAGCGCGCTCGCCCCCACCAGGTGGGCGACGAACGCAGCCAGCCGGTCGTTGTCGCCGAACCGGATCTCGTCGGTGGCCACGGTGTCGTTCTCGTTGACCACGGGCACCGCCCCGAGGCTGAGCAGCCGCGCCAGCGTGGAGCGGGCGTTGAGGTAGTGGTTGCGACGCACCAGGTCGTCCAGGTCCAGCAGCACCTGGCCGGTGACCACGTCGTGCCGCTCGAACGAGGACGACCAGCGGGCCAGCAGGCGGCCCTGGCCCACGCTGGCCGCGGCCTGCAGCCCGGCCAGGTCGGCGGGGCGCCGGGTCATGCCCAGCGCGGGGAGCCCGGCGGCGATGGCGCCGCTCGTGACGACCACCAGGCGACGGTCCTCCCCCAGCACCCGCCGGGCGGCGAGCCGGTCGACGAGGGTGTCGATGGCCGAGCCGTCGATGCCGTCGCGGGTGGCCAGGCTGGAGGACCCGACCTTGACCACGAGCGTGCCGGGGCCGGAGAGCAGGCCGTGCAGCCGGTCCCGCTCGACGTCGGTGGTGCTCATGCGCTCACGCGTCCTCGTCCGTCCCCCCGACGGGGGTGGCCTGGTCGTCCGGCGCGGTCCACCGGCCCGAGGCACGCTCGGCGGCGAGCTCGGTACGAGCGGCGGTCTTGGCGTCCATCCGACGGCCGTGCTCGAGCCGGCGCTCGGCGCGGCTGGCCCGCTTGGCGTCGCCCGTCACGCGCAGGTCGGTGCCCCGGGGCCCGCCGACCGGACCCCCGACGCCGACCGTGGGCTCCCAGTCGAACACCACGGCGGTGTCGTCGGAGCCGATGACGACCTCGGCCCCGGCCAGCGCCCCGGCCTTGTACAGCGCGTCCTCGACCCCGGCCCGGGCGAGCCGGTCGGCGAGGTAGCCGATGGCCTCCTCGTTGGCGAAGTCGGTCTGACGGACCCAGCGTTCGGGCCGCCCGCCCGCCACGCGGTAGACGGTGCGGCCCTCGACCTGCTCGACCGTGACGCGGAAGCCCGTGTCGTCGGCGGCCACCGGGCGCAGCACGACGCGCTGGGGGGCGCTGGGCCGGGCCCGGGCGTCGCGGTCGGCCTTGACGTAGCGCGCCATCCCGAACGACAGCTCGCGCAGCCCCTCGTGGCTGACCGCGGACACCACGAACACCTCGTAGCCGCGTTCGCGCAGCTGCGGGGCGACGTACTCGGCCATGTCGCGACCGTCGGTGGTGTCGACCTTGTTGAGGACGACGATGGCGGGGCGCTCCGACAGCGGGATGGTCTCCGCGTCGGCCTCGTAGCGGCCCAGCTCGGCGAGGATGACCTCGAGGTCGCGCAGCGGGTCGCGGTCCGGCTCCAGGGTGGCGGTGTCCAGGACGTGCGCCAGCACGGAGCAGCGCTCGACGTGGCGCAGGAACTCCAGGCCCAGGCCGCGGCCCTCGCTCGCGCCCTCGATCAGGCCGGGCACGTCGGCGATGGTGTACCGCATGTCGCCGGCCTCGACGACGCCCAGGTTGGGGACCAGGGTCGTGAACGGGTAGTCCGCGATCTTGGGCCGGGCCGCCGACATGGCGGCGACCAGGCTGGACTTGCCGGCGCTCGGGTACCCGACCAGGGCGACGTCGGCGACGGTCTTGAGCTCCAGCACGACGTCGCGGCTCTCGCCGGGCTCACCGAGCAGGGCGAAGCCGGGGGCCTTGCGGCGGGCGCTGGCCAGGGCCGCGTTGCCGAGGCCGCCGCGACCGCCCGCGGCGATGACGTGCCGGGTGCCGTGGCCGAGCATGTCGGTGATGACCTCACCGGTCGGGGTGGAAACGACCGTGCCGTCCGGGACGCGCAGCTCGACGTCGTCGCCGTCGGCGCCGCTCTTGTGCCCGCCCTTGCCGACGCCGCCCTTGATGGCCTCGCGGTGGGGCGAGCGGTGGTACTCCAGCAGCGTCGTGACCTGGTCGTCGACGACGAGCACCACGTCGCCGCCGTGCCCGCCGTCACCGCCGTCGGGCCCGCCCAACGGCTTGAACTTCTCGCTGTGGACGGACGCGCAGCCGTTGCCGCCGTCCCCCCCGGTGACGTGCAGGACCACTCGGTCGACGAACTGGCTCACGGAGACCTCCGGGTCCTCGGGTGGAACGCGACGCGCCGGTCGCCCCCGTCGGGGGCGACCGGCGCGTCGTCGAGCTGGGAGCCGGGCGGGAGGCCCGGCGCTGGATCAGGCGCCCAGGATCAGGCGTCGGCCATCGTGATGCTGACGGTGCGGCGGCCGCGGCGGGTGCCGAAGGTCACGGCCCCGGGCTGCAGCGCGAACAGCGTGTCGTCGCCACCGCGGCCGACGTTGTCGCCCGGGTGGAAGTGGGTGCCGCGCTGGCGGACGATGATCTCGCCGGCGCCGACGACCTGGCCGCCGAAGCGCTTGACGCCGAGACGCTGCGCGTTGGAGTCGCGACCGTTGCGGGTCGAGGACGCGCCCTTCTTGTGTGCCATGTCTAGCTCACTTCCCGATCGTGGTGATCTCGACCCGGGTCAGGTACGAGCGGTGACCCTGGCGCTTCTTGTAACCGGTCTTGTTCTTGTACTTCATGATCCGGATCTTGGGGCCCTTGAGGTCCTCGACGATCTTCCCGGCGACGACGAGCTTGCTCAGCGCGTCGGTGTCGGAGGTGACCTCGGCGCCGTCGACGAGGAGGACCGGGGTGAACCGGGTCTCGTCGCCGGGGGCACCGGTCAGCCGGTCGACCACAATGACGTCGCCGACGGCGACCTTCTCCTGGCGCCCACCGGCGCGGACGATCGCGTACACGTCGTGACTCTCTTTCTGTCGGGCCGAGTGGACCAGCGTTCCTGACCGGCTCACCGTGCGTGGACGGGAGTGGTCGGACCGCTTGGGTGGCGCAGCAACGGACGCGCCACCGGCCAGCGTCCTAGGGTACGCGGCTCACGCCGTGCGACCAAACCGGCAGGACGCCGGGCGCGGTGGCCGGGCCTCAGCCGCTCTGGCGGCCGCCGCGGCTGCGACCGCCGCTGCGCCCGCCCCCACGTCCGCCGCCCTCGCCGGGGCCGCCCGAGGAGCCGGCACCCGGGGCCGCGGGGGCCTCGTTGCCGGCCCCGACGGGCTCGGAGTGGGTGATGACGCCGCGACCCTGGCAGTGCTCGCACGGGGTGCTGAAGGACTCCAGCAGGCCCGAGCCGACCCGCTTGCGGGTCAGCTGCACGAGACCGAGCGAGGTGACCTCGGCGACCTGGTGCTTGGTCCGGTCGCGGCCCAGGCACTCGACCAGGCGGCGGAGCACCAGGTTGCGGTTGCTCTCCAGGACCATGTCGATGAAGTCGACGACGATGATGCCGCCGATGTCACGGAGCCGGAGCTGGCGGACGATCTCCTCCGCCGCCTCGAGGTTGTTCCGCGTGACGGTCTCCTCGAGGTTGCCGCCGTTGCCGGTGTACTTGCCGGTGTTGACGTCGACGACCGTCATCGCCTCGGTGCGGTCGATGACCAGCGAGCCGCCCGAGGGCAGCCAGACCTTGCGGTCCAGCGCCTTGGCGATCTGCTCGTCGATGCGGTGGTGCACGAACAGGTCCTGCTCGGCCCCGGCCTCGGGGGCCCAACGGGTCATCCGCTCGGCCAGGTCGGGCGCGACGTGACGGACGTAGCCGTCCAGGGTGTCCCAGGTGTCGTCGCCGGAGACCAGCAGGCGCGTGAAGTCCTCGTTGAAGACGTCCCGGACCACCTTGATGGCCAGGTCCGGCTCGCTGTACAGCCGCGCCGGGGCCTGGACGGCCTTCGACTTGGCCTCGATGTCCTCCCACTGCGCCTTGAGCCGGGCGACGTCGCGCTCGAGCTCGGCCTCGCTCGCGCCCTCGGCGGCGGTGCGCACGATGACGCCCGCGTCCTCCGGCACGACGCGGCGCAGCACCTTCTTGAGGCGGGTGCGTTCGTTCTCGGGCAGCTTGCGGCTGATCCCGGTCATCGACGAGCCGGGCACGTAGACCAGGTACCGGCCGGGGAGCGAGATCTGCGCGGTCAACCGGGCGCCCTTGTGCCCGATGGGGTCCTTGGACACCTGGGCCAGGACGGGGTCGCCGGGCTTGAGGGCGTCCTCGATCTTGCGCGAGGAGCCGCCGGTCATGCCGAACGCGTCCCAGTTGACCTCACCGGCGTACAGCACGGCGTTGCGGCCGCGGCCGATGTCGACGAAGGCCGCCTCCATGCTCGGCAGCACGTTCTGGACCTTGCCCAGGTGGACGTTGCCGATCATGGACTGCTGGCTGGCGCGGGTGACGTGGTGCTCGACGAGCACGCCGTCCTCGAGCACCGCGATCTCCGTGCGGTCCTCGCCCTCGCGCACCAGCAGGGTGCGGTCGACGCTCTCGCGCCGGGTGAGGAACTCCGCCTCGGTGATGACGGTGCGCTTGCGGGAGGTGCTGCGACCGTCCTTGCGACGCTGCCGCTTGGCCTCCAGCCGGGTGGAGCCCTTGAGCTTGGTGACCTCGTCGGCGCGGGACTCGCGGATGCGGACCACGGTGCCGGGCGGGTCGTCCGGGTCGACGCTCAGGTCGGCCTCGCCGCCACCGGAACGGCGGCGACGACGCCGACGGCGCCGCGAGGAGCGCGACCCGCCGGTGTCGTCCTGGTCGTCGTCGTCGTCGTCCTCCTCGGAGGAGTCCTCGCCGCCGTCGGCGGAGGCGTCGTCGGCGTCACGGTCCTGACCGGCCGTGTCGGGGCCGGCACCGGTGGGCTCGGTGTCCTCGTCGTCGCCCTGCTCGGCGTCACCGGAGGAGCTGCGACCACGGCCGCCACGGCGGCGGCGCGAGCGCCCACCGCGTCGGGGACGGCTGCTGTCCTCGGTGTCGTCGGCGTCGTCCGTGGAGGCGTCGGCGTCGGCGTCGGACCCGTCGCGCTCCTCGGACCGGTCACCGCGGTCGGAGACGGGGGACGGCGCACCGGGGCCCTCGTCGGGGACGGCCACGTCGGTGCGCGTCTCCTCGGCGTCCGTCGTGCCCTCGGGCTCGGCCGGGGCCTTGGCGCGGGCCCGGCTGCGGGAGCGGCGCGCCGGCTTCTCGGTGGGGGCGTCGTCGGCCGGGGCGCTCGCCGAGGCGTCGGGGGCGGTGTCCGGCGCGTCGGTCACGACGGGCAGGTCGGGCAGCACCGGCCCGGACGTGTCGTCGGTGCCGGCGCGGCCGCGGCCCCGGCGGGTGCGGCCACCACGGCTGCGAGGCGCCGGGGTGTCGTCCCCGTCGGCCGGGGCTCCGGTGCTGACGGGCGGGGGCAGGAGCTCGTCGAGGTCGGGCACCGGCGGTGCGGTGAAGATGTCGGCGACCGGCGGCCCGGCGGCCGCCGTCGCGCGCCGGCGGGGGCGCCGGGTGGTCGCGGTGCCACCGGACGTCGCGGTGGCGAACAGCACGTTCGGGTCCTCGTCCGACGCCTCGGCGTCCTCGGGCTGCGCGCTGGGCTCGACGGCGCTGGGCTCGACGGCGCTGGGCTCGACGACCTCGGCCTCGACGACCTCGGCCTCGACGACCTCGGGCTCGACCTCCTCGGGCGTGGCGGCGGCGGGCGTCACCTCGGCGACGACCGGATCGGCGGGCGCCTCGACGACGGGTGCCTCGACGGCCGGCTCCGGAGGGCCGGCCGGCCGGGAGGCGGCGCGGCGACGGCGGGGTCGGGCCGCGGGCGCCTCGTCGGAGGCGGGGGTGGTGGTCTGGTCTTCCTCGAGCACTGGTGCTCCTCTTCGACCCCTCCCGGTCGCATCCCCGGGTGGAGCGGTTGTCGCGCGACCCTCGGGCCGCACGGAAGTCCGTGGTCGTCGCCTCGGTCCTGGTCGGCGCATACCTGCCGGCGACTGACGCCCGGACGGGTCGCGCCCGATCATGACGGGCGACGCGGTCGGCGGTCCGATGCGGGACACACCTCTCCGACTCGGCAGTATGTCACGGTCCGGGCGTGCCGGGCCGCAGGCTCAGGAACCGGCGCCGAACCAGATGTCGATCTCGCGGGCGGCGGAGTCCGTGGAGTCGCTGCCGTGGACGATGTTCTGCTGCACCTTCAGACCCCAGTCGCGCCCCAGGTCGCCGCGGATCGTGCCGGGGGCGGCGGAGGTGGGGTTGGTGGCGCCGGCCAGGCTGCGGAACCCCTCGATGACGCCGTGCCCCTCGACGACGGCCGCGACGACGGGGCCGGAGGACATGAACTCGACGAGCGGGCCGTAGAAGGGCTTGCCCTCGTGCTCGGCGTAGTGGGCCGCGAGCTGGTCCTCCCGGGCGGTGAGCATGCGCAGGTCGACGACCCGGTACCCCTTGGTCTCGATGCGGCGCAGCACCTCGCCGGTGAGGCCGCGCCGGACCCCGTCCGGCTTGACGATGACGAGGGTGCGGTCGGGCGCGTCGGTCTCAGGCTGGGTCACCCGGGCAGCCTAGCCACCGGCCGGGGCTGCTCCGGCGCGCTCGCGCTCGATCCGGTTGCCGATCACGACGGCCGCCACCCACAGCCCCGTGAACAGCAGACCCACGCCGATCATCGTGGGGACGAACACGCCCGTGGCCACGACCGCCACCTGCAGGGCCGAGCCGACCCAGTACCCCCCCGCCCGGCCGAGCAGGCCCGAGGCGAGCACCAGCACGGCGGCCAGGACGACCCCGCCCCCGACGGCCTCGGCCGTGCTCAGCCCGGACAGGTCCTTGGCCACCAGGGACGCGAAGAACACCACCAGCGCCTCGAACACCAGCACGGTGGCGGCCATGGCGCGCTTGGGGTCACGCACGGGCGGGGCCTCCCCCGTCGTCCGTCTCGTCGCTCTCGTCGTCGCGGTCCCAGTAGTCGTCGTGCTCCTCGCGGACGACCCACGGGTCGTCGAGCAGGGCGCTGTCCTCCGGCGGGGCGTAGGGGTCGGCCACCACGGGACGCTCGTCGCGCTCGTCGTGCAGGTCGTCGCGCACGCCGAGCCGGGCCAGCTCGTCCAGCTCGTCGTCGAGGTGGTCGAGCCGGTCGGCGTCCTCGCCGAGGACCCGCCGCTCGGTGTCCTCGGCGACCGCGGACACCCCCCGGCTGGTGGTGTCGACGGCGAGCGAGTCCGGGGCCTGCGCCCCGAGCATGGCGCGGGCCTCCGCGACCAGGAAGATCGACCCGGTCACCACCACACCGGCCGCCACGTCGTCACCCCCGCTGCCCGTCTCCGCCGCGGCGAGGGCGGTGTCGATGGCGTCGGCCAGGTCGGGCCGCACGTGCACCCGCTCCTCCCCGAACACCCCGTGGGCCAGGTCGGCCAGCTCGTCGACGGGCATGGCCCGGGCCGAGCGGGGCGCGGTGACGACGACCTCGGTGAGCACGGGCTCGAGCTGCTCGAGGATGGCCTCGGCGTCCTTGTCGGCCATCACCCCGACCACCCCGACGAGCCGGGTCCCGGGGAACGCCTCGCGCAGGCCGTCGGCCGCGGCGGCGGCACCGGCGGGGTTGTGCGCGGCGTCGACCACCACCAGCGGGCCCCGGCGCACGGCCTCCAGCCGGCCCGGGGAGTCGACGTGGGCGAACGCGTCACGCACCAGGTCCGGGTCCAGACCGGTGCCGGCGTGCCCGCCGGAGCCGAGGAACGCCTCGACCGCCGCCGCGGCGACCGCGGCGTTGCGGGCCTGGTGGGCGCCGTGCAACGGCAGGTAGACGTCCTCCGCACCCCCGACCAGGCCCTTCAGGGTGAGCCGCTGGCCACCGACGGCCACGTCGCGGGACAGCACCCCGAACTCGATGCCCTCGCGGGCGACGACGGACCCGGTCTCCACCGAGCGCCTCATCAGGACCTCGGCCACCTCCAGCGGCTGCTCGGCCGTGACGAGCACCGACCCCTCCTTGACGATTCCGGCCTTCTGCTCGGCGATGGCCACCAGCCCGTGGCCCAGCCAGCGCTCGTGGTCCAGGGCGACAGGGGTGACGACCGCGACCGTGGCGTCGGCGACGTTGGTGGAGTCCCAGGTGCCGCCGAGGCCGACCTCGACGACGGCGACGTCGACCGGGGCGTCGGCGAACACGGCGAACGCCATCACGGTGAGCACCTCGAAGAACGACAGCCGCGGTCCGCCCTCGGCCTGCGAGCGCTCGTCCACCAGCTGCACGTAGGGGGCGATGTCGTCCCACGCCGCGACGAACCGCTCGTCGTCCAGGCGCAGCCCGTCCACGGTGATCCGCTCGCCGACGTGGTCCAGGTGCGGGGAGGTGAACCGGCCGGTGCGCAGGCCGTGCTCGCGCAGCAGCCGGTCGACCATGCGCGCCGTGGACGTCTTGCCGTTGGTGCCGGTGACGTGCACGACCGGGTAGCTGCGCTGGGGGTCGCCCAGGATCTCCAGCACCGAGCGGACCCGGTCCAGGGACGGCTGCGGGCTGTGCTCGGGCGCGCGGTCGAGGATCTCGGCCTGCACCTGCAGGAAGCGGGGGTCTTGACCAGGGGGGACGACTGTCACCCCTCCAGTATCAGGGGACGACGGGCGAGACCACGACGGCCCGGCCGGCCTGGCCGTGCGTCTCGCTGGCCAGCCTGACGAGCGATGCGGGGGCACCGCCGTCGACCAGCGCCTCGGCGACCACCTCGGCGCGTCGCCGGTCCAGACCCTTGGTGAGGCCGGTGTCCGGTCCGGGTCCCGTCGCGCCACGCACCACGACCGGACCGGCGCCCGGTGCGCGCAGCGCCGCGATGACGGGCTCGAGGGCGGCCCGGGCCTGCTCCCCGAGGTTGGCTCCGGCCGCGAACTCCACCCGGACCGTCGGTGCGACGGGGGCCGGCGCCGGGGGCGCAGGCGCGGGTCTGGCGGGTTCCGCGGGTGCCGGGGCGGGGCGGGGCGGTGCCGGTGGTGCGGGCTCCGGGCGAGCCGGGGCAGCGGGGGCAGGTCGGACCGGCGGGGCCGGCGCGGGCGCGGCCACGACCGGGGGCCGCGCCGTGGCGGGGGGCCGCGACGTGGCGGGCGGCCGCGAGTGGACGGTGCCCGGCTCGGTCGCCTCCGGGCCGGTCTGTGGTGCGGCCGTCGCGGCGGTGGGCGCCCCGGGCCCGCGCGGTCCGGTCGGACCCTCGTGCGTGCCGACCTGTCCCGCCGCCTGCGGGACGGACGGGCCCTGACGGCCGGCCTCCCCGGTCGACGAGCCCGAGCCCCACGGGTCGGCGCCGGCGTCCTGGCCCGACGCGTCCGGGCCCGACGAGCCCGGGCCCGCGGGTGCGTCCTCGGCCCCGGTCGCGGCCCCCGAGGTCGTGCTCGACACCGGTCCCACCGCCCCCGGGCCGGACGAGCCCGCACCGGGGGATCCCGCACCGGTGGAGACCGACGGAGCCGGGGCCGCGAGCGCAGGGCCACCCTCCGGCGAAGCGAGGGACACCTGGGCCGCCACCAGGACCGCGCACGACAGCAGGCCCAGCAGCACGGGCGGCCAGGGCGCGCGGTAGCGCGGTGAGTGGTAGACGACCTCAGGCGGTTCCTCGTGGGTCACAGGGACCTCCTCGTCCTAGGGGCCCAAGCCTAAGGCAGCACCGCGAACCACCCGGACAGCACGACGCGACCGCCCGACCCGCAGGTCGGACGATCGCGTGCCGGCGCTCGGGACAGGGCCGCGGGGTCAGGCCCGCTGCAGCCGGGCCCGGACCAGGGACGGCCGCAGCCCCACGGCGTCGAAGGCCTGCTGGAACGCCTTGAGCGCGTCGACCGAGCGCCCCAGGTCCAGCAACCGGTCCCCGAGGTCGCGCCAGGCCTGGGCGGCCTGGCGGGTGGCCGACATCATGGCAAGCGTGTCCGCGGCACGGCGGTACTCGGCCTCGGCCCCGTCGTGGTCGCCCGCCGCGGCCAACGCCTCGCCGAGCACGGTCCGAGCGACGCAGCCCTCGAGCCGCGGCGTGTCGCCCAGCACCGACAGCGCGGCCTCGGCCGCGGCCCTCGCGTCCTCGGGCTCGCCGCAGGCCAGGTGCGCCGAGGCGCGGATCCGGTACCAGTAGGCCAGGTCGACCTCGCTGCCCATCTTCTCCAGGGGCTCCCGGATCGCGGTGAGCAGCTCGACCGACTCGTCGGTGCCCGAGCTCTCGGACATCAGCAGGAGCGAGGCCAGGAGCAGCTTGAGCCGGTGGTAGTCGCGCGTGTCCGGCCCCTCGGACAGGAACGCCACGGCGCGACGGGCGTGGTGCAGGGCCCGCTCGACGTGACCGCTCTCCTCGGCGGCGATGGCCGCGTTCCAGTGCAGGCTCCCCTGCCCCACGCGGCTGCCGAGGTTCTCGGCGTCGGTCAGCATCTCCTCGGCCAGGTGCTGGGCGTAGAGCAGGTCCCCCCGCTCGATGTGGATGCTCACCAGGGTGGCCGCGAGCCGCAGGTGCTCGTCGGTGCCCGTCGCGCCCAGCCGGGCGGAGGCCGCCACGGCTGCGGCCCCGGTGTCGGCGGCCTGGTTGAGGTCACCGGCCTGGCTCAGGCACTGCAGCAGCAGCATCCCGGTCTCGGCCACCGCCACGGCGGCGTCACCGGTGAGCGCCCGGGTGTGCAGCGGCTGCAGGGTGGCGAACGCGCTCTCCAGGTTGCCGCTGCGCTCCTGGGACCGGGCCAGCACGAGCAGCGCCTCGTCGTGGAGCCGTCGTGGGGCGCCGCGCGTCGCAATGACGGCCCGGGCCCGGGTCTCGGCCTCGGGCAGGTCCTTCACGGCCAGCGCGTGGCGGGCGTGCTCCAGCTCCAGCTCGGGGACCCGCTCCTCGGGTGCCGCGCTGCCGTAGCGCAGGAAGTGCGCCGACACGTCCAGCCGGTGCGCCAGCTTGCCCAGCACCGTCTCGCTGGGCGTGCGCTTGCCCGACTCGATGAGCGACAGGTAGCTGGGGGACAGGTCGTCCCCCGCGAGCTCCGTCTGCGAGATCCGTCGGTCCTCGCGAACTGCCCGCAACCTCTCCCCCAGGTCGCTCGTCGCCTCGTCCGTCATGGGCCCTCCAGGTGCTCGATTCTCACGACCAGGACACCCGGCCTGTGGAAATTGTGCTGTGACAGTAGCGCCCTGACCTGTGACTGGGCCATGCTTCCCCCGAACGCCACCCCACCACTTCGCACCGTGTCCATCCGAGCACCCTCGATCACGAAAGAGGCGACATGCCCTCCAAGCCCGTCCGCGCCATCTCCGCCATCGCCCTCGCCGCGGCCGTCGCCGCCGGCGCCTGGACCGTCTCGGCCGCTGCCTCCTCCTCGACCGGGGAGACCTACGGCCCCGGCCCGGCCTGCTGCATCACCTGAGCCACCACCCACCTCGGGCGCCGAGCGCCTGGGCCGCTGAGCACAGGACGTCGACCCGACCGGGCCCACCCGGTCGGGTCGACGTGCCTCAGGCCCGGTCCAGGGTCACGCCCGCACCGTCGGGGCCGACCGCCCCGACCACCACCTGCACCGACGTGGCCAGGGTCTCCTGCGCCACGAGCCCCTGGTGCTGCTGCGCGGCCGGCTCCCGCTCGGCGGCCACGGTCAGGGTGAGGGCGATCCGGTCCGACACGTGCAGCCCGGCCTCGCGGCGGGCCTCCTGCACCAGCCGCACGACGTCCCGCGCCCAGCCCTCGGCCTCGAGCTCCTCGTCGACGGCGGTGTCCAGCATGACGAACCCGCCGCCCGGCAGCGCCGCCACGGCGTCGTGGTCCCGGGCGCCGCTGACCACGGTGGTGAGCTCGAACTCCCCCGGCTGCAGCGGTACGCCGCCGCAGACCACGCCACCGGCCTCGTCGGTGGTCCAGTCCCCCGACCGGGCCGCCCCGATGACCTGCTGGACCGAGCGGCCCAGCCGCGGACCAGCGGCACGGGCGTTGACGCCGAGCCGCTGCTCGACGTCGACGCCGACCTCGTGGGCCCGCTCCACCGACAGCAGCCGGACGTCGTGGACGTTGAGCTCCTCGGCCAGCAGCGGCACCAGGCCGGTCACCGGGTCGGGCTCCGGGAGCACGACCGTCAGCGTGGACAGCGGCTGACGGACCCGGATGCCGGCCGCCTTGCGCAGGCTGAGCGCGGTGGACGCCGCGACCCGGACGGTGTCCATCGCGGCCACCAGCTCGTCGTCGGCGGGCAGCTCCGCGACGGTGGGCCAGGACGCCAGGTGCACCGAGCGCCCCCCGGTCAGGCCACGCCAGATCTCCTCGCTCACCAGCGGCAGCAGCGGGGCCCCCAGCCGGGTCAGCACCTCCAGCGCGGTGTGCAGCGTGTCGACGGCGGCCTTGCCCTCGGGGGTCTCGGCGGACCAGAACCGGTCGCGCGAGCGCCGGACGTACCAGTTGGTCACCGCGTCGAGCGCGTCCCGGAACGTCCCGGCCGCCACCGCGAGCTCGTTGCGCTCCAGCGCCGACGTCACGTCGGCGACCGTCCGTCGCACCGTGGCCAGCAGGTACCGGTCCAGGACGTGCTCCGACGTGGTGCAGGTCGTCCCCACGACGCCCGCGGCCCCGGCGTACAGCGAGAGGAAGTACCAGGTGCTCCACAGCGGCAGGAGCACCTGCCGGACGGTGTCGCGGATCCCCTGCTCGGTGACGACCAGGTTGCCGCCGCGCAGCACGGGGCTGCTCATGAGGAACCAGCGCATCGCGTCGGCCCCGTCGCGGTCGAAGACCTCGTTGACGTCGGGGTAGTTGCGCAGCGACTTGCTCATCTTGCGGCCGTCGTCGCCCAGCAGGATCCCGTGCACCAGGCAGGTGCGGAACGCCGGCCGGTCGAACAGGGCCGTCGCCAGCACGTGCAGGGTGTAGAACCAGCCCCTGACCTGGCCGTTGTACTCGACGATGAAGTCGCCCGGGTAGTGGTGCTCGAACCAGTCGGCGTTCTCGAACGGGTAGTGCACCTGGGCGAACGGCATCGACCCGGACTCGAACCAGCAGTCGAGCACCTCGGGCACCCGGCGCATGGTGGAGCGTCCCGTCGGGTCGTCCGGGTTGGGCCGGGTCAGGTCGTCGACGAAGGGCCGGTGCAGGTCGGTCGGGCGCACGCCGAAGTCCCGCTCCATCTCGTCGAGGGAGCCGTAGACGTCGGTGCGCGGGTAGGCGGGGTCGTCGGACACCCACACCGGGATGGGCGAGCCCCAGAACCGGTTGCGGCTGATGGACCAGTCGCGGGCGTTGGCCAGCCACTGCCCGAAGGAGCCGTCCTTGACGTGGTCGGGCACCCAGGTGATGTCCTGGTTGAGCTCGACCATGCGCTCCTTGATGGCCGTGACCTGCACGAACCAGCTGCTGACCGCGCGGTAGATGAGCGGGTTGTCGCAGCGCCAGCAGTGCGGGTACGGGTGGTCGTAGGACTCGTGCCGGACCAGCAGCTTCTTCTCGCGCAGCGCCCGGGTGATGGGCGTGTTGGCCTCGAAGACGTGCATCCCGGCGAAGTCGCGGACCTCGGCGGTGAACTCGCCCTTGGCGTCCACCGGGACGACGACCTCGATGCCGGCGGCGTCGGTGACGACCTTGTCCTCCTCGCCGAACGCGGGGGCGATGTGGACCAGGCCGGTGCCGTCCTCGGTGGTGACGTAGTCCGCGGCGAGCACGACGTGGGCGTTCTCGTGGCCGGCGAAGTAGTCGAACGGCGGGGTGTAGCGGCGCCCGAGGAGGTCGGTGCCCTTGAGGTGCTCAACCACCTCGGGGTCCTCACCCAGCTCGCGGGCGTAGGCACCGACGCGGGCCTGCGCCAGCACCAGCCGCTCGCCGGCCCAGTCGCCCTCGCTGGGGCGGACCACGACGTAGTCGACGTCGGGGTTGACCGCGGCGGCGAGGTTGCTGGGCAGCGTCCACGGCGTGGTGGTCCAGACCAGCGCGAGCTCGCCGGTCTCCAGGCGCAGGCCGACCGTGACGGCGGGGTCCTGCCGCTGCCGGTAGACGTCGTCCATCCGGGTCTCGGTGTTGGACAGCGGCGTCTCGCAGCGCCAGCAGTAGGCCAGCACCCGGAAGCCCTCGTAGACCAGACCCTTGTCGTGCAGGGTCTTGAACGCCCACATGACCGACTCCATGTAGTCCAGGTCGAGGGTCTTGTAGTCGTGCTCGAAGTCGACCCAGCGCGCCTGGCGGGTGACGTAGGACTCCCACTCGTCGGTGTACTTCAGCACCGACGTGCGGCAGGCGTCGTTGAACCGCTCGAGACCCATCTCGAGGATCTCGTGCTTGTGGGTGATGCCGAGCTGCTTCTCGGCCTCGACCTCGGCGGGCAGGCCGTGGCAGTCCCAGCCGAAGCGCCTCTCGACCCGGCGGCCCTGCATGGTGCGGAAGCGGGGCACCACGTCCTTGACGTAGCCGGTGAGCAGGTGCCCGTAGTGGGGCAGGCCGTTGGCGAACGGCGGGCCGTCGTAGAACACGAACTCGTTGTCGCCGTCGGTGCCGGCGTCGCGCGCCTCGACCGAGGCGGTGAAGGTCCCGTCGGCGTCCCAGTAGCGCAGCACCCGCTCCTCGATCTCGGGGAAGCGCGGGCTCGCGGGGACCTCGCCGCCGTGGCGGGGGTACGCGCTGGGGGCCGTGCCGGGGACCTGGCCGCTGGGGAGGTCGGTGCTCATCGCGGTGCTGCCTCTCGTCGCCGTTCGCCTGCTGCGACGAGGACGACGCCCGGTCTCCCGGTCACCGCGGTACCACCTCGGTTGCCCTCGTCCCGGTGGTCCCGGTCCGACGACCTCTCGTTACGGCTGTGACGGGCCTGCCCGGCCGGTTCTACTGAGGTGCGAGCACCTGTTCTTCCGGCGGCTCCCCGGTGATGACCGGATCGGTGCCTGTGGGCGCGATCCTAGCGGGCCGCGACCGGTCAGTGCTCGTGGTCCTCCGCGGCGCCGCCGTCGACCTCGGCCCAGCCGAGCGCCCCGCGCGGCTGCTGCCCCGGCGCCACGATCTCGGCCACACCCATCATCCCGAGGTCGTGGTGGGTGGAGAAGTGGCAGTGGTAGACCGCCCGCCCGGTGAAGGTCCGGAACCGGGTGAGGAACGTGACGCTGCCGCCGTTCTTGTCCACCAGGACGTTGTCCTCGTAGGACGGCGAGTCCACCGGGACCCCGTCGACGTGGGTGACGATGAACGGGTTGACGTGGATGTGGAACGGGTGGACCAGGCCGGTGGGGTTGCGGACCGTCCACTCCTCCAGGTCGCCGAGACGGACCACCTGGTCGATACGACCGGCCGTGTGGGGCGTGCCGTCGAAGCCGAAGCCCCCCGTCATCGTCATCGACAGCTCACGACGGACGTCGACCCGCTGGCCCCGCAGGTCGTCGAACGGCTCGAGCAGGGCCGGCATCTCGACCGGGCGGGCGATGACCCGGCGCCCCTCGCAGCGCACGGTCGCCAGCCGGGCCGCGGGCAGCACCACCCCGAACCCGACGTCGAAGGCCCGGGTCTCGAGGGCGAACGTGCCCGCCTCGCGCCCGGTCACCAGCAGGTCGGCCCGCTGGCCGGCCGCGAGCACCACCTCGGTGAGGGGCCGGGCGCGGCGGTAGGGGTTGCCGTCGGCCGCGACCCGGACCACGTCGAGCCCGTCCAGACGCAGCCGGTAGACCTCGTTGACGGAGGTGTTGACCAGGCGCCAGCGCTGCGTCTCGCCCGGGGCGATGTCGAGGACGGGGTCGAGCTGGCCGTTGACGAGGCGCGTGTGCTGGTTCTGGCGTACCGACAGAGGGTCCCGGACCTGCCCGCCTGCATCCACCTGGTGCGAGGACAGCAGCATCACCCGGTCCCGGGAGACCCCGCGCACACCCCGCGCCTCGCGGGGCGACTGCACCAGCAGCGCGCCGGCCAGCCCGCCGAACAGCTGCCGGGCGCCCCGGCCGTGCAGGTGCGGGTGGTACCAGTTGGTGCCCGCGTGGTGGTCCGCACCGACGTCGATCCGGTAGTGCAGCTCCTCCCCGGCCGCGGCCATCCGGAAGACGTTGTCGGCGTCGCCCTCGCCGGAGACGTGCAGGCCGTGGGTGTGCAGGTTCGTCGGCTCGTCGAGGTCGTTGACGAAACGGACCCGCAGGGTGTCGCCCGGGGCCACGACCAGGGTCGGTCCGGGGAAGCCCCCGGGGTGCCACTGCTGGGGCGAACCGTGCCCGCCCCCGTGGGCGCCGTCGTGCACCTCGGCCTCGTAGCCGAGCACGTGCCAGGTGCGGCCCGCCACCGTGGTCGTGGTGGGGGCCGCCCGCAGCGTCACGTCGAGCGAGCCGTCCCGGCTGCGCAGCAGGGGCGGCTCGCGCAGCGGCTCACCGGGCCCGCCGCCTCCCGCCACCGCGGCCCGGGCCGTGGGGACCAGCAGCGCGGCGCCGGCCCCCACGGCCCCCAGGCCGAGGACCTGGCGGCGGCTGGGGCGTCGGACGTCGGACGGCAGGTTGCGCACCGGTGGCTCTCCTATCCCCCGCACGCCGTCGTGCTTCGGGGGTATCGGACGCAACTTATGTTTTCGCCTCGACGTAAGTCAACGTCAGGCGCGGACGACCTCGATCACGGGCGGGGTGGCCAGGCTCTTGGCGACCACGCAGTAGCGCTCCGTCAGCTGGGCCAGCTTGGCCAGCTGGGCGTCGTCCGCGTCCGCGTCGACGGTGAACACCAGCCGCAGGTCCGTCACCCCGACCGGGACCTCCCGGTCCAGCCCCAGGGTGCCGCGGGCGTCGAAGCTGCCGGTGGCCTCGCCGCGGGCCGACCGCAGCCCCAGCCCCATCGCGGTGGCCACGCTGCGCAGGGTCACCCCGGCGCAGCCCAGCACCGCCTCCAGCAGCATGTCGCCGGAGCACGCGTCGCCGCCGTCGCCACCGGTGGCCGAGTGCAGGCCCGCCCGGACCGGGCTCCCCCAGCCGTCGACGGTGAAGGTCACGCCCTCCTCGGCGGTGCGGCCGGTGGCGTGCAGCGGCGTGGCCGCCGTCGCGGGGTCGTCCTTGTACCGCTGCTTGAGCGGGGCCTGCAGCTCGCGCAGGGTGCTGGCGTCCATCGGTGGGTCCTCCTCGATCGCGGGAGCACCAGTCTCGCCCAGGACCGGCGCCGCCCCGGCCACGGGGTCCGGCGGCGGCACGCCGGTCTTGGCGGTCGTCCCGCTTCGGCACAATGGCCCCCATGACCACGCCCTCCCCCGCGGCCGACGCCGCCTCCCGTGTCCCCGACAGGCCCACCGTCGACGGCCTGGAGGAGCGCTGGGTACCGGTGTGGGCCGAGCAGGGCACCTACGCCTTCGACCGGACGGCGACGCGGGAGCGGGTGTACTCCATCGACACCCCGCCGCCGACCGTGTCCGGGTCGCTGCACGTGGGCCACGTCTTCAGCTACACCCACACCGACTGCATCGCCCGCTACAAGCGGATGCAGGGCTACTCGGTGTTCTACCCGATGGGCTGGGACGACAACGGCCTGCCCACCGAACGTCGGGTGCAGAACTACTTCGGCGTCCGGTGCGACCCGACGCTGCCCTACGACCCGTCGTTCGTGCCCCCGGAGACCGCGCCCAAGAACGACCGCGACTTCGTCAACGTGTCACGGCGCACCTTCGTCGAGCTGTGCGAGCAGCTGACCGTCGAGGACGAGAAGGTGTTCGAGACGCTCTGGCGCCGGCTCGGGCTGTCGGTGGACTGGGACATGACCTACCAGACCGTCGACCGCAACGCCCAGGCCGCGTCCCAGCGGGCGTTCCTGCGCGGCCTGGCCCGGGGCGAGGCCTACGCGGCGGAGGCCCCGACGCTCTGGGACGTCACGTTCCGCACCGCCGTCGCCCAGGCCGAGCTCGAGGACCGGGAGCGCCCCGGCGCCTACCACCGGATCGGCTTCGCCCGCCCCGACGGCGGCGACCCGGTGTTCATCGAGACCACCCGCCCGGAGCTGATCCCCTCCTGCGTGGCCCTGGTCGCGCACCCGGACGACGAGCGCTACCAGGCGCTGTTCGGCACCACGGTCCGCACCCCGGTGTTCGACGTGGAGGTGCCGGTCCGGGCGCACGCGCTGGCCGAGCCCGACAAGGGCTCCGGCATCGCGATGATCTGCACCTTCGGCGACACCACCGACGTCACCTGGTGGCGTGAGCTCGACCTGCCGACCCGCGCGCTGATCGGGCGCGACGGCCGGTTCCTGGCCGAGACGCCGGAGTGGATCACCTCGCCCGCGGGCATCGCGCTGTACGAGCAGATGGCCACCAAGACCCCGCACAGCGCCCGGGAGGCGCTGGTCGCCGCCCTGGTCGACGGCGGGCACCTCGTCGGGGAGCCCCGCACCGTCAGCCACCAGGTCAAGTTCTACGAGAAGGGCGACAAGCCGCTGGAGATCGTCGCCAGCCGGCAGTGGTACATCCGCAACGGCGGCCGCGACGCCGCGCTGCGCGACCGCCTGGTGGCCCGCGGGTCCGAGCTCGTCTGGCACCCCGACCACATGCGCCACCGCTACGAGAACTGGGTGGGCGGGCTGAACGGCGACTGGCTGGTGTCGCGGCAGCGGTTCTTCGGCGTGCCCTTCCCGGTCTGGTACCGCCTGGACGACGCGGGCGACCCCGTCTACGACGCGCCCCTGCTGCCGGACGAGGCCGACCTGCCCGTCGACCCGGCCAGCGACGCCCCGGCCGGGTACGCCGCCGAGCAGCGCGGGGTGCCCGGGGGCTTCATGGCCGACCCGGACGTCATGGACACCTGGGCGACCAGCTCCCTGAGCCCGCAGATCGCCGCCGGGTGGGAACGCGACCAGGACCTGTTCGACCGGGTGTTCCCGATGGACCTGCGCCCGCAGGGCCACGACATCATCCGGACCTGGCTGTTCTCGACCGTCGTGCGCGCCGACGCCGAGCACGGCAGCCTGCCCTGGGCCCACGCGGCCATGTCGGGCTGGATCCTCGACCCGGACCGCAAGAAGATGAGCAAGTCCAAGGGCAACGTCGTCACGCCGATGGGGCTGCTGGAGGAGCACGGCTCCGACGGCGTCCGCTACTGGGCCGCCAGCGGCCGCCCGGGGGTGGACACCGCGTTCGACCCAGGTCAGATGAAGGTCGGCCGCCGGCTGGCGATGAAGGTCCTCAACGCCAGCAAGTTCGTGCTGATGAACGAGGCCGAGGGCACGTCGACCGCCGACGTCGTCGAGCCGCTGGACCGGGCCCTCCTGGCTCGTCTCGCCGACGTGGTGGACACGGCCACCGAGGCGTTCGAGGCCTACGACTACACCCGGGCCCTCGAGGCGGCCGAGCAGTTCTTCTGGGACTTCTGCGACGACCACGTGGAGCTGGTCAAGGAGCGCTCCTACCGGGGTGAGCCGGCGGCGCGCGCGTCCGCGGTCGCCGCGCTGCGGGAGGCGCTGTCGGTGCAGCTGCGCCTGCTGGCCCCGTTCCTGCCGTTCGCCACGGAGGAGGTCTGGTCCTGGTGGCAGGAGGGTTCGGTCCACGCCCAGGCGTGGCCCACGTCGGCCCCGCTGCGCGCGGTGGCCGGGGACGCCGACCCCGGCATGCTCGCCGTGGTCGGGCGGGCGCTGGCCGGCATCCGCAAGGCCAAGAGCGAGGCCAAGGTGTCGCAGCGGACCGACGTCAGCGCGGCCGTCGTCGCGGCGCCGGCGGCGGAGCTGTCGCTGCTGCGCGCCGCCGTGGACGACCTGCGCGGCGCCGGGCGCGTGGTCGCACTGTCGCTGGTGGACGGGAGCGACGAGCTGGAGGTCCGCGACGTCGAGCTCGTCCCGGCGGAGTGACGCACGGCGGCGACCGGCCCGCCGACGGCGGCCGGTCGTCGGGCCGGGGCCGGTGGTCGCGGCGCACCTGGCTGCTGGTCGCGGTCCCGGTCGCGGTGGTCGTGGCGCTCGCCGTCACGCTGCTGTCGCCCTGGGGCCTGGTGGGGCGCGGTCCCGCCGGGGTGTCGCTGCCGCTGCCGGCGCAGGTCGCCGGGCTGGACCGACGTGAGGGAGCGGCGTCCCAGCAGACCGACGACCTGGCCGAGCGGTTGCGCGCCGACCCCGCGGTGGCCGGGGTCGCGGTGGGTGCGTTCGACGACGACGAGCTGTCGCTGGTGGTCCTGAGGCTGTCCCCGCTGCGCCCGTTCGACGACGAGACGGCGGGGCGGCTGACCGCTCAGGTGCTGGGCGCCTCCGGGGCAGCGCAGGAGCCGGGTGGGCAGGTCCGGTCGGTGACCAGCGACGACGGGGAGGCCCTGATCACCTGCACGTCACCCAGCGCGACGTCGTCCACGTGCGTGGCCGTGCAGGCCCGGGAGGCGCTGCTCGTGCTGACCTCCGGGGAGGTCGACGACCCGGTGGAGCTCGCCGCCCGGGTGCGCGACGACGTCCGGGCGGGCTGAGGCGCCCCTCAGGCGCTCTTGTCGCGCCGTTCGCGCTTGCGCGGGGACTCCTCGCGCGGGACGAGCGTCGGCAGGACGTTCTCCAGGACGACCTCGCGGTTGATGACCACACGCGCCACGTCGTCCCGGCTGGGCAGGTCGAACATGACGGGCATGAGGACCTCCTCGACGATCGCGCGGAGCCCGCGGGCACCGGTGCCCCGCAGGATGGCCTGCTCGGCGATGGCCTCCAGCGCCTCCGGGGTGAACTCGAGCTCGACGTTGTCGATCTCGAACATCCGCTGGTACTGACGCACGAGGGCGTTGCGCGGACCGGTGAGGATCTGCACCAGGGCGTCACGGTCCAGCGGGGTGACCGTGGCCAGCACGGGCAGACGCCCGATGAACTCCGGGATCAGGCCGAACTTGAGCAGGTCCTCGGGCATGACGTCGAGCATCGCCTGGGTCTCGTCGACCTTGTCGGCCAGCTCGGCGCCGAAGCCCAGGCCCCGCTTGCCGACACGCTGCTCGACCATCTTCTCCAGGCCCGCGAAGGCCCCACCCACGATGAACAGCACGTTGGTGGTGTCGATCTGGATGAACTCCTGGTGGGGGTGCTTGCGACCACCCTGGGGGGGCACCGACGCGGAGGTCCCCTCGAGGATCTTCAGCAGCGCCTGCTGCACGCCCTCGCCGGAGACGTCGCGGGTGATCGACGGGTTCTCGCTCTTGCGGGCGATCTTGTCGACCTCGTCGATGTAGATGATCCCCGTCTCGGCCTTCTTGACGTCGTAGTCAGCGGCCTGGATGAGCTTGAGGAGGATGTTCTCGACGTCCTCGCCCACGTAGCCGGCCTCGGTGAGGGCGGTCGCGTCGGCGATGGCGAAGGGCACGTTGAGCATGCGGGCCAGGGTCTGCGCCAGGTACGTCTTGCCGCAGCCGGTGGGGCCGATGAGCAGGATGTTGGACTTGGCGATCTCGACCTGGTCGTCGCGCTTGGGGCCGGCCGCACCGGCCTGCACGCGCTTGTAGTGGTTGTAGACGGCCACCGACAGCGCGCGCTTGGCGGGCTCCTGGCCGACGACGTAGTTCTCGAGGAACTCGAAGATCTCGCGGGGCTTGGGCAGCTCGGTCAGACCGAGGTCGCCGGCGTCGGCGAGCTCCTCCTCGATGATCTCGTTGCACAGGTCGATGCACTCGTCGCAGATGTAGACCCCAGGGCCTGCGATCAGCTTCTTGACCTGCTTCTGGCTCTTGCCGCAGAAGGAGCACTTGAGGAGGTCACTGCCGTCTCCGAGTCGTGCCACCACGTGTCCTTCCAGTTGCGCACCGGACGGTGCGTTCCGATGACGCTACCCCCCAGCATCACCGGGGTGCAGTCCCCCACGCCACCCGGCGCGCCCGGGATGAGGTTGTTCCCCCGGGCGCGCGGGCGACGTCAGCGACCGGCGGCGGGCAGACCGCGGCTGGCCACGGACTTGCGGGGCTCCAGCACCTGGTCGATCAGGCCGTACTCCAGGGCCTGCTGGGCGGTCAGGATCTTGTCGCGCTCGATGTCCTTGCGGATCTCGTCGGCCTGCTTGCCCGTGTGCAGGGCGACCGTCTCCTCCAGCCAGGTGCGCATGCGCTGGACCTCGTTGGCCTGGATCTCCAGGTCGGAGGCCTGCCCGTACTCCCCGCCGGACATGGCCGGCTGGTGGATGAGGACCCGGGCGTTGGGCAGGGCGAACCGCTTGCCCGGGCTGCCCGCGGCCAGCAGCACCGCGGCGGCGCTGGCCGCCTGGCCGAGGCAGTACGTCTGCACGTCCGGCTTGATGTACTGCATGGTGTCGTAGATCGCCGTGAGCGCGGTGAACGAGCCACCGGGGCTGTTGATGTAGAAGATGATGTCGCGGTCGGGGTCCTGGGACTCCAGCACGATCAGCTGGGCCATGACGTCGTCCGCGCTCGCGTCGTCGACCTGCACGCCGAGGAAGATGATGCGGTCCTCGAAGAGCTTGGCGTACGGGTCGAGCGTGCGGGAGCCGTAGGTGGTCCGCTCCGTGAACTGGGGCAGGATGTAGCGGCTGCTGGGGGCGGGTACCTGGGGCATGCGGCCCTCCTGGGGGATCATGGACGTCGGTCGGACGGGATCGGTCCAGGTCACTCGGTACCACCCCCGCCGGGGACCTCGAGGGCCGAGCGGACCACGTGGTCGACCTGGCCGTAGGCCTTGGCCTCGTCGGCGGTGAACCAGCGGTCGCGGTCGGAGTCCCGGGTGATGGTCTCCTCGTCCTGCCCGGTGTGCATGGCGATGAGCTGGGCCATCTGCTTCTTGATGTGGACGATCTGCTCGGCCTGGATCTTGATGTCCGAGGCCGTTCCGCCCACGCCGCCGAGCGGCTGGTGCATCATGATCCGGCTGTGCGGCAGGGCGTAGCGCTTGCCCTTGGCGCCGGCCGCGAGCAGGAACTGGCCCATCGACGCGGCGAGGCCCATGGCCACCGTGCCGACGTCCGGCTCGATGAACTGCATGGTGTCGTACAGCGCCATGCCGGCCGAGACCGAGCCGCCGGGGCTGTTGATGTACAGGAAGATGTCCTTGTGCGGGTCCTCGGCGGCCAGCAGGAGCAGCTGGGCGCAGATCGCGTTCGCGTTCTCGTCGCGGACCTCGGAGCCGAGGAAGATGATCCGCTGCGACAGGAGCCGCTGGTACACGTTGTCGTCGAGGCCGAACTGGCCTCCGGCCGACTTGGCCATCGGTACCTCGAGCCCGGAGTTGCCGGGGCTGGTCAGGTGGGACTGGACCGTCACGTCGTTGCTCCTCACGTCGTCAAGTGCGTACGGACACTAACGCCGCCCCCGGACACGCCACTCCCCGTCCCGACGGCGTTTCGCTGTCAGCGCAGGTACGTCGGCCGTGGGCAGACAAGCGTCCGGACCACGGCCGACGGTGCTACGGGAGGGCGTGGATCAGGCGTTCTTCTCGTCCGCGGCGTCCGCGCTGTCCGGGTTGTCGGGCGAGTCGGGGCTGTCGGGGCTGTCGGCGCTGTCGGGGCTGTCGACGTCCTCGGACGACTCGGCCTGGACCGTCTCCGGGACGGCCGGGACGCCCGCGGCCTGCCGCGACAGGCTGGCCTCGAGGTCGACCGGCCGACCGGAGGCGTCGGTGACCTCGGCGCGCTCCATGGCGATCGCGAGCGCCTTGCGGCGGCCGACCTCCTGGACCATCGCGGGCACCTGGCCGGCCTCGTCGACCGCCTTGGCGAACTCGTTCGGCTCCATGCCGTACTGACGCGAGCTGGAGACGAGGAACTGGATGAGCTCCTCGCGGGAGACCTGGACGTTCTCGGCCTCGGCGATGGTGTCCAGCAGCAGCTGGCCCTGCAGCGCCTTCTCGGCGTCGGGGCGGATCTCGTCGCCGTGGGGGTCGTCGGACTCCTTGCCCTCGCCCTCGAGGTGGCGCTGGACCTCCTCCTCGACCAGGGCGGTCGGGACGGGGACCTCGACCTCGGCCAGCAGGGCCTCGATGACCTTCTCGCGGGCCTGGATGCCCTGCTCGACGGCCTTGGTGGACTCCACCTGGGTGCGCAGGTCGGCGCGCAGCTCCTCGACGGTGTCGAACTCGCTGGCGAGCTGGGCGAAGTCGTCGTCGGCCTCGGGCAGGACGCGGTGCTTGACCGCGCCGACCTTGACGGTGATCTCGGCGTCGGCGCCGGCGTGCTCGCCGCCGCGCAGCGTGGAGGTGAAGATGGCCTCCTCGTCGGCGGACAGGCCGACGACGGCCTCGTCGGTGCCCTCGAGCATCTGCCCGGAGCCGACCTCGTAGCTGATGCCGGTGGCGGAGTCGATCTCCTCGCCGTCCACCTTGGCGACCAGGTCCATGCTGAGGAAGTCGCCGGTCTCGGCGGGGCGGTCGACGCTCTCGAGCGTGCCGAAGCGGGTGCGCAGGGCGTCCAGGCGCTCGTCGACCTCGGCGTCGGTGACCTCGATGTCGTCGACGGTGACCTTCAGCGTGGTCAGGTCGGGCACGGTCAGGTCGGGGCGGACGTCGACCTCGGCGGTGAACTTCAGCTCGCCGTCGGTGGCCGTCGGGTCCGGCACGTCGGAGATGTCGACCTCGGGGCGGCCCAGCACGCGGACCGAGTGCTCGGTCACGGCCTGCTGGTAGAACGACGGCAGGGCGTCGTTGATGGCCTCCTGCAGCACGGCCCCGCGACCGACCCGCTGGTCGATGATGCGGCTGGGGACCTTGCCCTTGCGGAAGCCGGGGACCTGCACCTGGGCGCCGATGGTCTTGTAGGCCGCCTCGATGCTCGGCTTGAGCTCCTCGTAGGGGACCTCGACGCTCAGCTTGACGCGGGTCGGGGCGAGGGACTCGACGGTGCTCTTCACGGGCAGGGCTCCACAAGGACGGGGACGGACGGACGGGACATGCACGATCGGTGCGCCCGGCGGGCGCGACGTGCCAGGGTACGCGACCACCGGGCGCAGCCGTTCGTGACCGCCGTTCGGTGCCGAC
This sequence comes from Aquipuribacter aurantiacus, assembly GCF_051216895.1. Taxonomy (NCBI): domain Bacteria; kingdom Bacillati; phylum Actinomycetota; class Actinomycetes; order Micrococcales; family Intrasporangiaceae; genus Aquipuribacter; species Aquipuribacter aurantiacus. Next base: position 47,623 of record NZ_JBPKAO010000018.1, read on the forward strand.
CGTCGCTGCGAGCGCCGTCGCCCGGTGATGCCTACCGTCGGGGTACCCGGATTCGAACCGGGGGCCTTCCACTCCCAAAGCGGACGCGCTACCAAGCTGCGCCATACCCCGTCGCCGGCCTGCGCTCCGACCGACACCCGTCAGGGTAGTGCGCCGCGGGGCTCAGCGGTCCCGCTCGGCCCCGTCCGGACGGGGCTCGCGCGCCTGCTCGGCCAGCAGCACGAGCGGGATCCGCCGTGCGGTCTCCTCGCGGTAGCGCCGGAAGCCGTCCCAGGTCCGCGCCATGGCGGCCCAGCCCGCCTCCTCCTGCGCCCCCTCGGCGACGGTGGCCCCCGTGCGCCATCGCCGGCCCCACAGCTGCACGGCGACGTCGGGGTGGGCCACCAGGTTGTGGAACCAGGCCGGGTGGCGCTCCGCTCCCCCGGCGCTCGCGGCCACGACGAGGACAGGTCCCCGCTCGGCGTCGGGCAGCCGGGCGTAGACCAGCGGCACGGTGTGCTCGCGCCCGCTGCGTCGACCCGTCGTGCTCAGCAGCAGGTGCGGCCGATCGGCCCAGGTGTGACCGACGGCGCCGTCGGTGGCCCGGTAGGTGGCCACGTGCTCGGCCGCGTCGACCCACCGGCGCCGGTTCGGGTCCTGGTCGACCCCCGGCTCCCCCTGCTGCTCGGGCCGGCTCACGCGGCCACGTCGAAGGGCAGCCCGAAGCGCGTGGTGACGCCCGGGGAGGCCAGCACCGAGTCGGGCGCCCGGTCGACGAGACCGGGCAGCCCGGCCGCGGCGACCAGCGAGTCGTCCAGGTGCAGCAGGTCCGCGTGGTGCAGCGGCCAGGTCTCGTGGTCGTTGGGGACGTACTGCAGCCGCCCTCGGACGCGCGTGTGCAGCCCCCAGCGCGCGGTGAGGAAGTCGGCGAGGGGGTCCGGGCCGGGCAGGGCGTCACCCAGGCGCACCCGTACCGTGCCGCCCGCCCCACGCGGGCCCGGCCACCGGCGACGGGTGCGGTAGTCGAGGACGTCGCCGTCACGGTGCGCCGTCATCCGGGCCCAGGTGTACGGCAGGCCGAAGACGGCGCGCGCCCCCAGCACGACGGCGAGGCGCTGCGCCTCCAGGGAGCAGAACGCCACGCCACGGCGGCCCTGCCGGTCCACCGTGTAGGTGCGGACGTTGGTCTCGGCGAACGACCCGAACCACGGCACGCCGGGCAGGCGGCCCGGTCCGGCGTCCAGCAGCCGGAAGGGGATCAGGCCCACCCAGGCGTCCCCGTCGTAGGTGTCGGGCTCGGTACCGGCCGGGACCAGGGCCCTCGCCCGGCTGACGGGGACCCGCCAGTGCAGGAACACCAGGTCGCGCCAGCGCTGGCTCATCAGGGTCGGACCGGTCAGCGCGGGCGCCGTCCGGCTCAGCGGTTGCGGCTCCCTCACCACGAGAACGTAACCCGCCGAAGGGATGCCGCGGTCGGTGGGGTGGTTTCCGCGGCCGAGGTCGGGGTAGGACATGATCATGGTCCAGCCGAAGCGCGCCCTCGTCGACGTCCTCACCGGTGCTGCCGTCGGGGCGGCGGCCACCCTGCCGATGAGCGCCCTGATGCTGGGAGCCCAGCGAGCCGGGTTGATGGGCACCCAGCCGCCTCGGCGCGTCACCGACGAGGCGATCGAGGTCGTCGACGACGCGACGGACGAGCCGGTGGATCCGCCCGAGACGGCGCGCCGTGCGCTCACGGCCCTCAACCACCTCGGGTTCGGAGCCGTGGCCGGTGCCCCGTTCGCCCTGCTGCACCGGGCCCTGCCCGACCGGGTCCCCAGCGAGGTGGCCGGCGCCGCGTACGGCCTGGGCGTGTGGGCCTCGGCCTACCTGGGCTGGGTACCGGCGCTGGGGATCATGCCCAGCGCCGAGGACGACCGCCCCGACCGGCCCGCCAGCATGATCGCGGCCCACCTGGTCTACGGCGCCGTGCTGGGCGCGGGAGTACGACACCTGCGACCGCGCGACTGAGGCCGCACCACCGCCGCGCCCGGTACGGTGGTGCCGACGTCCTCGGGGCTCCAGCAGCCTCGACCGGGCCGTCCGCGGGTGTAGTTCAATGGTAGAACTCCAGCCTTCCAAGCTGGTCGTGCGGGTTCGATTCCCGTCACCCGCTCCGGTGTCTCCCCAGGTCAGGGGCCGGATGCGTGGCCTTCGGAGGCCGTAGCGCCGACCGCGACCATCGCTGCGTACCCGCGGCATCGGGACTGCTGCCGTCGTGCGCTATCTGCGGCGTTCCTTGAAGAGGTACATGGCGGTGTCAGCCCGATGGAGCAGGTCGTCGACGGACGCGTCGCTCCGTGAGTCGAACGCGGTCAGCCCGATGCTCATGCCTATCCGGACGAGGGTGTCCCGGGCGAGGCACGGGGCCTCGAGCGCGAGGAGGACGGCCGCCATGGACTCGGCGGCCGCTGCGGGGGAGCAGTCGGGGAGGAAGACGCCGAACTCGTCCCCGCCCAGTCGCGCGAAGGTGGCGCTGCGCGGCAGGACGCCGGCGATCCGGGCGGCGACCTCACGGAGCAGGTCGTCGCCGACGGCGTGACCGTAGGTGTCGTTCAGGGCCTTGAAGTCGTCGATGTCGCCGTACAGGAGGGCGCCGGCGCGGACGGGGGCCGCCGACGCGAGGAACGCGGCGAGGTCCCGGGCCAGGCTGGACCGATTGAGGAGGCCCGTCAGGTCGTCATGGCTCGCTCGGTGCTCGGCGTCCTGCAGCGCCCGGTGGAGCTCGGTGACGTCGCTGGCCGTGGCGAGGAGTCGGGACCGGTCGGCCTGGATGCGGGTCAGGTGCAGGCGGACCCAGCCGTCGGGGGTGCGAAGCGTGGTGGGGTTCACCGTGGCCCCGCCCGGCGCCGCGCTGAACAGAGGGGCCAGGGCCGTGCAGCGGCGAGACCCCGCCGAGAGCGATGCCGGACCGCGGTGCGCGGTGGCTGTCGCCCTCCGCAACGGGTCCGCGCCCAGCAGGTGTTCGAACGCTGGGTTGGCGGTCTCCACCGTCAGGTGCTTGTCGCGGAGGACAACTGCGAGGCCAACCGGGACCTCAGCGAGAAGCAGCCGCGGCAGAAGCTCCGGGACCGGTTGCGGCGCCGGATCGCAGCCGGGACGGAGCCGCTCGACGCGTGCGGTCACGGGCGGGGGGACAGGCCCCGGCCCTCGACAGGCTGCTCCAGGACCCAGGTCCATCGTCCGTCGATCTCGCTCACGCGTCGCTGCACGGTGTCGATGTCGTGGTTACGGACAGACAGCTCCGGATGCCAGGAGTCGCGGGTGCGGTGCTCGAAGGTGGTGGCACCATCACGCACCACGACGCGGTGCGCCTGGACGGTGGTGAGTGAACCGTCGGTCCTCTTCACGCGGTAGTGCGGCACGGAGCCTCCAGGGTTCGAGTTCGAGTGGGCTAGTCGACCCTTACGTAAAGGTAGAGTACGGGGGTGACCGCTTCCCACCCCCCGAGCACCGAGACAACCCCTCGGATGGATGCCGACGCGGCTGCGGCCGTGGTGGCCGAGGCGGCGCGCCGTCGGACGTTCGCGGTGATCAGCCACCCGGACGCGGGCAAGTCCACGTTGACCGAGGCGTTGGCGCTGCACGCCCGGGTGATCGCGACGGCAGGGGCGGTGCACGGCAAGGCCGGTCGCTCGGCGACGGTGTCGGACTGGATGGACATGGAGCGGGCCCGCGGCATCTCCGTGAGCTCGACCGCGCTGCAGTTCGAGTACGAGGACCTGGTGCTGAACCTGCTGGACACGCCGGGTCACGCGGACTTCTCCGAGGACACCTACCGGGTCCTGGCCGCGGTGGACTGCGCGATCATGCTGCTGGACGCGGCCAAGGGGCTGGAGCCGCAGACGCTCAAGCTGTTCGAGGTCTGCGCGTACCGGGGCATCCCGATCATCACGGTGATCAACAAGTGGGACCGGCCGGGCCTGGACCCGCTGGAGCTGATGGACGAGATCCGGGAACGCATCGGCCTGCGGCCCACCCCGTTGACGTGGCCGGTGGGGATAGCGGGGGACTTCCACGGGGTGCTGGACCGTTCGGACGGGAGCATGATCCGCTACCGGCGCACCGCCGGAGGGGCGACGATCGCCCCGGAGGAGCACCTGCCCGCAGAGCAGGCCGCGGCCGAGTTCGGCACCGACTGGGCCGAGGCGGTCGAGGGCCACGAGCTGCTCACCGCGGACGGGGCCGACCACGACGAGGCCGCGTTCCTGGCCGGGAGGACCACACCGGTGCTGTTCGCCTCGGCGGTCCTCAACTTCGGGGTCCGTCAGCTGCTGGACGTCGTCGTGTCGTTGGCGCCCCCGCCGGGTCCGCGGCCGGACGCAGCCGGTGATCCGCGCGATCTGGACCTGCCCTTCTCGGCGTTCGTGTTCAAGGTGCAGGCCGGGATGGACAAGGCCCACCGCGACCGCCTGGCCTACGCGCGCGTCTGCTCAGGGGTGTTCGAGCGGGGCATGCTCGCCGTCCACGCGTCGACCGGCCGCCCGTTCCCGACCAAGTACGCGCAATCGGTCTTCGGTCGCGAACGCCACACCCTGGACGTGGCCTACCCCGGCGACGTCATCGGCCTGGTCAACGCCACCTCGCTGCACGTGGGAGACACCCTGTACGCCGAGGACCCGGTCGAGTTCCCCCGCATCCCCAGCTTCGCCCCCGAGCACTTCGCCACCGTGCGCCCGCTCGACCTGGGCCGTTCCAAGCAGTTCCGCCGGGGCATCGAGCAGATGCAGCAGGAGAGCGTGGTCCAGGTGCTGCGCTCCGACCTGCGCGGTGACGCCGCGCCCGTCCTGGCCGCGGTCGGTCCAATGCAGTTCGAGGTCGTGGCCGCCCGGATGGCCTCCGAGCTCGGCGTGCAGGTCCAGGTCGACGCCCTGCCGTACACGATGGCCAGGCTCACCCGAGCCTCGGACGAGGCGACCCTGGCCACGGAACGGGGAGTCGAGGTCTTCACCCGGGCCGACGGCGAGCTGCTCGCCCTCATCACCGACAGGTGGCGACTGCAGGCCATCCAGCGCGCCCACCCCGACGTCGTCCTCGACCCCCTCATCGCGGGTTCCCTGTAACCCGGTCGGTGGGGTCCGCGCGGCCCGCCGGAACTCACCCGGGTCCCCGAGGTCCCGCGGGGTCGTCGGGGTCGAGCGGAACACCCGCGGGAACACCTGACCCGCCCGCGGTGCTGCCGTGCAGGACGCCTCGACCACATCCATGACCAACGACGAAGGGCCCCACCCCGCGTGACTCTCAGCACGGTGCCACGACCCGCAGCACGTGGCGCCCGTCGCCCGGACCGCTTCTACGGCTGGCACGTCATGGTCTACTCCGCGATCGCCGTGGCGGCCACCGCCCCCGGTCAGACGGCCGCGGTGTCCGTCTTCATCGACCCGATGATCCGAGACCTCGATGTCTCAAGGTCGGAGATCGCCGGGGCGTACCTGATCGGGACGCTGCTCGGCGCGGCCGCGATGCCGTTCGTCGGCACGGCCCTGGACCGGTACGGGGTGCGCCGCACCATGGCCGTGATCGGCGGGGTGTTCGGGGCCGTGCTCATCGGGTTGTCGGTGGTGTCGGGCCTGGTCGGGCTGACCGCCGGGTTCGTGGGGATCCGGATGATGGGCCAGGGCGCCCTCGGGTTGGTGGCGACCACGGCGTCGGCCTTGTGGTTCGTCCGACGGCGCGGCACGGTCCTGGGAGTGGTGTCCGCCGCCGGCGCCGCCGTGATCTCACTCGCCCCGGTAGGCCTGGAACGGCTGATCGCGGCCGAGGGCTGGCGCACCGCGTGGGCGGTCGAGGGCCTCATCGTCTGGGCCGTCGTGCTGCCGATCGCGCTGCTCGGCATGAAGGACCGCCCGGCCGACCTGGGCCAGGTCCCCGACGGGCGCGCCATCCCTGGCGCCGAGGAGCACGTCGAGTGGGGCCACACCCGGGCCGTCGCAGTCCGGTCCGGGTTCTTCTGGGTGGTCTGCGCAGCCGTCGCCGCCACCGGCATGCTGTCCACGGCCGTCGGGTTCCACCAGATCTCGCTGCTGGGTGAACGCGGGCTCTCCCCGGTGCAGGCCGCCGCGAACTTCCTGCCGCAGACGGTGGCAGCCCTGGTCGCGACCATCGGCACCGGCTGGCTCATCGACCGGTTCAGCCCCCGCTGGGCCACCAGCGCATCCATGCTCACCCTCGCCGCCGCGCTGGTGTGGGGCGCCTACACCACCGTCGGATGGTCGGCCATCGGCTTCGGCCTCACGCTGGGTCTGGCCGCGGGCAGCATCCGCTCCCTGGAGGCGGCGTCGTTCCCCCGCTACTTCGGCACCCTGCACCTGGGATCCATCCGCGGGATCGTCGCCCTGGNCCTACACCACCGTCGGATGGTCGGCCATCGGCTTCGGCCTCACGCTGGGTCTGGCCGCGGGCAGCATCCGCTCCCTGGAGGCGGCGTCGTTCCCCCGCTACTTCGGCACCCTGCACCTGGGATCCATCCGCGGGATCGTCGCCCTGGTCAGCGTCGGTTCCACCGCCTTCGGACCACTGCTGTTCGCCCTGGTCCGCGACGCCACCGGCAGCTACCAGCCCGCCCTGCTCGGCGCCGCGGCCGTACCGATGCTCGTCGCGGTCGCCGCCGTCTTCGTCGGCCCACCCTCGAGCCCGGCGACGACCCCGCTCAGCGAGACAGCGACTCCCGCTGCGCCATGATCTCGTCGAGCTCCTCGGCGAACGCCGTCGCCTGACGGACCTGCTCCTGCAGCGCCTCGCGCTGCGCCAGCACGGCCTCGCGGTACATCTGCACGCGGTCGAGGAGCTCCAGCCGTGCCTGCTCGGGCTCGTCACCCACGAACGAGACGGCCTCCAGGACCTCGAGCGCCTCCTTGGTCTCCTCCAGGGAGAAGAACGGCTTCATCCGCCGGACCAGCCGCAGCCGGTCGACGTCTTCGCGGGCGTAGAGACGGAACCCGCCCGAGGTACGACCGGACGGCACCACGAGGCCGAGCTCCTCGTAGTGGCGGATCGTGCGCAGGCTGAGGCTGGTCAGGGCTGCGACCTCACCGATCTGCATGAACGAACGGTCGGACTGCCCGGTGTTCAACTCTTCCATCACGTAAGGGTACGGTACGAGGCATGGTGACGATCACGTGCCCCACCTGTGGTGAGTCCGACGACCTGCACGGCCGACGGGTCGGCAACGACATCACGATCACCTGCCAGACGTGCGGGGGGTCGTGGCCCAGGCAGACCGAGGGGTGATGCGCCGCCAGGTCTAGCCGGCCCGACCGGTCGACCTCGACCAGCCGACCAGCGCGGCGCGGGCACGGTCGTACTCCAGAGCACGGTTGCGCCTCCACCCTGCGCCCTCGCCCGGGTCCCCGAGGCGTGATCGATGGTGTCGTTCTGCCCGGTCCAGGACGACCCACGGGCTCGTCGCCAGTACGCGGCGTCCGTCCACCGTCACGGGACCGGCCTCGGGCAGCAGGTCCTCGTAACCGCCGTACCCAGCAACCGCCACGTCGAGGCGGCCCCACGAGGTGACGAAGGTACGGTCCAGCTCGTCCGGCAGCGGCGCTGCAGGAGGCACCCACTGGAGGCACTGCTCGCGGGTGAGGGCTCCAGAACGCGACGGCCCAAGCGCCGGGACCGCCTCCAGCGCCCTCAAGGCCAGTGCCAGCCGTCGCAGGGACAGCGGGTGCCCGGCCGGAACCACGTCCAGGTCGGCCGGCTCCACGCGTGCCCCCATCTCCGCGAGCAGGACCGAGCCGGTGAGCAACCACGGCACCCCCATCCGCTCCAGGGCGTCGATCAGGGCGTGGGGCTGGAGTCGCGGGCGGTCGGACGGGTCCGGACGTGGGCTCATTCCAGGCTCCTCCACAGGTGGTGGGCTCCCCGGTCGAAGGCCCGGGTGGACACCTGACCCTAACGTGAAGGTAGGGTGAGGTCATCCAGTGCGGCTTGCCTTTCGTGCGCGCCCACGGCCACCGACTCTTCCGGGGTCCGCCCCGAGCACCGCTCGAACGCCGAACAGCTCCCGGTACTCCGTCAGGCGCGGCCCGCAAGCCGCGCTGCACACTGGCCGGCCGTGGCCAGACCGCCGCGAGCCGGACCGCGACGAGGACCTGCTCCACGACCGTCCCGCCGGGGCGGCCCCCCTGAGCGGCTGAAGCCCTGAACACCCCCAGCACCACCCACCACGGCCCGATGGGCCAGAGGAGCAACACCATGAGTCATCCTTCCCCCGAGCTCGGCACTCCCCCGTCCCTGCCCCGCGGC
>NZ_JBPKAO010000019.1:0-28387 GCF_051216895.1 Aquipuribacter aurantiacus
GACCGCGTCCGACCAGGGGGCTGACGTCTCTTCCGCGCCCGTCGACGACAGCGCGCGCGCCTCGTCGGCTGCGCCGGCGTTCGTGGTGCCCGCTCCGGCCGCGGGCCGGTACGCGTGTCTGTGGGACATCGCGGAACAACAGCTGGGCGACGGCACCCGCTGGACGGAGATCCACGACCTCAACGTGGGCCGCCCCCAACCCGACGGCCAGGCGCTGACCGACCCCGACCTCATCCGCCCCGGCTGGCGCCTCGTCCTGCCCCCCGACGCCCGACACCCGAGCAGCGAACCAGCGGCCCCGCCGGCCGCCGAAGGCCCGTCAGCACCGGAGACGGTGGTGCCGACGGGGCATGTGGTGGTGCCCGGGGACACGCTGTGGGCGATCGCCGAAACAAAGCTAGGGGCCGGCGCCCGCTACGACGAGCTCGCCGCCGCAGCCGCCACCGTCACGCAACCAGACGGGCAAGTCTGCGCGACCCCGACGTCCTGCGGCCCGGCTGGACCATCCCCCTCCCCACCACAGACCAACCCCCGGGCGGACGCCACGAGCCACCGGCGACAACAGACCAGCCCCCCGGTCAGCCCCCTGGTGAGACTCGCGGTAAGACGCCGGCGGGCGCCAGGAGCGGGCTGCCTCTAACGACGATCGAGGAGCCCGTGGCCCCCGGCAGCAGGACCGGGTCGACAGCAGACGAAAGGCGCGGCGACCGGTCGGCCACCGCGGGCGCAGCGGCGCCGCCGACTAGTGGCGAGCAACCGAGAGAGCAGGACACTGTCAGCAGTGGACGGCTCGACGACACGGGGGAGGCCGCCGACAGCGACGCCGAGGAGGACACCGAGGTCGTGGCGCCGACGTGGGCCCTGCCTGGGTTGTCGGGGGCGGGGACGATGCTCGCCGGGGCGCTGCTCCTGCTGCTGCGCCAGCACCGCCGCCGCCAGTCCCGGCTCCGGCGACCGGGCCGAACCCCCACCCTGCCCGACAGCCAGCACGTGGTGGTGGAGAAGAGCGTTCGCGCCCACACCCACACGGCCACCACCATCGAACGACTCGACGAGATCCTCCGCCGCCTGGCCACCGCCTGCCTGCACCGCGACGAAGCCCTCCCCACCATGGTCGCGGTCACGCTCGACCGGACCGGGGTCACCCTTCACCTCGCAACACCGAACCCGGCTCCGGCCCCGTGGACGAGCGGGCAGCGTCTGATGACGTGGCACCTGCCGGCCGAGGTCGACCTGGACCACGTGGGGCCGTTCGTGGCCGACCAGCCCGCACCGTTCCCGCTCCTCGTCACGGTCGGCGTCACCCCCACCGGCGCCACCACGATGCTGAACCTCGAACACCTCGGCATCGCCACCGTCACCGGCGACCGACAGCGCGGCGAGGACTTGCTCCGCTACATCGCGGCCGAGATTGGCTGCAACCCCTGGTCCGACACGGTCCGCGCGCACTGCGTCGGGGTTGCGACCGAGTTGGGCCCACTCAACCCCGAACGCATCCACGTCACCGCCGGCCCAGAGCACGCCGACCCGCGCAGCGACGGACTCGGCGCGGGGTCGGAGGGGACGGCCGATGCAGTCGCGGACCTCACGGTCGCTGCGGTGGCCGTCGTCGACCGCAGCCCCCACCTGGACCTCGACGTCCTCGGCGCCCGCATCAGGTATGCCGGTGACAACACCTGGCCACCCCACCTGCTGCTCCGAGACGACAGCCCCCCACCCGCCGAACCGGACACCCTCATCGACCTCATCTGCGCCCACCCGGCACGCACCGGAACCACCGTCCTCCTGCTCGCCCCCATAGCCACAGCCAACGCCGGAGACTCGGCCGGAGACATCGACGGTGATGCCGCAGGTGATGACGACGGGGTGCAGTGCGCGGCGCCCTCCACCGGCGGGAGCGTCGGAGCCACCGACCCCACCCTCCGCATCAACCCCGACGCCACGCTCACGGTGACTGGTCCCGCGGAGACCGTAATCGCTGCCGTCACCGCCAGCGGCCTGTCAGCGGCCGAAGCCCAGGGGTGCGCGGCTCTGTACGCCCTCGGCCCGGTCGACACCCCGATGCCCGCCGCTCACGCCGACAGCCACGGCTGGCAGGCCTACGCCGATGCAGCGGGAGCCCTCACGCGCGCCCTCACGCTGCCGCGACACCACCACCCCTCGATCCCTCACCGTGAGCCCCAGACCGACGTCGACCTGAGGGATGACAAGGGCTGGCCCGTCAACCTCGTTTGTGACCAGGACCGTGTCAACTTCGACCTCGACGACCAGGGGAACGACCAGGGGAACAATGCCCGGGGGAACGAGGGCGGGGCGAACGAACGGGGACCCGCTGGCATGGTGTGCGGCGAGCCAGACGCCGGTGCTCCGCGACAGGAGGCACCGCGCGCACAGGACGCCGCGTCGTTACTGGCTCAGCCTGATGAGGAGTACCTCGACATCGCGGCCACGACCCGCGAGGACCTCGAGACGCTGGCACCTTTGGTACCCGAAGAGGTCAGGAACGCGGTGGCGGAGATCGACCCGGGCCTCGACGAGGATCTCGCCGCCTGGTTCGCCGACTCCAGCCCCCTGCCCCGGCTGACCCTGCTAGGTCCCGTCGGGGCCCGCACCCGGGGAGTGCCCGTCACCAAGCGGAAGCCTTACTACACCGAGCTGCTCACCTTCCTCGCCACCCGCCCCCACGGCGCGACGCCCGAAGAAGTCGCGGACGCCTTCGACGTCACCACGACCAAGGCCCGCGGCTATGTCGCCACCGTCCGCGACTGGCTCGGCACCAACCCCCGAACCGGTCGCCCCCACATCCCTGACGCCCGGCATTCCCCCGCCGCCCAGCACCGCGGCGTCGGGGTGTACGAGGTCCAGGACCTCCTCGTCGACGCGGACCTGTTTCGACGGCTCCGACTGCGCGGCCAGACCCGTGGACCCGACGGCATCCAGGACCTGAAGCGCGCCCTCACCCTCGTGAGCGGACCACCGTTCAGCAAGCTCCGACCCGGCGGCTGGAGCTGGCTGGTCGAGGGTGACCGCCTCGACCAGCACATGCTCTGCGCCGTCGTTGACGTCGCCCACCTCGTCACCACCCACCTCCTGCATACCGGCGACCTGCCCGCGGCACGCGCGACTGCCGAGCTCGCAGCCCTCGCCGCCCCCGATGAGGAGATCCCTCGCCTGGACCTGGCCGCCGTCGCGATGGCCTCCGGGCACCGCAGCACCGCCGCCGACATCATCGAAAGGGACGTCTGCAACCGCGCCGATGACGCGGGACCGCCAGACGAGCTGTCCGCCCGGACCCACGCCATCCTCGAACGACACGGCTGGCTCACCGACGACCGACAGGCGGCCAGCTGACGGCGAGCACCCGCGCTCGGGGCGGCGGCTCGGTCTCGGGTGACTCCGGCGGAGATGACGCCCAGCGCCAACCCTGCGTCGGGATACCGGACCGCCGGGCAACCCGCTGGTGCGGGGGCAGCGCGGGTCGACAGCATCACGCAACCGACGCTGGGGATGCTGCCGGAACCCTGCGCCGTGATCTGAGCAGTTGGACCAATTGCTCCCGCGGTCAGGCCGCCCCCGCTCCCAGCGGCACAGGCGGAGTCGGCAGCCGCAGCGTGGACGGTCACGAACATCGTTGACGGTGACACGATCGACGTCGAGCGCGACGGCACGACCAAACGTATCCGGATCATCGGCATCGACACCCCCGAGCGGGGGGAGTGCGGGTTCGAGGAGTCCAGCACCGCGATGGGCGCCGTAGTCGGCGGCCAGGAGGTGACGCTCGGCGTCGAGGCCCCCGACGAGCGGGATCGGTACGGACGCCTCATCGCCTACGTCGACACCCTCGACGGCACCGACGCCGGGCTCGTTCTCATCGAGGACGGCATGGGTGTCGCTCGGTACGACTCCCGTGACGGCTACGGCGAGCACGCCCGGGAGGCCGCCTACGTCGCCGCCGACGCGGCGAGCCCGGTCGCGTACTCCTGTGAAGACGCGGCACCGGCGCCGGCGGAACCCGAGGGCGCACCTGAGCCGCCGGCTCCCGGCCCGGCACCCGGCGCCGACGATGGACCGTTCGCCAACTGCGATGCGGTGCGCGCTGCCGGCCGAGCGCCCATCCGCCGCGGTGGGCCCGGCTTCGAGGCGAAGTTCGACCTCGATGGCGACGGGGTGGGTTGCAAGTAACGCCGGCCCCGCCGCTCGACCGTAGGGGGGGCGGGAACAGCGGGCCGACGTGAGCAACGCTAGCCGGGACGCAATCCATAGAAGCCGCCGCAGCTGCACGGACTCGTCTGGGTCTCAGCTGCGCCACATGGGGTCGAAGTCCCCGTGGTCTGACCAGATCCGGGCGAAGGCCTTGAGCGCGACGGCGAGGCCAGCCCGGTGCGTGGTGCCGAACCGGGACCGGGGTAGGCCGCCAGGACCTGTTCCTTGGCCACCACCTCGAGGTCGGCTCGGCCCTGCTGCCCCGGTGGCTCCTCACGCAGGCGCGCCTCCACGAACGCGTCCAACGACACCATCCCGGGACCACTCGCCTGTGTCTGCGTCATGCCCGCAGGCTGCGCCGGGGGCACGACAGAACCACCGGTGTCGCCCGACTCCACCCGAGACGACTCGACCTGACCGGGTCGCGAGCACGGGGCTGATGAGGGGGGCCGGTCGCAGACGCCGGCGAGCGGTGCGGAACCGGCCCGTCGCGCAGGTTTCGGGGGGACGTGCGCTGACCTGCGGGGACGTCGTCGTTCCCCGTTCTTCCCCCCTCTGTCCCCACCTCGTTCCCCCTGTCCACAGCCGAGAGGGGGGACGAATTGGGGGGCGTTCTCTCGTCACCGTGGATGAACACGACACGTGGCGGGAGGAGCCTCATGAGCGTCGCCGAGCACCTGGGTCTGAGCACCCCGGAGTCCAACGAGCTGATCCGTCAGGCGCGTGAGAGGTGGCCCGGCTGGGTCGTTGCGGACCCCTGCCTGGGGGTGGTCACCGACCCGCTCGACGTGAAGCGGTGGACCTTGGCGGCCGAGCCCGACTGTGCCGATGAGGTCCTGCTCGCGCTGGCGAAGCGGGCTGCCCGCGACGGGGGTGACGATCGCGCCGCGGCGATGACCCTTTGCTGGGCGTTGCTGCCGGGGGCGGCGTCGGTGGACCGATGGCACCACGGGCTGATGTACCGCACCGACCAGCTGGTCGCGTCCCAGCTGTGGCTGGAGGCACGCAGCTTCCCCTGGCAGCGGCTTCGGAAGGTGGCCGGCAACATCCGCGGAAACGTCCGCAGCGCGGTCCTGCTGCAGGGCGGTCGCCGACCGAAGAGAGCGGCCAGCGACCACGCGTGGGACCTGACCGTCCTCGCGGAACCGGCGGACATTGTCGAGCTCGCGGCGGCCGACCTCAGCGACGGGCTGCCGGAACCGACCTCATGGGAAGAGATGCTGGAGGTGCTGGAGTGGGGCTGCCGGCAGGACGTCATCACGACGGCCGACCGGGCTTTGCTCCTGAGCCTGGTGGAGGCCGCGGAATGCGCTGACGTGAGCCGCGTGCGGGTCAAGTACGGCGGGCTGACCGGTATCGGCCTGTCGGAGGCGGTCGCGGATCGGTGGGGGGTCTCCGCCGTCACGATCCGACGCCGTGCTCGTCGCAGCGTCCAGGCCCTGGCTGAGGCCGTCCGCCACGGCGGGTACGAGGCGTGCGCATGAGCACCGGCCGCCCCCCCGGCCAGGGAGTGCTGTGGGCGCTGGAGGTCGTCCCCGCGACAAGTCCGGAAGACCCGGTGGTGAGCCTGGACGACCCGGGGACAAGCCTGGACGACCCGGTGACGTGCCTGGTGGAACGGCGCGCCACGGCCGAGGTCGCCCGTCTGTTCGACGTCGCCGCCCGGGAGCCGGAGGCGCTGCAGCAGCTGGACGGGTGCGTGGCCCTGCTCCGGGAGGTGCAGGCCGCCAAAACCGCCCTCACCAGGCTCAGCCCCGACCAGCTCCGCGCCGGCCTTGCACAGCGCCGACAGATCCTCACCTCGGACACCGCATGAACACCACCCACACCGACACCCACCCCGGCACCCAGGCCGAGGTCGCCCTCAGTGGTGCAGCCGTAACGCCCGATTCGACCGCTGTCACCCGCGCTCATCCCTTCACTTCCCGGCAGTCGCCGGTGCCGGCGCCGACGGTGCCGCTGGAGGAGCTGAGACGGGCCTGGGCGGCGCTGCAGGCCGGGACGTTCCGGCCGCGCACCCTTTTGCCCTTGCCGGAGCACGCCAACACCAGACGGGCCTGGCCCCCAGAAAACTCGACTTCGCACGCCTTGACCGAGCCCCGTGGAGCGCCGCCCGTGCTGCTGAACACCGGGCCGCCCGCGGCCCAGGGGACCGTGTGGGTCCCCGCTGCCGGCGAACAGGCCCTCCCGGTCGTCGGATGCGGCGGGTCGTGCGGTGCCTCCACGACCGCGATCGCGCTGGCGACGGCCGCCCTCACCGTGGGCCCTAGTTCATGGGAGACCGCAGACAAGTCCTTGCGGGACGGCCGGCACGGGGGGTGGGACGCCGCGCGGGTGGTCGACTGCGGCTCCCTCACCACGTCCGGTCTAGCCGCGGCGAGCACGGCCGAGCTCGGCCGCGACGACTCTGGGTGGTGGCGCGGCACCCGGGGCGACGTCGTCCTGGAGCGTGGCGACGGCTACCGCGCAGGGCCCCACACCGTCCCGGCGCCCCGCCCCACAGTAGGCCCGGTCTCAGGTAGCGGCTCCCGTCTGACGGTGCTGGACGTGGGCTGGGACCTCGAGCACGTCCTGCACCACGTCTCCTGGCTCCGGACCGCGTTGGGCACGGCGTCCCACATCGTCCTCGCCACGACCGCGACCGTCCCCGGGCTTCGCCGACTCGAGGTCCACCTCGACCTGCTCAGCGACCCAGGAACCTGGGTTACCGGAGCGAACGAGACCACCGACGAGCCGCGACCGGCGCCAGTCCTGTTCGCGATCGTGCTCGGGCCATCCCGGCGACGCTGGTCACGAGCGGTCCTCCACGGTCTCGGAGCCCGCTCAGCTGCGCTCGACCGCCAGGGCCGGCTCACGACCGCCCCCCTCGACCGACGGCTCGCCGTCCACGGCCTGGATCCGGCCCCGCTCCCGGCCCCGCTGCTGAACATTGCCGCCGGCGTGCTGCACCACCTCATCACCGACGCGCGAGGAGACACCTGATGACACCCCCGGACCGTGCCACCGTAGCGATCGACAGCATGCAGGTTTCCGTCCTCGCGACCGTCGCGGACCCCGAGCGCGTCAGCGTCGCTGCGCGCGGCACAGACACCTGGCTGGTGACGGCGGGTGCGGTGTGCCCGGTCGCCCCCGGTAACGCCCAGCAGTACGTCGACGAGATCACCGGCTACATCCTCTGGGGCGTCCTCGCACTGTTCACCATCGGCATGCTCATCGGCATCGGCGCGATCCTGGCCGGACGCATCTTCGGGATGCCCCACGCCAGCAAAGCCGGCGTCGTCAGCATCGTCATCATCTTCGTCGCCGGCATCGGTTACCTCGTCCTGCCCGGCATGGTCAACGGGTTCATGGGGACCGGTTGCATCACCGCCAGCCCGGCCGCCAGCCCGGCCGTCAGCAGCGTGCACCGCTTGGCCAGCGTCGACGGCGTCGGCGACGTCGCTGCGGCCGTTCATGCCGAGACGGCCCAGCCGATCGCGGTTTCGATGCTGGCACCGGGTCCTCTCGGTCCCCCGGTGGCGTGGACAGGACTTGCTGCTCTGACCGAGGACGGTGGACTCGCGTGAGCAGGCGTGCGTCAGCCCTGCCCGGCGAGGTGGGGGTCGAGGAGTGGAGCGGGCGGCGGCTGCTCGCGGTGGGATTCGTGGTGGTGGTCACGGCAGCCGCGTTGCTCGGCGGCCTCGGCTACGCGGTCTACCTGAGCCTCGCACCACCATCGTCACGAGCGCTGGCGAGGGAGGCGAGCGTCGTTGGACCCGCTGCCGAGTCCGCGTCAGGCGCGGCCGAGGAACAGGCGCAGCGGCGGGACGCCATCGCGTCGGAGCCGATGCTGCCCGTCGGCTCGCAGGCCGCGATGCCGGCGCCGCCCTCGACGCAGTCGGCCCCCGGCATCACCATCCCGCCCGCGACCGGCAGCGGACCCGGGGGCGTACCCACCGGCTTCCCCCGCACCCCGGAGGGCGCCGTCGCCCAGCTCGCCGCCATCGAGACCTCCGTCTTCCAGGCCATGTCGATCCCCCTGACCGCCGGGATCCACCAGCACTGGACCCTCCCTCAGCGGCCACATTCTGATTCCGAGGACGGCGGAGAGGGCGTCCCGTCCGACGGTGCTGCCAGTGAGGCGGGCGTCATCGACCTCGACCTGGACGACAGCACGGGGTCCGGCCGTCGTGATCTCGCCAGTGGTGATCTTGGCCGTGGGCGTTTCAGCCAGGGTGAAAGCGACGCGCCGGACACCGGGGTGGCCGGTTGGGAGATCGCGCGGCACGTGCAGTCGTTCCTCGGCGCGGCGCAGATGGGTCCGGAGAAAGACGTCACCACGACCGTGACCGCTACTCCGGCCGCCGGGCTCGTCAAGGGCAGCGACGGTCCGGACTGGGTGCTGGCGTGCGTGCTGCTGGAGGTGCGGGCCGTCATCACCACCGAGGCCCGCATCGGCTTCGGGCACTGCGAACGGATGCAGTGGCACGACGGCCGCTGGCTCATCGCCCCCGGCACCCCGCCCGCCCGCGCACCCTCCACCTGGCCCGGCACCCAGCAGAGCCTCGACGCCGGTTGGCGCACCTGGGTCGACACCGACCCCACCCTCGACGAAACCCCGCCCGACGACGGTGGGACGGGGGAGGGCTGAGCGGTGCTGGACGACGTGTTCGACCCGTTCGGGATCCTCGCCGGGACGGCCGGGAAGATCGTGACCGACGCGTGGACGGTCGCGATGCTCGCGCTGTGGAACGCGGGCCTGTGGGTGCTGCGGATGGTGTTCTACCTGATGGACGCCTTTATCACCCCGGACCTCCGCGCGGCGGGACCCGCGGCGGAGCTGTACCGGACCACGTTCTGGCTCGCCGGGGCCCTGGTCCTCATCATGGGCCTGCTGCAGCTCGGCGTCAGCGCCGCCCGCCGCGACGGCGGCAGCCTCGCCCGCGTCGGCATCGGGTTCGCGCAATTCGCCGTCGTCTGGGGCGGCTGGCTCACCTACCTCGTCGCCCTCGTCGCCGCCTGCGGTGGCCTGACTCGGGCGCTGATGCAGTCGCTGCTGAACGTCAAGTCGTGGTCCGCCTGGCAGCCGTGGGACCCCATCGCGGTGCAGGACGTCGCCGACGGCACCGTCGCCACCGTCCTCGGGCTGATGGGCCTGGTGCTGTGGTTGGCCGCCCTCGGCCACCTCCTGGTCATCCTCACCCGCGCCGGCGCGCTGATCATCCTCGCGGCCACGACGCCCCTGGCGGCGGCGGGACTGTTGTCAGACTCCGGGAAGGACTGGTTCTGGAAGAGCCTGCGCTGGACCCACGCCGCCGCCTTGAGCCCGGTCCTCATGGTCCTCGTCCTCGGCGTCGGGGTGCAAACAACCACCGGCGTCGCCAACGGCCTCGCCGACGGCACCCTCGCCGCCATCGGCTCCGCCCTGCCCGGCGTCCTCCTCATCCTCATCGCCTGCTTCTCACCCCTAGCCCTGTTCAAGCTCCTCGCCTTCGTCGACCCCGGCACCTCCTCCGGCGCCGCCCTCCGACGGGGCCTCGCCACCTCCGGCGGCCTGCAGGGCCTCCTCGGCGGCGGCGCGTCCGGCGGCTCGGGCAGCGCGACGCAAGCCACGAGCGGTGACAGTGGTGGTGCCGCTGGCGGTGTCGCCGGTGGCAGTGCGGCGGGCGGGACGGTCGGGGGTGGTCGGTCGGCGGGGGAGTCGGCCGGTGAGGACGCGACCAGCGCCCGTTTCAGCCAGGCGGAGCAGGGCTGGCTGTCCGCGCTGGGCGGCGGGGCCGGTGCTGCTGCCGCGTCCGGGATCGGGTTCATGCAGCGGCTCAGCGCCACCAGCGCCGCGGTCGGGGTGGACATGGCCAGCCAGATGGGCGTCGGCAGCTCCAGCTACTACCCCGACCACGAACTCCACCGCACCACCCGTCCCGACCGACGCCCAACCAGCAGCTCTCCCGGCGCCAATGACTCGACCAACGGCGCAGCCGATCCGCCGGCCACCGGTCCCGACGGAGGCGGACCCGGCGGCGGCAGGCCCGACGCCGGGCCGCTCGCCGGCAACCCCGGCCCCAGCGCCGCGCCGTCGCTGACCCCGCCGGCGCCCTCGACGGGCGGGCCAACCCCAGGTGCGACTCCGGCAGGCACCGGTGCGGGAAGCGCAGCGGCCGGCGGCGGGACTGCCCCCGCGGGAGCCGGCGCAGCGGGCGCCGGCGCGGGGGGCGCGGCCGGTGCTGCCGCGTCGGTACCCATCGTCCCCGTGTAACCCAAGTACCCACGCGTGTCAGCTGACGGGCAACCGCCTGGAACGACTGGAAACGACCTGACGTGACCTGATCTGGAGGGGGCCCGAGATGGCTCTGGTGTTCGACGACTACAGCCGGGACCGGATCGGCTGGTTCTTCGGCCTGAACGGCTGGCAGCTCGCTGTCCTCGTGCTGTCGAGCCTGCCGGTGTTCCTGGCCGTCCGCGCGGAGGTGTGGTCGACCGTGCTGCTGTGCGCGCTCGGGTGGCTGCTCGTGCTGCTCGTGACCGTCGTGCCCGTACGAGGGCGACCCGCCACTGGCTGGCTCACCGCCTCGCTGCTGCTCTCGCTCGGCCGGGTTGCCGGGTGGACCCGGTTCCGGGCTCACGCCGCCCACGGTGCCGCGGAGGACCTGGCAGCGGTGGACCTGCCCGGGGTGCTGCAGGGCATCGACGTCCATGACGGGCCACCCCGCGGCGCGTCCCTGAGCCGCGTTGCGGTGATCCAGGACCACGCCGCCCGGACCTGGGCCGTGACCGCTGCCGTCGTCCATCCCGGCCTCGGGTTCGCCGACGCCACCGAACGCGCCCAACAGGCCGCCGGTCTGACGAGCCTGCTCGACCTGGCCGCGCACACCGAGCTCATCGACGAGCTCCTCATCACCGTGCGGACCGTCCCCGACGACGGCGCCGAACGCGACCTGTGGATGCACGGGCACCGCCGCCCCGAAGGCCCACCCCTGGCCCGCGCCGTGAACGACGACCTCCGCCATGCCCTCACCGCCGCCTCGGTCCGCACCGAGGCCTGGCTCACCCTCGTCGTCCCCGAGACCCGGATGGGCCGCGTCGCGAAGCAGTCCGGCGGTGGCCTCGACGGCCGCGCCCGCGTCCTGTACGGGCTGATGGGCGAGGTCGAGGCCCAGCTCCGCGGCGCGATGGCCATGACGGAGGTGACCTGGCTGTCCTCACCCGACCTCGCCCTGGCCTGCCGGACCGGGTTCGCCCCCGGCGACCGCGCCGGCATCGTCGCCGCCCGCGCCGAACGCGACCACCCCACCCCAGGCTCCGGCTGGGACGCGTCCCCTGCTTCGAAGGGCCAGGCCCAGGACGATGCGGGTGCCGCTCCCGCAGCCGCCCCGGTAGTCGAGGGTGTGGTGGCGGACGTGCCGTGGGCGATGGCCGGACCCTCCGGCGCTGACGCGGCGGTGCGGCACTACACGCACGACGCGTGGGCCTCGGTGAGCGCGACCATCAAGCTGCCCGACAACGGCGCCGTCATGGGCGCCCTGGCCCCGGTCCTCACCCCCTCCGAACCGGGCGAGCGGCGCAGCTTCACCGTCGTCTACCCCATCCTCCGCCAGGCCACCGCGGACCGGCAGAGCGCCACCCGGGAGTGGTCCGCAGACCTGGGCGAGGAGCTCAAGAACAGAGCGGGCATGAAGATCCGCGCCCGGGCCCGCAGCGACGCCGCGCGGGCCCGGGGCCTGGACTCCAAGCTCGCCCGCGGGCACTGCATGACCCGCCCCTACGCCGTGGCCACCGTCACCGTGCCCAGCAGCTACCGGGTGGAGGAGTTCGGCTGCCGCCTCGACGCGGCGATTCGCCGCGCCGGGTACGCCCCGCTGCGCCTCGACCTCGCCCAGGACCTCGGCTTCGCCGCGACGGCCGTCCCGCTCGGCGTCAGCCTCACCCGCCGGGGTGACGCATGACCCCCCGCCCCACACCTCGCCGCACCACCCGTCGCGCACCCCGCCCTGCAGGTACCGCGGCGAGGTCGGGGCGGGGTGTGGGGCGGCTGCTCGCGGACTTCGGCCACGACCTTCCCACGCTCGCCCCGCCACCAGCAGAGGTGCGGGAGGGCCGGCTGTTCCACCACGTCGCGCGGCGGGGCGCGCGTCGGTCCGGGCGGGGGTGGGCGCCCGCGGGCGCGCCGGTGTCGACGTGGCGGATGACCAGCGACCAGGCGCCGGTGCTGTGGCCGTTCATCGCCACCCCCGGCCTGCCCCCGACGGGGGCGTGGATGGGTATCGACCAGCTGTCCGGCGGCAGCTTCTACGTCGACCCGTTCGGGTGGGTGATGCGTGACGACATCCAGGTCACGAACCCCAACATCTTCTGCTTCGGCAACCCCGGCGTCGGGAAGTCCGCCACCGTCAAGGCCCTCGTCCTGCGCCTCATGGACTTCGGCTACCGGGCGCTGGTCCTCGGCGACGTCAAGGACGAGTACGAACGCCTCGCCCACGCCGTCGGCGTCACCCCCTTCGTCGTCGGCCCCGGCCTGACCGCCCGCGTCAACCCGCTCGCCTTCGGCCCCCTCGGCCACGGCTGGGCCGACCTGGATCCCGTGGAGGCGCGACGGCGGGCGTCGCTGGTGTTCGGGCGCTGGCTTACCCTCGTCCGGGGCCTGGTCGGCAGCCAACGCATCGGCGAGCAGTTCGTGTCCTTCGGGCCCTCCGACGAGGTCGTGGTCACCGCGGCCCTGCAGGAGCTCACCGGCTACACCGCCGGCGCCACCCAGCTCCTCGAGGTCACCGTGCCCCAGCTGTGGCACCTGCTCGACACCCCCACCGACCGCCTCATCACCCAGTGCCGCTACGCCAGCGAAAGGCAGTTCCTCGACGAGACCCGCCTCCTGCGCGACGCGCTGGGCCAGCTGGTGTCGGGGGCCTTGGCGGGGTTGTTCGACGACCACACCAGCATCGACGTGGACTGGCGGGCCCCGCTGCAGTCGCTCAGCCTGTCCCGCCTCGAACCCCTGGGTGATGAAGCCGTCGGGATCGCCCTGCTGTGCCTGAACAGCTGGGGCCGCGCGATGCGGGAGACCGCCAACCCGGGTGACCTGCGCCTCGTCATCCGCGACGAGTCCTGGCGGCAGCTGCGCCTCGGCCCGGACGCGGTCAAGTCCTTCGACGCGGACCTGCGGCTCTCGCGGCGCGGGGACCTGCAGATCGCCGTCGCGCACAAGCCCGGCGACCTGCTGTCCGCCGGCGCGGCCGGGTCCCAGGCCGCGGTCATCGCGCAGGAGTTGCTGCACCTGGCCGACATCAAGATCCTCCACGGCCAGGACGCCGCTGTCGGCGACGAGCTCGAACGCCTCCTCGCCCTCGGCCCCGTCGCCCGCCACCTCGTCACCGGCTGGGCCCGACACGGCAAAGGCCGCGCCGTGTGGGCGGTGGGGGAGCAGCTGTACAAGGTCCAGACCGTCCTGCACCCCGCCGAGAAGCACCTCACTTTCACCAACGACGCCATCCAGAGCGCCCTGTGACCCCGCGCGACGTCCGCGGAGCCAGAACCGGCGGCGCCGACACAGGCGTTTCGCGGGCGGCCCGGGTGAGGACGACGTGACGAGGCTGCTGGCCGCGGCCATGGCCGGCATCGCCGCTGCCCTGCTTGCGGGGCCCCTGCTGGCGGCGGTGCTGCTGTCCACCGTCGCCGCGCCCGCGGTGGGCACCACGATCGCCTGCCTCGACCAGACCAGCGGTGGTGGGGCGAACGCGGGGGAGCAGGGGTGGCGGGCGCCGTTCGAGCAGCCCTACACCGTGTCGCGGCGCGGGTTCGGCCGTCACTTCCACCCGGTGCACCACGAGTGGCGACACCACAGCGGGCAGGACCTCGTCTCCCACCCCTCAGCGGGGACTGCGGCGCCGGTCGTGGCCGTCGCGGCGGGCGTCGTCACCCGCGCCGGTGAGGCCGGGGGGTACGGCAACGTCGTCGACGTCGACCACGGCGACGGCATCAGCACCCGCTACGCCCACCTCGCCACCATCGACCCCGCCGTCACCCCCGACACCGGAGTCCACGCCGGGCAGCACCTCGGCATCGAAGGGTCCACCGGCGTCAGCACCGGCAACCACCTCCACTTCGAGGTCCACCGCAACGGCACCGCCATCGACCCCGTCCCCTTCATGGCCGCCCGGGGCGCCCCCCTCGACGGCACCACCCCACCCACGGACTCGCCACCGAGCGCGCGGGCTCTTGACGGGCAGGTCCAGCCCGTCGCCGCTGGCGCGCTCGAGGGGGGTGTCGGGTTCGAGCTGCCCCCGCCCGGGCAACCCCGCAAGGCGTCCCTGGTCAACCCACCGACGCCGATCCCGGCCGACGTCGAGGCGCTGTACCGGGCGGCCGCTGAGGAGTACGCGCTGCCGTGGACCGTGCTGGCCGGCGTCGGGATGGCCGAGACCAACCACGGCCGACTCACCAGCACCTCTTCGGCGGGGGCGCAGGGGCTGATGCAGTTCCTGCCCTCGACGTGGACGGAGATGGGCGTCGACGGCGACGGTGACGGCCGCGCCGACATCGGCAACCACGCCGACAGCGTGTTCTCCGCCGCGCACTACCTCACCCGCTCCGGGCTCACCGACGGCCCCGTCGGGGTCCGCGACGCCCTGTACGCGTACAACCGGGCCGACTGGTACGTCAACGACGCCCTGCACTACGCCCACGCCTACAGCAGCCGCAGCGGCGGGTCGGGCGGCACCGTCCTGGGTGACCTCACCGACTGCGGGCCCGGCGCCACCCACCCCGACAACACCGGCGACCCCACCCTCGCCCCCCTCAGCAGCGAACGGGTCACCACGATGCTCGCGTGGGCCCACGCCCAGACCGAGGAGCCGTACGTGTTCGGTGCCAACGGCCCCGACGCGTGGGACTGCTCCTCCTTCACCCGCACCGCCCTCGCTCAGGTCGGCATCAGCGCGCCCCGCACCGCCGCCGCCCAACGTGACTGGCTCGCCGCCGGCAACGGACACCGCGTCCAACTGGGTCAGGAACGCGCCGGCGACCTGGTCTTCTGGGACTCCTACCTCGGCCCCGACCGCATCGGCCACGTCATGCTCGTCGCCGACCCCACCACCCAGACCACCATCGAGGCCCGCAGCCGCCGACACGGCGTCGGCTCCTTCAGCTACGCCAACGGACCCGAGCACCACCGCTTCGAGATCTGGCGCGTCGGCGACCTCTCCGACGGCACCACCCTCAGCAGCCCCTGACACAGTCCGTCGCCCCGGCGTCTGCTCAGTCGTCGGCCCACTCGTCGGCCCAGTTGCCCCGTCGTCGGCCCCGTTGCCCAGTCGTCTGCGCTGATGACTGTGTCGGTCTTGTCGTGGGTGACCACCGGGGGCGTGCGGATTCCCCTCCTAGGGGTATGCAGCGTTCCCGCCGGCAGGACCCATACCCCCTCACCTGGGAGATACCCCTCGCCGCCACCGTCGCCGTGGCCCTCGTCTTCGTGTTGGCAGCGCACCTCGCCCGCGGGATCGCCAACGTCGTTGCTGGTGGGCCCTGGCGGTGGCCGCCCAGGACGGAGCTGTTCAGCAGCCTGCCCGCCCTGGTGCGCGGCGACGCGACGGCGGGTCTACCTCCCGCCCCCGCAACGGCATCGGACATCACAGCCGGAACTGCCGCCGTGACAGCCGCAGGGGCGAACATGCTCTGGACGTACCTCGTCGCGACCGAGGTCGTCGCGGTGCTGCTGATGGCATTGCTGGGGAAGTGGGCCCTGGACCGGTGGGGGCCTGCCCGGGTCCGGGGCATGGCCACCCGATCCGACGTCGAGCAGCTCCTGGGGCGTCACCGGCTGCGCCGCAACCGCGCCACCATCCGCCCCGACCTCTACCCCCGCCACGGCAGCCGCCTCCACCACCACTACCGCCTCCACCACGGCCCTCACCAGAGTCTTCATCACGGCGCGCTGACGGGCCCGCCCCCTGCCACCTCTGGCCGTGCGGCAAGCAGGCCCGCCACTGACGGGGGCTGGCGTTGAAGACCGCGGACTGCCGGGAGGTGGGTTGGCAGATCGGCCACGCCCATGAACCTCGCGGCGGGCAGCTGTGGGTGCCGTGGGACCGCACCGCCGGCGTCATCGGACCCCAGGGGTCCGGGAAGACCCTCGACCTGCTGACGCCAGCCCTGCTCCACGCCCCCGGCGCGGCCCTGGTGACGCTGACCAAGGTCGACGACCTGCTCCTCACCGTCACCGCCCGCTCCCGAGGCGACCACCAGCACGAGGACCGCCCGTGCGTCGTGCTGGATCCGTTCGGTCTGGCCCCAGGGCTGCCGGAGCTGGTGTGGGACCCGATCGACGGCTGCGTCGACCCCATGGTCGCCGAACGACGGGCGAAGGCGTTCACCGCCGGCACCGTGAAGGGCGCGGAGAGCGTGAACGGTGACGACGCCGCCGCCCGCTTCTACGCCGCCGAGGCCGCCAAGGTCATCCAAGCGTTCTTCCACGCCGCCGCGCTGACCGGCCGGTCGCTGCAGCATGTCCTGCGGTGGGTCGCGAACCCCCGCAACGCCAGCGAACCCGCGGAGATCCTGCGCGAGCACCCCCACGCGGCGCCGTTCTGGCACGGCCTGCTCCACGGCGCCCTGCACGGCGACGACCGCACCGCCGGGAACACCACCACCACCGTGCAGCAGGCCATGAGCCTGTTCTTCCAGGCCGACATCCGCACCCGCTGCACCCCCGGCCCCGGCCGCTCCAGCACGGACATCGCCGACGTCATCCGCCGCCGCGGCACCATCTACCTCCTCGGCCGAGAAGACCCCTACGCCTCCGCGTCACCACTCATGACGGCACTGACCGAGCACGTCCTGGACACCGCCCTCGCCCTGGCGAACGCGTCACCGTGGGGGCGACTGTGCCCGCCGATGCTGGCGTGCCTGGACGAACTGCCCTCCACCGCGCCCATCCCCACCCTTCGGACCCGGATGGCCAACGAACGAGCCCTGGGGATCTCGTTCATCTACGCCGCCCAGACCTGGCGGCAGCTCGCCGCCATCTTCGGCGAGCAGGAAGCCCGCGCCCTGTTCGGGCTCACCAACGTCCTCATCCTGTTCGGCGGGTCCAAAGACGTCGCCTTCAACCAGGAGGTCTCCGACCTCCTCGGCACCACCCGCATCAGCCGCGGCAGCTGGCAGACCGGCAAGACCAACGGCCGCAGCTACTCCGGGGACGACATCGCCGTCCTGCGACCGGAGGAGATCCGCCAGCTCCCCGAACGGCGCGCCCTCGTCGTCGCCGAGAACGGCAAACCCGTCATCGCCCGCCTGCACCGCTGCATCGACCACCGCCCCGGCAAACGCCTCCTGCGCGAACAGCAGGAGCAGCGCGAGCGGACCGGCACCGCCCGCCACGCCGCCGTCACAGCCACCGCCCGTGCGGCCGCCGCCCTGGCCGAGGCCGAACGCCACGGTCTGGCTCCTCACCACCGCGACCACCGCGACCACCGCGACCACCGCGATGGGGGTGATGACCGATGAGCTCCCCCGGCTCGTCCTCGCCGCACCCGGCGTCCCGGAACGACAGGCTGATGGTGCTGCCGTTCCCGCAACCTGGTCCTCTCGTCCGGCACGCCTACCGCGAGCTGCACCTGGCCGGGCACGGCACCAGGCAGCACGTCGCCGCGCTCGGCGACGTCACCCAGCTCGCCCGCCCCTGGGACCCCGCCACCTGCACCCACCCGCTGCTGCGCCGGCAGGTGTGGGCGTGGCTGGAAGAGGTCGTGAGCTGGCTGAACCACGAGTACGTCTGGGACGCCGACGCCGGGATCTTGCCCTGCTGGCCCCAGCACCCCCACCTCGTCCACGAGATCGCCGTCCTCACCGACCAGCGCTACCGCGCCGCCCAGGCCTTCACCAGCGACGCCCTGGAGGACTGGCACCGATACAGCCTGCCCGCCTTCCACGACCGGGCCCGGACCCGCACCCACGGGCACTGCCACGACGGCCACGAACCCTGGCCCGCCACCGCCCGCCACACCCGACACACCGCCCCCGCCACCCGCACCCACCGCGAACGAACCTACGACCACGACGCGCCCGCCGAATCCGCCCATGACCCCCAGAGCACGGGCCGTCTTGGAGTGGTGGACCTCGCGACCGGAGAACTGCAATGACGCGTAGCCGCTGCCGGACGACACCTCCGCGTAGGTCCGGCCGTCCCGGCCGCGGCCCTGGGAGACCCCTCAAGCAGACGGCCACGCCGACGCCGCTGACGCCGGCGATCCACACGCCGACCGACTCTTGATGAGGGACCCCGAACATGGACAGCAAAACCACCAACGGGACTTCCCCCGCCCGCACCTACGAGCAGGTGCTGGCGGACGCGATCGACATCCTCACCGAGGCCGCGCGCCTGCAGCCACCCGATGGACACCCGATCGACTGGGCGCAGTTCGTGACGCAGGCCTTGGCGGGAGCGGCCGCGAACGTCGGGGGAGTGCAGGCCGTGCTGGCCGGCCGTCCCGGTTCGTGGGAAGCCGACGGTGTCCGCAACCTCATCACCTCGACCGTCGGACACGACGACCAAGAGCTGCTCTCCCACCGCACCGAACCCCTCCGGGTGGACGTCTTCGTCAGCGAGATCCTCAACGACCTGGGCGTCTGGGGGCAGTACGACGAGGCCGCCCAGGAACTCGTGGAGCGCGGGCAAGCGGTCGACCTCGCCAATCCCGACCAGGAGAATCAGCTCGACGCGATCGCCGACCAGGAGGAACGACTCGAGGTGGAACGGGACCGCACTTGGGCGGCCTACGGCGAGGCACTCGCGGCCCACGTCCGGGACGCGGCCGCGCGCACACCGGGTCTGACCGTGCCCGTTGAAGTCCGCGTGGACCTGGACACGATCCGCAGTCCCTGTAACTCGGCTGCGGACTGGGGGATAGCTAGCGACCTGCTGCAGGAGGCACGGGCCGCGGTCCCCGTCCCCACCCTCATGACCCTGGGCGGTTCGAACCCCGCCCGAAGGCTGGCTAGGGCCCTGCCGCGTGCTGCCGCAAGGCGCCCCTGAGCGGCTCCCTGGTCCGGACAGGTCTGCCGGCGGCAGCCTCCGTGGAGCTTAACTGGACCGGAGGGCGCACCTTGCTGTCCCGGCAGCCGGTCGGCTGTCGGGACGCCCTCAAGGCAGCGAGCGCGCACCCGCGGTCACCTGCCAACCGAAGATGCGCTACTCGACCCTGAGCTCTCCGCTTGCTCTGCTGAGGTCGGGTGCTTCGCGCCAGCGGCGCTGCAGGCAAGCAGCCTCGGCGCCCGCCTCTTGAGGTCGCTGTGATCTGTGGCACCCACCAGTTGCCAGGCACTCACCACGGTGTCTGCACGGGGCGGGCGGGCGCATACCGCCTCGGTCGGCGGGCCCCCTTCCACGAGCAAGGCGCTCTTGCGGATTCACACGCTGCGCGGGGCAACTTGTAGCAGTATGACGACGTGCGCTGGCCCGCCGTCACTTCGAAGACAACAGCCCGAGACTACCGTGTGCTCCATTACCCGTCGTCTCCCGAGGCCCCAACCTTTGACCTCGTTGACCTTGTTGACGTTGGTAGCGAGCGGCTCGAACAAGCGGACACCTTGCTGAGACTCGCTGAGCTCGCGAGTGGAGGCTCAGAGGACGTCCGCACGGCCACTCTCCTTTCCTGTGCTCGAGAAGTCTCTTGCGAGCTGCGTCTGTCTACAACCCCGAAGGTGCTCGACGCGCTGGCGGCTAGGGAGAACCGTGCATTCGACGGTCCATACGCCATCGAGTTAGGAGAACACGCTCTCCGCACTATGAACGGGGTGGCATTGGCCGCGGCTTATCGTGCGCTCGCCTACAAGAGCTTCTTGACGACCCCCGCGGATGGCCGCGCAAGGGTGGCCCTAATCAACGCGGCCATGAGACAACTAGAGGCATGCGGGGCGCATAGTGGCGTGGCAATGCTGCTAGCCGACGATGCTCACGCACATCTACTCATCGCTCAGCGGCTTGTGCAACGAGAATCTGGCCCCGAAGCCCATGTGGAGTCGCTTCGCCTCCGTCTAGCGAACAGAGGAATGGCTTTTCTTGGGGCGGCTTGCGCCACTGCTTACGGCGAACCCTGGAGTCCCTTCTCCGATCATAGACTTGAGCACGAGTTCGCGGAACATGGAGACGGGGCCGCCATCGTGCTATCCCGCGGGGACGAGACGGTTGTGTCAGACGCGACCGTCGCGCTTACTACACAGCGGAACCGGGCCATCGAGCCTGCAGCACAGTGGCGGTCGATCATGGCTGAGGCACCCTCTGAGATCGGGGATCTTGAGGCCTTCTTCGATCTGCAAGAGCGATGGCGTCGAGACCCGTCGAAAACGCCGGAGCCGCCGCCGGTCCAACCAGCTTCGGCCGGAGTTATCGAGCGACTTAGGGCATCCGCGTCTACCCTTGGGCGACTTGTGTGAACGGAGGGGGCGAACAACAGGAACGGATCGCACAGGCGTTGGACGCAGCCGCGCTCTTGCGCGTTGAGGGCGACCATTCTTCGGCTCTCCATGTTCTAAGGTCGCTCATCGACACCTTGCCGCCCGCCCAACCTCCGACTTTCGAGGTGTCCGCAGGCGGGCGGTTCATCACTTTGAAGCAAGACTCTTGGCGATTGGCGCTGCACGCTAGCGAGCAGAACCTCTCACTACTTCTCGGTCAAGGTGGTGCAGCCCTCGAGTGGCTCAGTCGGTATGAAAGTCTGAACCCCCGATTGCCCGAGCCAATGCCCATCCTGCGACGCGAGGTCACCCAGCTGAGAATTACCCTGGCGCAGGTTCTGGATCGACCATTCGCTGCTCTGGCGTGGGCCCTCGATGCGTGGGAACAAATCCAGGAAGAACAGGGGACCAAAGAACTCTCCCAATATGAGCTCGCGACACAGGCAGGGGCTCTAGTGACGCTTGCCGTCTGCGCCTCTCGGGTGAATTTTCTCGAGACCTCCCGTCTGCTCTACGCCCAAGCTGCCGAGGTCGCCCCATTGAATCGACCCTTTCTCCGCGGCGTAATCATTGCACGGCAGGCCACGCAACTTTTTAATCAAGACCGCACGCCGGAGGCGCTTGACGGTTATGTCGCGGCGTTGAATGTCTTTGAGAGTTCCACGGCTGGCGATAGTCCGACTTGGGCCTACGAAATTGCGCGGGTTCAAGCCTATCGGGCGGACTGCTTAGAGCGACTGAGTGAGCCAGCTCAGGCGTTGGCGGCCATAAGTGAGGCGCTTCAAGCTGTTGAGCAGGGTCGACAACTCGCTGTATATCAAGCGGCCCGCACGGCGGACACGGGGGCAGAAGATGCACTTCGTCTGGTCCTTCGCATTTTGAGCCGGCTGGGCTCATACGATTACTCCTCAACTGAAATAGTTAGGACGTTCTTGCGTTTCGCCAACTCTTCCGTTGCCTCGGTTATACGGGGGGCCCCCACACAGGCCCGGAGAAGCGGCATCTACGTCGCCCCTGGTGATCCACATAGCCTCGCAGTGACCGCCTTTTCTGCAGCATGGGCACCAATCACGGAGACCGACGTGACGCGCGTCGCCCACCCAATTGAGCCGACCCTGCTTGTCATGCCGGCAAACGAGGTCGGAACCGCTGGCCTGACGGTTCTGATACAAGAAGGTCATAAGCCGGTGACAACCGCCTGGGATGTGTCAGAGAGCAGCGTTGAGCCGTTCATGCGAACACTCCTCACAGGAGGCGGAACACTGACTGATGGCGGTCGCACTGACGCCTGGCTGGCTTCAGCCGGTGATCCGCGTTTGAAACAACTAGCTCAGGCCCTACTGCCGCGGCAGATGCTGGAAGAGCGCTTCAAGGCGGAGTCCGTCGCTTTACGCATCTGCCCGTTGGGGCCACTTTGGCGCTTTCCCTGGGGGGCTCTGCCCGGTGCAGACGGAAATCCAATTGTCGCATCTCATCCCCTAATTTTGACAACGGCTGACGCACACAACGTCACGTCCGCGGCTGGCAACGCTTGGCTGGGACACTTTGACTTGTCGCTCTCCTACGCTCTGCGCGACCAGAAAACTGTGTATCAGCAGGCGTCCCGCGTGGGTGCGCGGCTCCGCTTGATCGGTGCCGGGGAAGTATTGCCTGACGAGCCGAGTGAGCCGGTCAGCCTGGTCGTGTTCGCGGGCCATGGTGTGGGTACAGGAGCAGCGCAGCGGCTCCGTCTGGCGGGTGGCCAGACGTTGCGAGTGGAGGACCTGCCGAACCTGTCTAGGGGCGCCATAGTGGTGCTCAACGCCTGCTGGGTGGGTGCCGTTCTAGATGACGTCGCGGTGGAACCGAGCGATCTGGCACTGGCCCTCTTGGCGCGGGGGGCTCATAGCGTCATTGGAACCATCCGAGCTGTCCAGGACGTCGAGGCGGCTGCATACCTTCAGGAGCTCTTGCCTCGCCTGGTGGATGGGCTCGACCCTGCCCGCGCGGTCCTTGAAACCACGCGAGCGATCCTCCATGATCGACCAGAGGCACCTCTCCACGCCTGGGCGAGCCACACGTTGATCGCGCGCGCCACCCACTTCGAGCCCAACAGGAGCAACGATGACACGCACCGTCATAACGCTTAGGGGGGCAGCGGCCAACCAGGCGCAGCATCTGGTGGCTGATCTGCTTGCTGCCGGAGTTGATGTCGATGCTGAACCCCCCGTAGCGGGCGCATCTACGGACAGATCGGGTGGCGAGCACATCCTCGAGGTCGTCGTGGCGCTGCTCACGAGCGCCACGTACGACGTCGCCAAGTCCCAGGTTCTTGGGTGGGTACGAAAGCGTAACCTAAATGAGGCCGACGTAGACGTGTCCTTGGATGAGGCTCCCGAATGACTGTTGACTTGAATTAGGGTCCTGATTCGCGAAATGGGCAGGACTGGCATTCAGGAACTCAGTGCTGTCAAGGCGCTTGCTTCCCATAGCACCGGCCAAGCCACCCAGCGGACGTAGACATCGGAAGGGGCATCACTTGTCAGTTGACTCGGCGCGTGCGGCGACGCCGTGAGCTACGTTTCAAGCATGGCTGCCGCCGAAGACGGGCTCGAGCGGTACGTGGCTGCTGTCGCCTGTCCCTTCGCCAGACAGGCGAGAATCGTTCGACTGGACGTATTGCGTCAACGGGCTGCTTCGCCGATACAAGACGTTCGCTCTCTGCGTGACTTTCTGTCCCGCCATGACGACCAAGACGCCTTCGACGTCATCGCTGCGCCCCTGGATGTTAAATCCACCGACTCACTCAGCCTTCTCGCCAAGCGCTTTCGCGAGTTCGTGGAGATGTCCTACCGCGAGGACGGGAGCGTTCTGGCGCCGTCAGAGGTTGAGCAGTTTGATTGGCAGTTTTCTATCTGCGGAACCCGATTCTTTATGCTTGTCCTAAGTCCCGTCTATAGCGTTTCGCATCCACGCCACATCGCTTCCGAGTGTTCGTGGGTACTCCTCCAGACAGAGCGTGCGTTTACGCAGATGATGCCTAGGACTCGCTACTCCCACGCGGATCGAGACGGTATCAAGACCAAGATCAGAGCGGCTTTCGAGAGGGTCGGAAAGGGCTATTACGGTTCCGACGAACGGCCACGCCAAGAGGCTGCGCGCTACATCATGAGCGCCGATCCGATAGACCGGGTCGTCGTCGAATGGTGGAAGGCTTGAGGAATCGGAAACTGTCCGTCGTCATCATGGCTGCCGGAACCGGTAGCCGCCTTCACGGCCTCGTGAACGGCCCCAAGGCCTTAGTTGACGCTAGCGGCGAGGTACACCTTTTGCGCTTGCTAGAATGGCTAGGCAGATCTCCACTCGTGTGCCGTGTAGTCATATGCTGCCGGGATAGTGATGTGCGCTCCTTCGAAACCATTGCTCGCAAGTCTCATGCGCCATGCATGGTTGCGAGTGTGGGCACCGAGTCGCCGTCAACAGGATTCACCGCGACAGTAGGGTTAGTCCAGGTAGAGACGGATCACTGCGTCTTCATCACGGCAGATACGATGTGGCGATGCGCTTTCGAATATCTGGCGGAGGCCTATTGGCGAGCCGAACGCCCCAGTCTGGTCGCCATGATAGTCGGGGAGACGGCACGCAGCAACCTCCTACTACGTGAGAGCAACGGGGAGTTTGTAGTCAGTGAAGTCTGGCCATTGCGGAGACGCGCGTCGGGAGAATTGCGAGCTATCACGGCTGGCATCTACTTCATTCCTACAAGCGTGTCGTACACAGTGATCAGACCAGAGGATGCTTCATTGGATCGAGAGGCTCTGGAGAGGCTACAGGCGGACCTCGGTGCAATTACGATCTCTGATTTCCTCGACTTTGGAACTCCCCCGGCTCTACAAGCGCTACGGATCCACAAGGACTACTACAACTCATGGCCCGGGTGGCATGGCGCTCCAAACGATAAGTGAGTACCTTGAGGTAGCCTCCTCCAGTTGCAACTCTTCTTGATGATCGGTTTCCTGACCCGTGGCTGCTTCACCTCTGAGCGGCCGGGGGAAGCCCGGTCCCGTGAGCAGCGCATCCAGACCTTCAGGGCGCGCCTTTAAAAACAACTCTTTGTCGACCGCGAGCAAGTGCTGATTGGCCTGTGGGCGGTCGTAGTATGACTGCCCCACAAATAGGCGGACTGGTTGCCGCGCCGGCAGCGATCTATTGCGCTCAATCAAAGTGTGTATGCGCGCAAGAGAAGAAGAGTGGCCAGATGCGAATCTGTTTTTATCGCGTCGGACCATCTTTTTGAGCTTGGTCATCAAGACCTCTTCGAGATCAACTTCCAAGCGCTTGGACAGACTTCGAACTGCAGTGAGCATCCCGGGTAGCGCGAGCGACAACAGCGAGTGTTCCTCAGTCAACTTCAACGCCTTTGGTCCGTCGTAATGATTAACGATGCGGGCGATCTGGCCAGCGAATTTCCACACGTTCAACCTGGCGTCCTCAGGCGCCACTTCCGGCCAGGCGTCAATCTGAAACTGATTTGCTAAGCAAAGCGTGATTGTCGCGACGTCTGCCAGTTCCTCAGCTATGGACCCATCCTTACCGTCAACTGCCAACTTCAGTTCGCAAAGCTCTTCGAACAAGCGCAGGGCCGCGCCGGCTGGACTCCAGTATCCGCCGACGCGACTGATGGCCTCATCTACCGCGAGCTGTGCATGATGCCGGGGAAGCCAATACATCTAGACCATGGCCTTCTAGGATTCGAGACAAGAGATCTGGGAACGGAGGTACGGTGTGGCGAAACGCTGAGAGGGCATGAAACGCCGTCTGAGACCCAGAATCTCAGAGATGTGTCGTGATCTTGTGCGCTTTCCCAGAGCCCTGCCGAGACTCCATCGCATCAGAATGGGGACGCGTCCGCGCAACTGGAAACCTGTTCTTGGCGCAAGGATGGGACCGTACTCGGAACGGTCGTACAGTCGGGTCTGCTGAAATGGTGAAAGCCAATAAAAGATTCTCGCGGCAGCAGACAGTCTCAGAAGACGCATGTACCGGTAGGCGTCATCGTGCGCGTAGTTGAACCAGAGAATGTATGGCTCATAGTGGTACGCCGCACGAATAATATTTGGTGAGTACTTCGACATGAACGCCAGTCGATCTACGACGCCCGTATCAAGGCGTTCCGCCACGTCATTTAGGTGGTTCAGGTAGTTGCGCATTCCGAGCTCGAACTGACGGTACGCAGGGGCCTGTTCAATGGAACTGAGCATCTCCCCCACGAGGACGGATCGCGCGTGCATTCGAGTTTTGTATTCAGCCTCGGTAACCGGTGGGCCTTGGCCGACAATCTCTGGTATGAAGACCTCCATCGCCCAGGGTGTCTCGCGGGTAGGCTCAGGGAAACGTCGTGAAACCGTGACGAACTGACGCCCTGTCCTTTCAGCCATCCGCCGGCAGGCGTTGGCGATTAGGGGTTCGAGTTGTTCGACATCCACGCCGTTATGGACGCTACCCACCTGTGAGCCCGAGTGCCATCTGCGCCACATCGCATCTGCGGTGTCGAGTTGCTGCATGCGATTGATCTTGTTCTGATACCGCAATTGAACCGCATTGGCCAGCAATGCAAGAGCCGCGGCCACGGCGGAGGCGGCAGCCGCCCACGTTGCGGCATCAACTCCGGTCACTTCAAAGTCACAGAGCAGGCTGGCCGTTTGGGGTGAGGCAGCCATTGCATCACTTGCCTTAGTCTGCCCTGAGTTGGTGAGAGTCTGCACACCCCCCGAACCTACCTGGAACCGTTGCCGATGAGAAGGACGTCTTCGCGTCGACCCTGCTCCCAGTCGTGCGGATACTCGCGGAGAGGCCTGCCAAGGGGGTCGACCTGATCCGCGCTCGCCAACGTATTGATTTGCTCTCGAAGTCTCAGTTGCGAGAGCGCCATGACGGCCCTTAGCGCCCGGACGGCCGCACCCAATCCATCGCCGGAGAGACGACCGAACGGGCCCAGAGGTGCGGCCGCTGCACCACCGGTTAGCCGCAAGACGTTCTCGGACTCGCGCCGCACCCAACGGCCAACATCGGCTGCCGTACCCGAGAGTCCATTCACGGTTGGAGCCTCTTAGGACCCAGTATGCCTTCCCCGGAGGGGAGCAAGGCAGCCTGGACGGGACTGTTCCGCGCGCGGTCGACTTTAGGGCCGCCACGAGGGTGCCGAATGGCTGATGCCGGGGACGGTGGTCGCAACACTCACGTCGTGTGGGTGACCATGCCGGTCTAGGATCGCCAGTCGAGGACCCCTCACTGACATAGTTGGCCTGCAGAGTGGGCCGCCAGCTTGAGAACCAGTGATCACGGCCCCTGGACGCGCCGTCCGGCTGAGGACCCCCAGCTGGGGATCAGAGACGTGGGGCGGACGCGGCTGCCAGTGCCACGCCTGGACGGCGGAGGCCGCTCCTGGGCGGCTGTCCCTGACCGAGGGACGCTTCGATGCACAAGTACGGGATCGGTGCGCAGGGGACGGAGCCGATGGTAGCCAGGGCCTACCCAGCACGCGTCTCGACGATCAGGTAGCGAAAGAGACAGCTGCCGTCACCCGGTCGTGAGTAGTCCCGCCACAACAGGTCGTAGTGGCCGGCCAGCTCGCGAGTGTTGGCGGCGTAGTCGCCGCCGCCCCAAAGGAGCGTGCCGGCCAGAGCGCGTCCGTCGTGGATGCGGAACGCTTGGTCCCGTGTGTCCTTGGCGACGCGCGGGCTGGACCACAGTGATGGATCGTTAGTCAGCAGCACGGCAAGGCCGTTCGCCTTGGGCCCGGCTACGAACCGCTCCAAGCGCTCGATGTCGAAGACGAAGTTGCGTCTCGCGAGGTCAGTCGCGGCGTGAGATTTTAGTTCGAATCGCTCGGGCGGGTCACCGGCCGTTCCGGCCCACCGGCGGGTCCAGTACTTGAACTCGACCGCCGTCCGGCCCTCCGGGCCGATGGCCAGCATGTCGAGGTACTCGCGCCCGTCAGGCTGACGGACCTCCAGGCGAACGTCGATGCTTGTGTCCGTCTGCCAGCATGCTCGCGCGAAAGCGTGCTGGAAGTCGGCCTCGGAGTGGAACACCGGCCGACCCGTCGCGAGGCGCTCGAGTATTGCCAGCACCGGGAGCCGACCGGCGACGAGGGGTCCAAGCGTGTGGTCAAGCATGCCCTCATCGTGACCGCCTTGGGGATCTCTGGCATGGGTTTGCTGGAACCCAGCAAGCCGTGCCACGCAAGTGATGCTGCCAGCTCTTGAAGGTGACGGGGTCACGCCCACCTGGCGGGTGCCGCCGGCAGATCCCCACCCGACGATGCGCTACCGGACGCAGCCGAGCACGCTGCCGGTGGTTCCGGCTACGGTCACTGGGTGGTGGAGCGGGACCCATGCTGAGCGTTCAGCCGTGGGCAAGGACCGTTCCCGCAACGCCAGCACCGGGACGCGTCGAGGAAGCGCTGGGCCTCGTCCTGGCGCACGCGTTCCCGCTGGACCGCCGCAAGCAGGACGCTGTACGTGCGTACCTGCTCGACGCAGGCCCGACTCCGGCGTCGGCTGAGGTGACCGCCGAACGGTTCGGCATGAGCACGCGCTGGGTGCGGCATCTCAGCTACACCGCCAACACGTTCGCGCGTACCGTCCCGCCCCCGGCCACCCTCCTCGAGGCCATACGGCGCATCGAGCGTGGCGGTATCCGCACGGGCGACGAGATCACCGCCAGCTTGTCCGAGGTGGGCTTGACCCTGGGGCACGTACCGGTGCGGTCGCTGCTCCGT
>NZ_JBPKAO010000002.1:0-40259 GCF_051216895.1 Aquipuribacter aurantiacus
ACCACATCGAGGGACGCGATCTTCAAGTCGGCCAGCTGACCGAGAACGGGGGGTGCGGCTGGCGGCAGGCGCCAGTCGACCTACGGCAGGCGGCCGGCAGGCGGCCGGCAGGAGTCGGCAGGCGCGGCAGCGTCAGGCGTGTCGAAGGCGGTCGGCGGCGGCCTCGCGGGCATGACGCAGCACGGGCAGCCGGTCGCGGACCGCCGTCACCTCCTTCAGGTCGAGGTCGACGACGAGCATCCCCGGCTCGGCGCCCAGCTCGGCCCGCACCTCACCCAGCGGGGACGCGACCGTGCTGCGCCCGATGCCGCCCGCGGCACCGGCGACGGGCTCAAGGCCCGCGGTGCTCGGTTCCGCCTGGTCGCAGGCCAGCACGAAGGACGTGCTGTCCAGAGCCCGGGCGCGCACCAGCAGGTCCCACTGCTCGGCCTTGCCCGGTCCGTCGCCCCAGGACGCGGGGACGACGACGACCTGGGCGCCCGCGTCGGCCAGCGCGGTGAACAGGGCGGGGAAGCGCAGGTCGTAGCAGGTGGCCAGGCCGACCCGGGCGCCCGCGACGCCGACGGTCACCAGGCGGCCTCCGGGTTCGACCGTGTCCGACTCCCGCAGCCCGAACGCGTCGAACAGGTGGACCTTGTCGTAGTGGGTGTCCAACCCGGGACCCGTCGCGAGCAGGGTGTTGCGCACCCGGTCGTCGGCGCCGGGGGTGAACATCCCCACCACGACCGCCAGCCCGGCCTGGCCGGCCAACCGCCTGACCTCGGCCGCCCAGGGTCCGTCCAGCGGCTCGGCGACGCGGGTCAGTCGGGTCCCGAAGCGGGCCATCGTGGCCTCGGGGAACACGACGAGGTCGGCGCCGGCCGCCGCGGCCGCCGCGATGCCGTCGGCCACCAACCGGAGCGTCCGGTCGGGGTCCGACGTCGAGGCGACCTGGCACAACGCGACCCGCATGCCGACACGGTAGGTCAGCGCCGGCCGGGTGGGCCCGGGCCGAGCCCCTTTTGCCGGTCCCGGGGGCGTCACGTACCATCGTGATTCAACGTTCAACCAACAGGGCCCCTCAGGGCCCGGTGCAGGAGCAGCATGACCAGGATCGCGATCGTCGTCGGAAGTACCCGTCCCGGACGCAACGGGGAGGCCGTCGCCCACTGGGTGCAGGAGATCGCCTCCACCCGCGACGACGCCACCTTCGAGCTCCTCGACGTGGCTGCGTTCGACCTCCCGATGCTCGACGAGGCCGTGCCGGCGTCGATGGGCCAGTACGCCAACGAGCACACCAAGCGCTGGGCCGAGGCCGTCGCGTCGTACGACGGCTACGTGTTCGTCACGCCGGAGTACAACCACGCCACGTCGGGCGCGCTCAAGAACGCCATCGACTTCGTCTACGCCGAGTGGAACAACAAGGCCGCCGGCTTCGTCGGCTACGGCAGCGCCGGTGGCGTCCGCGCCGTCGAGAACCTGCGTCTGATCATGGGCGAGCTGCAGGTCGCCGACGTCCGCGGCCAGGTCGCGCTGTCGCTCATGACCGACTTCAAGAACTACAGCGAGTTCACGCCGGCCGACTACCACGTGCAGGTCCTGCACGGGATGCTCGACCAGGTCGTCCGCTGGACCGAGGCGCTCGCACCCCTGCGCGCCGAGGTCGCCGCCCAGGCCGCCTGAGACCGCTGCCCGCACGTCGGGGCCGTCCGCTCCACCGTCCTCGCGGCGGTGCAGGGGACGGCCCCGTCGTCATCGGTGCCGGGGCGCGGCCGCCGGGCGGAGCCAGAGCCGTGACAGCGGGGTGAAGACCCGGTGCGTCGTGCGGGCCCACCACGGTGCGGTCGGCGGCAGCGGCACGCGGACGAAGGTGGCCCGGTAGCGCCAGGCCAGCAGACCGTCCTGCAGGGGCTGGTCGCCGACCACCACCGACCCGGGCGGGGCACTGAGCCGGGTGAACGGCTTGCGGGCACGGCTGCGCTGGCGCCACGTCCCCGGCAGGACGTGCTCGGACACCACGCGCGGCGAGTTGGTCACCACCAGGACCTCCTGGTCGGCCCACAGACGCGACAGCCGTGCCACGCCGGCGTCCACCTCGTCCTGGCCGGTGAGCCACACCGCCACGTACGGCTCCACGTCCAGCAGGACCAGCGCCGGTCGGCCTCGGACGCCGGCGTCGACCTCGTGCTGCCAGCGCCGGACGCCGACGTCCTCGACGCGGCGGAACCGCCTCAGGGACGGCCCAGCCGGGAGTCCATCCGGCGGTCGAACTCGGCGAGCAGGCGGACGACCTCGGGTCGGGCCAGGACCTCCTCGACCTGGTCGGCCCCGGCGGTGACGGGCGCGGGCTCGGGCGTGTCGGTCGAGCCGGAGTCGGCGTCGCGCTCGGTGCCCTCGGGGCCGAAGCGCTCGCGGGCGTACTCGGCCACGGCTCCGCTGAGGTCCTTGACCCCGTCGAGGGCGTCGCTGACGGCGCCGCGGAGCAGGTGCAGGTCCATCTCGTCGACGACCGTCTCGAAGGCCTCGCGGACCCGGCCGGACTCGGCGGTCAGCACCCGGTGGTCGGGGGAGCTCAGCTCGCCCAGGGCGAGGCGGCGGTGGGTGGCACGGCCGACGAGCAGGACCCGGCTGATGTCGTTCGGGACACCGGTGACGGCGCCGGCCAACCGGGTCCACTTGCGGACCGGGAACAGCAGGACCTTGCGGGGGACCGCGGTCACCCGGCGGAGCAGGCCGCCCCTGCGGTCGGTCCACAACGGCTCCACGGCGCTGACGGGGTAGGTGCGCCCGTGGGCCCGCAGCGTCCGGGACACCGCGACCCTGGTCGCCCGCAGGGCGACGGCGTCGTCGAGGATCGGGACGGGCAGGAACCGGGTGGCGGCGCGGACCAGGGCGCAGGCGGTCCACTCGCGCACCAGGGCGGAGGACGGCTCGTCGACGGTCGGGCCGGCGGTGGAGGTCGAGGTCTCGGTCATCAGGTCCATGAGGTACCCCTCCCGGGCCGGGCCAACCCCCGGTTCAGATGATGGTAGCCTCGCGGCGCACCACGGGGGCGGCCGCGAACCGGTCGGCGCTGAAGCCGGTCACGTCGGTGGCCGGGGGCCGACCGGCCAGCAGGTCGCGGACCACCTCGCCTACCGCCGGGGCCTGCAGGAAACCGTGTCCGGAGAACCCCGTGGCGTAGAGGAAGCGGCTGACCTGCGTGGACTCGCCGATCAGGGCGTTGTGGTCGGGGGTCATCTCGTACAGCCCGGCCCAGCCGCGGGTGATGGGCAGGTCGGCCAGGGCCGGGACGCAGGCGCGCGCGGCCTCACGCAGCAGTGGCAGCCAGGACTCGTCGTAGCCGCGGTCGAAGCCGACGGGCTGAGCGGGGTCCGCGATGCCCAGGAGCAGGTCCGCGTCGGCCCCGGTGCCGGCGTCGTGGACGTAGAACGTGGAGGCGAAGTCGATGGTGAACGGCATTCGTCCGGTGCCGGGCGGACGGCGGAACGGGCCGGTGAACCCGATCTGGCGGCGGACGGGCGCGACCGGCAGGTGTACGCCCGCGGTCGCGCCGAGCTGTCGGGACCAGGCGCCCGCGCAGCAGACGACCGCGCCGGTGGTGACGGTCCCGCGCTCTGTCGCGACGCCCGTCACGTGCCCGTCGGTGACGGTGACGCCCCGCACCGGGGTGCCGGTGGCGATGACCGCGCCCAGCCGTCGGGCCGCGTCGGCGTAGCCGGCGACCACCGCGCCGGGGTAGGCCCAGCCGTCCTCGGGGGAGTACGCCGCGGCCAGGTAACGATGGGGGGCGACGTACGGGTTCAGCGCGCGGGCCTCGGCCAGGTCGATGACCCGGCTCGGCACGCCCTGGGCGTTCTGCATGGCCACGCTGTCGCGGAACAGGTCCACGTCGGCCGCGGTGGGCAGCAGGAACAGGTAGCCGACCTGCTGCAGGCCGATGTCCGCGCCGGGGCGGCGGCCGAAGTCCTCGTAGGCCCGCAGGCTGCGGGAGCCGAGGGCGACGTTGAGGGGATCGCTGAACTGCGCCCGGACCCCGCCGATCGGCTTGCCCGAGGACCCCGAGCCTAGCTCGTCGCGTTCGAGCAGGACGACGTCAGCGCCGTCCTCGGCCAGGTGGAACGCGACCGACGTCCCCATCACCCCGCCCCCGATCACGACGACGTCGGCCCCGCGGGGCAGGTCCGGCCGGTGGCTCACGAGGGGGAGTGTGCCCGTCCCGGGTGCGGCGCCTGACGGGAATCGCCCATCCGGTCAGCCGGTGAGGCGGTTCGTGGTGCTGATGAGCTCGAGCCCGACGGGCTCGCTCGAGATCTCGGCCGTGCCGGCGATGTCGATGAACGGGCCGCCGGCCACCGAGTACGCCCCGGTGTAGGTGGTGGTCAGCGTGATGCCGACGTCGCCGGGCTCGCTGTACGCGTGCCAGGTGGTGAGGTCGGGGTAGGGGGCGCCGGGGTCCTCGGTGACCAGCGGGTCGCTGCCGTCGCCGAAGTCCCAGGTGTAGCTGACGGGGGTGGCGCGGACCGTGACGGGGGTGCCGAGCAGGGTGATGTCGAAGGTCTGCTCGTCGGTGCTGCCCGGTTCGACGTACACGTTGGTGCGGGCCCGGATGAGGGCCTCGCCGCCGCCGGGCTGGATGGTCGGCTGCCCGGCCGGCAGGGGCAGGGAGCGGAAGTCCGCGAGCGTGACGACGGGGACCGGTGCCGCCTCGGCCGCGGCCGGGTCGCCGGCGGCCGTGGGGAGGCAGAGGACCCCGTTGAGGGTCCAGCGCGCCCCGGCGGCGGGGACGGCCTCGATCCCGGTGATGGTGGTGGTGTACCGGAAGAACTGGCGGGGTTGCTCGGGTCCCGGCGGGCAGAACTGGAAGGACTCCTCGCAGGGGACGTTGATCGCGGGGTCGGTGGCGTAGGAGTTGCCGCCGCAGGCGTAGACGTAGCGCTCGAGGGTGATGGGGCCGGTGGATGTTCCTGATCCGGCGGAAAGCGCATCGTGCGATGCGACCTGCCTTGACCTGCGATCGCCTGCAAGTTCCCTCATCAGGCCGCCGATCACGGCCGAGTCGCCGGATAGTCGGCCAGAGAAACGATCTTCGCGCCCCCCTCCTGCAGGCGGGGCCGCCGAGGCAGGGGTAGTCGTCGCAACTCCCAGCGAGGCGAGCAGTAGGACTGCAACTGCGGTTATCGGTCTCATTGGATCCCCCCGACGACCCACTCTGAATCAATGAAGAGCACGGCCATAACTGAAGCGAGTTGCTCCCCCTCGAGAACTGTGATCACTCCGCCGTTCTGGTCGAGAACCTCACCGGCGCTCGCGTCAACCTGCATCGCTAGCGCGACCCCGTCCTCCTCCAGGGCGGGGGGGCGATCCACCTCGACATCGATCCGACCACCGTCAATAGCTCCCCCCGCGCCGTACGCGCTCTCAATCTGAGTCGCGAAGCTTTCGCAGGTTCCGCAGGTCTCGACGAATGTGTTGCGCAGTTCCGCGGTGTCCCCGGTCGCCGTTGCGTAGTTCAGCGTCTCGAACCACCACTCGGCGAAGGCAGCGGCGCCTTCGGGGGTCTCCTCGGTGGCGACGGCCGGGAGCTCGGGCGCGACCAGGGCCTCGGCTGTCGCCGTGGCATCCGGGCTGGGGTCGGCGCTCGGCGGGTCGCTGGGTTCGGGCTCGGCCGTCGACGGGACCGGGACGAAGCTGGGCCCCGTCGGGTCGTCGTCGGCCTCGCCGGCGCACGCGCTCGACATCAGCAGCAGCGCCACCCCCGCCGCTGCACCCCACACGCGTGATGCCTGGTTCGTCCCCCGCACGGCGCGAGTCTAGGCAACAAGTCATGTCCGGCGGCAAGACCTTGTGGACAACTTCTCGGCCCAGCAGGAGGGGGTCCGGCCCGAGAAGCGACGACGGTTCTTGGACAGCTGACCGACTCGATCAACCGTCCCAGTTCGTGTGTCGACTCGCTGGGCTGTCTCCGTCGGTGCCGAGGCCCGGGTGCTCGACGCACCTGAGCGAGGTTGCGTCCGGCCGGTCTGGTAGTCAGGACCGCATGACGGTGGGTGAGCGGAGGGCACAGGGAGGGGTCCGGGCCGGCGCGGGACCGGCCGACCGGCGAGGGGAGACGGACCTGGTCGAGGACCTGCGGGCGGCCGTGGGGCCCGAGCACGTCCTCACCGACTCGGTGTCGACCGAGCGCTACCGCCGGGACCAGGCGGCCTGGGCGCAGTGCTGGTCTCCGGTCGCCGTGGTCCGACCGGGGACGGCCGAGCAGGTCCGTGACGTCGTCCGCGCCTGCCTGCGCCACGGCGCTCCGGTGGTGCCGCGCGGAGCCGGCTCCGGCCTGGCCGGCGGCGCCAACTCGGTGGCAGGCGGGGTCGTGCTGAGCACCGAGCGGATGACGGCGGTGCGGGAGGTCGACACCCTCGAGCGGTTGGCCGTCGTGGAGCCCGGCGTCGTCAACGCGGACCTGCGCGCAGCCGTCGCCGAGCACGGGCTCTGGTACCCGCCGGACCCGGCCAGCGCGTCCTGGTCGACCGTCGGCGGCAACGTGGCCACGGACGCCGGCGGCCTCTGCTGCGTCAAGTACGGCGTCACGGGCGACTACGTCCTCGGCCTGCAGGTCGTCACCGGGACGGGCGAGCTGGTCCGGCTCGGCCGGCGGACCGCCAAGGGCGTCGCGGGGATGGACCTGACCTCGCTGTTCGTCGGGTCCGAGGGCACGCTCGGCGTGATCACCGAGGTGACGCTGCGGCTGCGCCCGGCCCGGCCCGTCGAGCACACCGTCGTCGGCTACTTCGACTCCGCGGTCACCGCGGGCGAGGCCGTCGCGGCCGTCGCCGCCGCGGGGGTGGTGCCGTCGGCGATGGAGCTGATGGACCACGCCTGCCTGGTCGCCCTCGACGCCTGGAAGGCGATGGGGCTGTCCACCGAGGCCGACACCGTGCTGCTGGCGCGCACCGACTCCGCCGGGGCGAGGGGCGACGAGGAGGCCGACCTCGTGCTCCGGGCGTTCGAGGCCGCGGGGGCGACCTGGGCCGACCGCTCCGGG
Source organism: Aquipuribacter aurantiacus (assembly GCF_051216895.1). Taxonomy (NCBI): domain Bacteria; kingdom Bacillati; phylum Actinomycetota; class Actinomycetes; order Micrococcales; family Intrasporangiaceae; genus Aquipuribacter; species Aquipuribacter aurantiacus. The sequence goes on from NZ_JBPKAO010000002.1 coordinate 7,019, forward strand.
GACGAGGCCGAGGCCGAGGCGCTGTTCGAGGCGCGTCGGCTGGGCTACCAGGCCGTCGAACGACTGGGGCCGGTCCTCACCGAGGACGTCTGCGTGCCGCTGGCGGCCCTGCCGCAGATGCTGGCCCGGGTGCGGGCCGCCGCGCAGGAGCACGACCTCGTCATCGCCACCCTCGCCCACGCCGGGGACGGCAACCTGCACCCGCTCATCGTCGTCCCGGCTGGTGACGAGCCCGCCCAGGCGCGGGGTCAGGCCGCGTTCGACCAGGTGATGGCCGACGCCCTCCAGCTGGGTGGCACGGTCACCGGCGAGCACGGCGTCGGGCTGCTCAAGCGTCACGGGCTCACCGCCGAGCTCCCGGCCGAGGTGCTCGCCCTGCAGCGGGCGGTCAAGGACGCCCTCGACCCCCACGGGATCATGAACCCCGGCAAGGTGTGGGCCTGATGCCGACGCCCGGGTCGCGGTCGACGGCCGAGGGGTTCGTCACCGACGCGGACCTCCGCGCCCTCGTGGGTGACGCGCCGTTCACCCACGACCGCTCCCACGAGGACCGGGAGGTCGTCCGGCGCAAGCAGGCGGCGCTCTCGGCGCCGCACGTCGCCGCGTTCGACGGCTGGCGCGCGGCCACGCTCGAGACGATGGGCCGGGCGGGCGTCCGCTCCGCCGCTGACCACCTGCCCCACGTCGACCCGGTCTCCGGTGGGGCCGGCGCCCGCGTCGTCGTGCTGCACGCGGGCCCGTTCCCCTGCCTGATGGGCGTCAACGGCGGCAGCGGGATCGTCTCGCCCGACAACACCGACGGGATCGCGACCCGGATGTGGCGGCTCGCTCGCGAGGCCGGCCTGCCGCGGTCCGAGGTCGTGGAGTGGAACGCGACGCCCTGGCCGGCCGGCCTCGGCCTGGGGCGTGCCGCCGCCCGACCCGTCCTCGACGGCTGGCTCGCTGTCCTGCGGCGCCCGGAGCGCGTCGTGCTGCTCGGGGCCACGGCACGGGAGTTCCGCCGCCAGGTCGAGAGGACGCTCCCGGGGGTCGACGTGCGGGTCGCCCCCAGCCCGGGGCAGATGGCCAGGATCACGACGCCGGACTTCGAGGAGCAGATCGCCCGCGCCCTCGGCGGGCGCTGACACCGACGACGGGCCGACGGCGAGACCCGCGACCTGGCTCTGGTCGCCGACAGGGCCCGGGCACCTGGAGGGAGCCGGGACGACCCGGGGGTCCTCCGATCGGTGGGGAAGGTGTGTCCGAAGGGGTGGGTCGGGGCCGTTCGCGCCGATCGTGACCCTCCGTGCCGGTTGACTCGCACCAGTTGTCCAGCGTCACGAGGTCAGGAGACCCATGTCCAACCAGTACCCGCCGAGCCCCCAGCTCGGTGACACGCCCGACGGTGCCTACGGCGCCCCCGTCGGCACCCAGAACCACCCCGGCCAGCCCCCGGCACCGCAGGGGACCGACGTCGTGTCCATCCTCGGCCTGGTCTTCGCGTTCCTGTTCTGGCCGATCGGGCTCGTGCTGAGCCTCGTCGGGATCAGCCGTACCGGCCGGGGCAAGCGCAACGGTCGGGGCCTCGCGATCGCCGGCGCCATCATCTCGGTCATCGCCGGGATCATCGCCGTCGTCGTCATCGTGGCCATCGCCGGCGCCGCCAGCAACGCGTCGACGGAGCTGGACGCGATCTCCGAGGAGCTCGACGCCGACATCGCCGAGATCGAGGCCTCGGTCGAGGCGGAGGCCCCGGCCGACGTCGCCGCCCCGGCCGAGGACGAGGTCGTCGAGGACGAGGCCGCCGACGAGGGCGTCGCCACCGCGGTCGCCCTGGGCGAGCCCGCCACGGTCGACGGGGTGACGTTCACGGTCACCAGCGAGGACTGCGGCGAGACGACGGTCGGCCAGGAGTTCCTGGAGACCGAGGCGCAGGGCGTCTTCTGCCTGTTCGGCGTCACCGTCGCCAACGGCGGGAACGAGCCCCTGTTCTTCGACAGCTCGAACGTCACGGGCTACATCGGTGACACCGAGTACGGCTCCGACAGCGAGGCCACCATCTACCTGGAGGACAACGACGCGTTCCTCGAGGAGATCAACCCCGGCAACACGATCGAGGCGACCGTCGTGTTCGACGTCCCGGCGGACACGCTGCTGGAGCGCCTCGAGCTGTCGCCCGGCTTCCTGTCGTTCGACAAGGCCGTGGTGACGCTCCGCTGAGCACACCTGAGCACCGCTGATCCGCGGAGGGCCCGTGACGCACCTGTCACGGGCCCTCCGCACGTCCGGGCCGGGCAGTTCGTCCGCTGGGCCGACCGCTGACGTGCGAGGGGTCTCGACGGCTGGCTCGCCGTCCTGCGGCGGCCGGAACGGGTGGTGCTGCCCGCATCACGACACCGGACTTCGAGGAGCAGATCGTGCGGGCCTCGGGTGGTCGCTGGTCGCTGGTCGCTGAACCGCCCGACGGTCGGCCCAGGCCGCGCCCGTGCGTCGTCCCGAGCAGGCGTAGCGTGGTCGAGGTGGCCCGTCGAGCACTGATGTCCCTGCTCGCGGCGGTGGTGCTGCTGAGCGCGGGCTGCGGTGGAGAGCCCGGTCTGCAGGCCCTCCGTTCGGAGACCGTGGCCGATCTGCGCGCCGTGGACCCTCTGCTCCAGCAGTCCCTGTCAGAGGTCCGACGCACCGAACGGGCAGGCGGCGAGGCGTTGGGCAAGCCGGTCTACCCCGCGGTGGGGGTGGTCTACGCCGCGGTCGGGGACACCGAGGAGCTCCTCGACGTCGTGGCCGAGGTGCTCGAGCAGCAGGGCTGGACGCCGCGACCGGACGCCGAGACGACCGACGGTCGGCTGCTCCGGGCGACCCGGGAGCTGCCGGAGGGCCGGGCCGAGGTGAGCGTGTACGCCACGCAGGACGACAGGTTCGACGACGACCAGGGATCGGCCCTGGTGCAGAGCCTGGAGCTGCGGCCGTGAGGGCGGCTCGCGCGGCCTGAGGTGACCACCGTCCGCGGTCGGTCCCTCAGACCCCGCGCTCCGCCGCGACCCGCCCGCGGCGCACGGCCGTCTCCAGCGCGGCGTGGTCACGCTCGGTCTGCTCGGCGTAGGCGTGCGCGAAGCGGCACATCGCGCGGTCGAGCACCTCGCCCTTGCCCACGTAGCCGGCGATCATGGACGCGCCGCTGGTGCGGGCGTGCCCCTTGGCCAGCAACCCGCCGCAGATGCCCACGTAGTCCGCGAACGCCGTCGCCCCGATGTCGTCCAGGGCCAGGGTGCCCTTCATGTTGCGGAACTGGCGGACGTAGAACTGCCGGCCCTCGACCGTGGTCCAGCCGAGCAGCGGGTCGCTCACCGTCTGCAGCGCCTGCTGGTACTCCACGACGCGCTGACCCTGGTGGTCGTGCCACGCGGAGTCGCCGTGCACGAACGGGGCGACGACGGAGCGGCGGGCCTGCTTGAGCTGCAGGAACAGCACGTCGTCCGGGCTGCTGCCCTCGCACAGCGCCACGTACGCGCGCAGGCCGACGCTGCCGACCCCGACGACCTTGTGGGCCATGTCCAGCACGGTGTACCCGCCCAGCAGCCGACGCCAGTGCGGCGCCAGGGTGGTGAGGTACTCGTCGAGCCCGATCGCCAGGGCCTCGGCGTGGGCGGCGTCGAGCCGGGTGATGAGCGGGTGCTCCTCGACGATGCGCCGCCCCCCGAGGTGCTTCTCGGTGAACCGGGGCAGCGCGCGGTCGCTGGTCTTGGTGCGGGCGCGCCCCGCGGCCTTCTCGATGGCGGCGCGCAGCTCGGGGTCGCTGGTGGAGGCCAGCAGCCGCTCGAGGTCCAGGCTCTGGAACGAGCGGGACATCAGCGGCTCGTCGGCCAGGTGACGCACCTGCTCCCGGTAGGCCGCCGACGCCGAGGCGACCGCCGTCTCGCAGTCGTCCTCGGAGTGGCCGTTCTGCCGCCCGGCGACCCAGATGCTGGCGCACAGCCGTCGCAGGTCCCACTCCCACGGCCCGGGGTGCGCCTCGTCGAAGTCGTTGAGGTCGAGCACCAGCTCCCGCTCGGGCGAGCCGTAGAAGCCGAAGTTGCCGACGTGGGAGTCACCGCAGATGACGGGGGTGATCCCGGTGGCGGGCAGCCCGGCGCAGTCGGCGGCCATGACGACCGCGCTGCCGCGCAGGAACCCGTAGGGCGAGGCGATCATTCGCCCGACCCGGACCGGGACCAGCCACTCCTCCCGCCCCACGTGGGAACGCTGCACCAGGTCGACGGGGTCGAACCGGCCGGCCGTGGCCTCCCAGTCGCCCAGCGCGGACCGCTTGACGGTCCCGCGCAGCGCCTTGCCCATGGCCAGCCGCTCGGCCCGCGGCGTGGGGCGGTCCCGCAGCGTCAGGTACGGCTGCGCGGGGGCGTCGGCGTGGACGACGGGGGTGGGCGCGGTCGAGCCGTTCCTGCGTCGGTCGCCCGGGGCACCTTCCACCCGCGCACCGTAGCCGCCCGTCGCCCGGGCCCGGGGATCGGCCCCGCGGCCCTTCCGCCGACGCAGCAGAGGCCGGTGCGGTCGTCCGCCCGCACCGGCCCCTGCTCGCGTCCCGTGGCCTCAGCCGGTGACGCTCACCGGGATCTGCAGCTCACCCGTGCCGGTGCGCACGGTCAGCGTCCCGGTGCCGGCCCGCAGCCCGACCAGCTCACCCGTCGCCGGGTCGTAGCTGGCCACCGCGCGGCGCGGGACGCGCTCACCGTCGCGCACGACGTGGACGTCGTCACCGGCCCACGACACGCTCATCGGCCAGCCCACCGGGACCACGCGCCCGCCCGGCTGCGTGAGCGTCGCCCGCAGCTCGTCCGACGTCCCCACCACGACCTGGCCGTCCCCGACAGAGGCCATCGAGTCGGTCACGGGGTTGACGTCGGCGAGCAGCCAGTCGGTGGCGTCGCGGTCGACGCCCAGCTCCACCCAGCCGGTGAACCCGCCGTCGCCGGGCGCGGTCGAGGCGTCCTTGGCGGTGTTACCGACCACCAGGTACTCCGAGCCGTCGGCGCGGGTGGCGTCGAACGTGCCCGCGTGCCCGGCCACGTACGCGGCGTCCTTGCCGGAGTCGGCCTCGAACTCGGCCAGCCACTGCTGCAGCATCGCGGCCTCGAGCCGGTCGGCCAGCTGGCTGTTCTTGGCCGGGCCGGGGTCGTCGACCGGGTGGTGGGACATGACGACCACGTGGTCCACCGACGGGTCGGTGACGGCGTCGTCGAGCGAGGCGCGCAGGTCCACCAGCTGCTGGTAGTCCGAGCCGCGCAGCGTGCCGAACGCGCTGTTGAGCAGCACGAACCGGGTGCCCTCGTGGTCGAAGGTGCGGCGGGTCTCGCCGAACGCGTCCACGAACTCGTCGATCCGGCTGGTGCCCAGCACCTCGTGGTTGCCGGGGGAGTAGTGCACGGGGAACGCGTCGCCCACCTCCTCCTCCAGGATCCGCTTCGCCAGGGCGAAGTCGGCCGGGTAGGACGTGTCGACGAAGTCGCCGTTGATGACGAGGAACTCCGGGTCGGCGGCGACGATCTCGCGCAGCACCCGGCGGGTGTCGCGCACGACGGTCCCCGCGGCGCCGGCCGCGGTGAACTGGGCGTCGTTCATGACGGCGAACGTCCACCGGTCGTCGTGGTCCTCGCCGGCGACGACGGAGTCGAACGAGTCGGCGCCCGCGTCCTCGCTGCCCAGCACGATGCGGTCCTGCACCTGCTCGGTGGCGGGCACGTCGACCGACTGCGCGACGTCGACGGCCAGGTCGTCGATCGCCAGGCTGCCGGTGTACCGCTCGGCGCCCACGGTCTCCACCGGGTACACCTGCCGCAGGGTCAGCGGGTACTGCACGCCGGCCGGGATCGCGGCGCTGACGGTGCGCCACCCGGTCCAGCTGACACCGGAGGCCTGCTCGGTGAGGTTGACGGTGTAGGTGGTGCCGGCCGCGTCGCGGACGACGGCCCGGAACCAGGCGCCGCGCCCGTCGCCGTCGACGCTCATGCGGATCCGTCGGGGCTCCCCGGGCAGCGGCAGGGCCAGGCCCGGGGTGTTCATGTAGGCGGCGCGGGTGGAGCGGGTGCCGCTGAAGTCGTAGTCCAGCCGCAGCGCGCTCGCGGCGGTGCCGTCGCGTCCGGTGGTGCTGCTCAGGCGCGGGCCGGGGGCGCCGACCTCGCTGGCGTACCAACCGCCCACGCCGCCGCCGAACGCGAAGTCCTCGACGTCGAGCGTGGCCAGCCCGGTGGTGACGGGGACGTAGGTGACGACGTCACCGACGCGGACCGTCAGCACGGTCGCCTCGCCCCCCGTGGTCGCGGTGACGGTGTAGCCGACCCCGTCGGCGGTCACGTCGACGACGTCGTCGGCCGCGGTGACCTCGACGTCCATCGGGTCGACCGGGGCGCGGAACCCGTCGGCGTCGAAGCCGACGACGACCATGCGGGTCGAGGCGCCCGCGTCCTCCAGCGCCACGGTGGCGGGCTCGACGGCGAGGCGCTGCAGCCGGCCCAGGACACGGACCTCGCTGGTCGCCCGGACGGCGCCGGTGCCGCGGCCCGCGGTGGCGACGACCTGGGTGGTGCCGGTACGGCGACCGGTGACGAGCGCGTCGCCGTCGGCGTCCTGACGGACCGACGCGGTCTGGGTGCGGTCGCTGGTCCAGCGCACCGCGGCCGGGGCCGGGCCGAACGTCTCGTCGTGGGGGGTGCCCGACAGCCGCCGGGTCAGGCCGGGGAACACCCGGTCGAGGCCGTCGGACAGGCCGACCACGTCGTCGGCCGTGCCCGGCGTGACGGCGTCGAGGGGGGCGATGCGGATCCCGACGGGCCGCCCGCTGCCCGGGGCGGTGGTCAGGCCCAGGCCGTTGGCGTCGGCCCGCAGGCCGCCGTCGGACGGGTCGTTGACCAGCGTCGGCTCGGCGTCGCCGGCCGAGCGCGCGAGCATCGTGCTCGACCCGCCGCCGTCCAGGTTGAGACCGTCCTCGGCGCCCGCGTCGCGCAGGACCTCGCCGGTCTCGCGGATGGTGGTGCCGCGGGAGTCCGACTGCCGACCGTCGATGACCAGCAGGTACATCGTCTCGCCGTCGTCGCCGAACCCGATGGCCGTGCGGGGGGCCAGGTCGACGTCGTTGAGGGTGCTGGGCACGACGCCGTCGCGGACCAGGACGTCGCCGCCGGCCAGCGCGACCCGCATCTGCGCGTCGCCGCGCAGGTCCAGGGCGTAGCCGACGGGGTCGCCGGGCTGCAGCGCGGCCAGCGGGGCGGCGGTGGCGCCGCGGCCCAGCAGCAGGTAGCCGTCCTCGGGGATGGTGGTCGAGGCCAGGTCGGTGGTGACCGAGGCGACGGTGCCCGCGGTCGGGGTGCCGGTGACCGCGACGAAGGTGGCCGTCTGCCCGCCCACGGCGTAGGTCAGGTCGGCCACGTCGCCCCACTCGGGCGTGTAGACGGCGACCCCGGCGGCCAGGCCCTGCTGGTTGAGCCCCGCCAGCGGGTGCTCCGTGCCGCCCGCGGTCACGGTTCCCGCGAGGACCAGGCTGGCCAGCGAGCCCAGGCCGTCGGTGGTCAACCCGGCGTGGTTGGTGCGGCCCGGGTCGGGGCCCTTGCGGACCTCGCCGTCACGGACCTCGCCGCCCAGGGCCGCGCCCGAGCCGCTGATGTGGAAGAAGTCGCCGTTGATCGCGGCCACGCTGCCGGTGCCGGCGGCCATCTCGGGCACGGTCGCCGTGTCGGCCACGAACTCCGGGGTGAGCAGCTGCAGGTCGTTGGCGCCGCCGGCCAGGTCCACCCTCAGCAGGTCCACGTCGAGCCAGCCCCGCGCGTCGAGGAAGCGGGCCGAGGTCCGCTCCACCCCGGGCGCCACGTCGGTCGAGCTGCTGCTGACGGTCAGGCGGTCGCCGGCGAGGCGCTCCACCTGGGTGAGCGGCTCGCCGGTGTCGGAGCCGGCCGCGCTCCGCTGCTCCGCGGTGGTCGGGCCGGGGTTCGCGGCCCACGCGGGCAGCGACGTCCCGAGGGCGAGCGGCAGGGCCAGCAGCGCGGCGCCGGCCGCGAGGGCACGTGGTCTGGGGGGTGTGGTCACGTGTCGTCACGGTGGCCGCGGCCGGTGTCGGGGTGGTGAACGGGGACCCAACGGCCCGGGAGCGGCGGGTGACGGTCTGGGGCCCCGGTCACTGGTCGCCGGTTGCCGGTCACTGGCCTCGGGTCGCGGGTCGCGGGTCGCGGGTCGCCGGCGGAGCAGCTGACGTCCAGGACGCGATCCGTCTGCGGGGTGGCGCCGGGACTGACATGCTGCCTGCCGATGGACGACGCAGCCCCGACGCGCGGTCGCGCCACCGCAGCGCTCCGCCGCGTCGTCGGTGCGCTCCTGGTCGTCGGGGTCATGACGGTGCCGTCCGCGTGCGGCCGCCCCGGCCCTGAGGAGGACGTGTCATCGGTCCCGCTGCCGCTCGGGGTGGACCCCGGGCCGCGGACGCAGGACCCCCTCCCCGTGGGGACGCTCGACCAGCCGATGGCGGAGGCCTCCGACGCGGCCGCCGAGGCGGGGCCGGCGCCCCCGCCGCCGTGCCCGTCCGCCGCCGCGCTCAGCCTGCGCCAGCAGCTGGCGCAGACCCTCTTCCTGGGCGTCGACGGCGGCTCGGACGACGACGTGCGGTCGCTCGTGGCGGGGGACGAACCCGTCGGTGGGGTGTTCGTCCGCGGTGAGAGCACCACCGTGTTCACCTCCGGGGTCCTGCTGGACCTCGGGGAGCCCCCGACCGCGCCGCTGGTGGCCGTCGACGACGAGGGCGGCCGGGTGCAGCGCCTGGACGCGCTGGCCGGTGACCTGCCCAGCGCGAAGGAGCTGGGTGTGCTGACGCCGCCGCAGGTGCGGGCCCTGGCCGAGGAGCGGGGCCGGGCGCTGGCCGACGTCGGCGTCACCGTGGACTTCGCCCCCGTGGTGGACCTGGGCGGGCAGGCGGACGGTGAGGTCATCGGGGACCGGGCGTTCGCGGAGTCCGCCGACGACGTCGCGGCCGACGCCGGGGCCTTCGCCGACGGGCTGCGGGCGGCGGGCGTCCTCCCGACCCTCAAGCACTTCCCGGGGCACGGCCGGGCCGACGGCGACTCCCACGTCAGCCGGGTGACGACACCGCCGTGGTCGGAGCTGCTGGAGCGGGACGTCGTCCCGTACCGGGTGCTGCCGGAGGAGGGCGAGGTGGCCGTGATGGTCGGCCACCTGGACGTCCCGGGGCTGTCGTCGTCGCCGGACGTGCCGTCCTCGCTGGACCCCGCGGTGTACGACGCGCTGCGGGGCGAGGTGGGCTTCGAGGGTCTGGTCGTGACGGACGACCTGAGCAACATGCGGGCGGTGCGGGACGGCTTCGGTCAGCTGGAGGCGGCGCGCCGGGCCCTGCAGGCCGGGGCGGACATGGCCCTGCTCGTCGCGCCCGAGGACCTGGGCGACCTGCTGGACGAGCTGGAGGTGGAGGTGGCCGAGGGCCGCCTGGACGAGGACCGGGTGGTCTCGGCCGCCGGGGCCGTGCTGCGGGCCAAGGGCTGCTGAGCCGGGGGGGCCCGTCTCACCACCGGTGGGCGACGTCCACCACCAGCCGCGAGGTGTCCCCGGGACCGGCGAGGGTGAGGACCCGGAACGGCAGCCGCGCCCGCACGCCCAGCCCGACGGTCGTCTGCCCCTCGAACGAGCCGGCCCAGGTGACCTGCCGGAACGTGGAGTACCCGCGCACGTCGGTCAACCTCGCCGGGTTGGTCGGGGTGTAGGTGGACCGGCCTCGGTCGTCGTAGGCGGGGGCCCGCAGCACCACCTGCAGCCGGGCGCCGCCCGCGGTGGGGACGACGAAGCCCGAGCCGTCCTGGCGGACCGCCGACACGTACCGGACGTCGTAGCCGTACATCTCGCCGTCCACGTCCAGCACCAGCCGGTCGTAGCAGCCGTGCCGCCCGGAGCGGACCCCCACGAGGTGCCCGGGCGGGGCGGGGGCGTTGACCGTGGCGGAGGACGACTTGGCCAACGAGCCCCACCTGATGCCGCAGTAGGGCGCGGCCTGCGCGGACGTGGGCGCGAGCAGCACCGGCAGCAGCAGGGCCAGGGTGGCGAGCAGGGGGACGAGCGCCCGCCGGGTGCGGGGACGGCGGTTCCGGGGTCGGTCCATGACGGCTCCTCAGGTCTCGGGGCGCCGTCACGGGTACCGGGCGGTGCCGGGAACCCCAGGACGCGTCGGAGGGGGTTCCTGATACGCGTCTGATCACCCGAGCGTGCGGCGCATGACGAGCCGCGGCAGCCGCGACGCGACGGCCTCGGTCCGGCCCACGACCGAGAACCCGACCCGCTCGAACATGGCGCGGGTGCCGACGAACGCCATGGTCGTGTCCATCCGGCCCGGCGGGTCGACCGGGTGGGCCTCGACCGCGGGGGCGCCGTGCTCGCCCGCGTAGGCGACCGCCCCCTCCAGCAGGGCCGTGCTGACCCCTTGCCGGCGGTACCCGCTGCGGACCACGACGCAGATGACCGACCACACGGGCACGTCGTCGACGGGGCGGATGAGCCGGCTGCCGACGAGGCGGGGGATCTCGGCCCTCGGGCTGATGCTGGCCCAGCCGACGGGCACGCCGTCGCGGTAGGTGACGACCCCGGGCGGGTGCTCCCGCTCGCAGAGCCGGCGCATCGCCTGCTCCCGGTCGCCACCGCCGAGCTCGGCGATCTGCGGCTGGCCGAGCCGGTGGGACAGGCACCAGCAGTGCGTCGCGCGCCGGTTCGGGTTGACCACGTCCGCGAAGTCCTCGAACCGGTCCGGTGTGACGGGGTGCGTCTGCCAGGTCATCGCAGGAGCCTGCCCGGGGGGTCCGACAGCGCGGTCGTCCGGCGGGAGGAGGTCGGTTGTCGGCCCCCGGTGGCACGATCCCGACGTGGCGGAGCAGGCGCAGGAGCTGGTGGTCCCCGACGTCGAGGCCTGGCGGGCGTGGCTCGCCGAGCACGTCCACGAGCAGACCGGGGTGTGGCTGGTGCTGGCCAAGAAGGGCACGACCACCCCGACGAGCCTGACCTACGCCCAGGCGCTGCAGGAGGCGCTGTGCCAGGGGTGGATCGACGGGCAGGCCAAGAGCATCGACGACGCCGTGTACCGGCAGCGGTTCACGCCGCGTCGGGCCCGCAGCCTGTGGTCCAGGCGCAACGTCGGGTACGTGGCCGACCTGGTCGCGGCCGGTCGGATGCAGCCCAACGGCCTGGCCGAGGTCGAGCGGGCCAAGGCCGACGGGCGGTGGGACGCGGCCTACGCCGGGCCGGCCAGCATCCAGGTGCCCGACGACCTGGCCGCGGCGCTCGCGGCCGAGCCCGCCGCCCAGGCGCTGTTCGACTCCCTGGACGCGCAGAACCGGTACGCGGTGCTGTTCCGGGTCACCACGGCCGCCAAGCCGGAGACCCGCGCCCGGCGGATCGAGCAGGACGTCGCGAGGCTCGCGCGGGGCGAGACGGCCTACCCGCGCAAGGGGGCCGGGCCAGGGTCAGGGGGCTGAGGCGGGCCGCCGTCGCCGGGCCGGAGGCCGCCGGGTCGACCGAGCGTCCAAGTCGGTCGAGCGTCCAAGTCGGTCGAGCGTCCAAGTCGGTCGAGCGTCCAAGTCGGTCGACCGTCCGAGTCGGTCGACCGTTCGGGTCGGTCGACCGTCCGATCCGGGGAGACGTCGGCGTCAGTAGTCGGTGCCCACGGTGTTGCTCGGCTGCTCCCCGCGGGCGAGCATCTGCAGCTGCTCCCGGGCGACCGCCCAGGCGCGCTCGTCCGAGCCGACGGTGTGCCCACCCACGTGCGGGGTCAGCAGCAGGCCCGGTGCGTCCCACAGGGGGTGGTCGGCCGGCAGCGGTTCCGGGTCGGTGACGTCCAGCCCCGCGACGAGGCGGCCCTGCTGCAGCTCGGCAAGCAGGGCGTCGGTGTCGACGACCGGGCCGCGGGCGGCGTTGACCAGGGCGGCGCCGTCCTTCATCCGGGCCAGGAACGCGGCGTCCACCAGCCCCCGGGTCGCCTCGGTGAGCGGCACGACCAGCACCACGGCGTCCGCGGTGGGCAGCAGGTCGGGCAGGTCGTCGATCCCGTGGACGCCGTCCCGAGCGGTGCGCGCGACCAGCGTCACCGTGCAGCCGAACCCGTCCAGGCGGCGCCGGGTCTGCTCGCCCAGGTCGCCCGCACCGACGACGACCACGTGCGCGTCCTGCAGCCCCGGCGAGCCGACCTCGGACCAGTCGTGGCGGTCCTGCTGGCGGACGAAGCCCGGGATGCCGCGGCGCAACGCCAGCAGCACCGTGACGGCCCACTCGGCGGTCGAACCGCCGTGGGCGCCGCGACCGTTGACCAACGACACGCCCTCGGGCACCCGGCCCAGCCACGCCTCGACCCCGGCCGACAGCGTCTGCACCACCTCGACGCCCTCGACGGCCTCGACCACGTCGAGCACGCCCCCGGTCGATGCGCCCGCGGCGACGACGGCGCGGGCCTGCCCGGGCCAGCTGCTCCGGTCGGACGCGTCGACCAGGACGGGTTCCAGCCCGTCGACCCCGGACAACTCGTCCAGGCCCCGCCGGGTGAAGACGATGACGGTGTCAGCCATGACGAGGACGCTAGGCCCCGCTGGTCAGCCGGGCACGCCGCGGTCCGGCCCGCCCACCTCAGCGGTCGGGGAGCTGGGCGAGCAACCGGGTCAGGTAGTCGCGTCTCACGGCGAGGACCTCGGGGTCCGCAGGCTCGCTCAGCAGCATGCCGCGGGCCGACCACTCGTCGGCCCGTTCGAGGATGTCGAGGTAGTCAGCGAGGACGGCGAGGGCGCGGTCGTCCACCGCGAGGGTGAGGTCGAAGGTCCCGGCGCCGGCCTGGACGGCGGACAGCACCTGGTTGCGGACCTGCTGGCGGCCGTCGGCGAACGACGCGAGCACCACCCGGGCCCGTTCCGCCAGGCCTCCCACGTCGCCGGCCGGACCGCGGTGCAGGTCGTCGCCGGCCATGGCGCACAGGGTGAGCTCGCGGAAGACGTCGTCGTTGTGCGTCTTCACGGCGAGCATCGTGCTGGTCGGCAGGCCACGGACGACGAGCGGTGCGCGGTCGTCACGCTGCAGCGGGGTGGGCCCGTCGTTCGACCACCGGTCCAGCAGCTCGCCGACGGTGACGTCCGTGTCCGCCTGGTCGGCCGGATGGGCCGGGACGACCGCCCAGACCACCTTGCCGCCGGGACGGGCGTCGGCGCCCCAGTCGGTGGCCACCGCCCCGACCATCAGCAGGCCCCGACCGGACATGGCCGCTGCGTCCGTGAGCCCGGATGAGGGCAGCACGGCCGAGCCGTCGGCCACGGCCACGCACACACCGGACCGGTCGACGCGCAGCGTGGCGGTCATCGGGGTGTTGGCGTGGAACACCGCGTTCTGGACGAGCTCGGTGAGGACCAGCTCGACCGTGTCGGTGGCGTCCCGGCCGACGGAGGCCGCGAGCGCTTCGCTGGCCCATCGGCGTGCCGTCCCGGCGGCACCGGGTTCGGGCAGCAGGTCGAGCGAGACGTCCAGCACGATGCCTCCTTCCCGACCCGGTCCAGCACGGCGCCCGCACACCGTAGTCGCGGTGCGGTCGGCGCGCGCCGGATCGCCCGTTCCCGCCGGCCCGGCCCCGCCCGGGCGTCGGCCGGTCAGCCGAGGTCTCGCGCGCCGAGCGCGGGAGTCGAGCCCCGCGAGGCTGGACCGCCGCTCACACCGCGGCGGCGAGCGCCGTCAGCAGCCGGTCGACGTCCTGGTCGTCGGTGTACGGTGCGACGCCGATCCGCAGGCCGCCGTCGTCGCCCAGACCGAGCCAGCGGCTGGCCTCGAGGGCGTAGAAGTGACCGGCCGGGGCGTTCACGCCGGCCGCGGCCAGCGCGTGCATCAGGTCGGCGGCGGGCCGGTCCGACGACGTGCACAGCAGGGTGGGGGTGCGGCTGACCGCGCGGGACCGGACGGTGAGCCCCAGGTCGGCCAGCCCTCCCTCGATCCGCTCCCGCAGGCGGTCCTCGTGCTGCTCGACCACGGTCATCGACGCCACGAGGCGGGCGCGGCGGTCGAGGTCGGCGGCGGCAGGTGCGAGCCCGGCGATCAGGTCGACGGCCGCGGTCGTCCCGGCGATCAGCTCGTAGGGCAGCGTGCCCAGCTCGAAGCGCTCCGGCACGTCGTCGGAGCTGGGGGCGAGCTTGTCGGGACGCAGCTGCTCCAGCAGGTCCGCGCGACCGGCCAGCACACCCAGGTGGGGGCCCATGAACTTGTACGGCGAGCACGTGAACGTGTCGGCCCCGAGGGCCCCGACGTCGACGGGGGAGTGCGCGACCAGGTGGACGCCGTCCACGTGGACCAGCGCACCGACCGCGTGGGCGGTGGCGGCGACGGCAGGCAGGTCGGGCCGGGTGCCGACCAGGTTGGACGCGCCGGTCACCGCGACCAGGCGGGTGCGCTCGGTGACGAGAGCGGCGACCTCGTCGGCGTGCAGCTCACCGGTGGCGGGGTCGAACGGGGCCCACCGGACGGTGGCGCCGACGGCCTCCGCGGCCAGCACCCAGGGCCGGATGTTGGCGTCGTGGTCGAGCCGGGTGACGACGACCTCGTCACCGGGGCCCCAGCTGCGGGCCAGCGTCCGGGCGAGCTGGAACGTCAGCTCGGTGGCGCTGCGACCGAACACCACCGTCGACGGGGCCACGCCCAGCAGGTCGGCGACGGCGGCGCGCCCCGCGCGGGTGAGGTCGTCGGCGTTGCGGGCGGCCGTCGTGACGGTGCCCCGGTTGGCCAGCGGTGCGAGCAGGGCGTCCCGGATGGCGTCGGCGACCACGTCGGGGGTCTGCGTGCCACCCGGTCCGTCGAAGAACGCCGTGCCGTCCGTCAGCTGTGGGAAGTGCCGGCGCAGCGCGGCGACGTCGAGGGTGTGGGTGGTCGGCTCCGGGGTGCTCACGCCACTGATCCTGCCCGAGCGTGGAGGGGCGGGGCCGGTCCCGCGCGGGCACCCTCGATCTTGACCGGTTGTTCGACTCGATCGCGTGTACGAGATGCGGCACGTGCGCCGTGGGCGGCCTGCCGCCACCGCAGCAACCGTCGGTCTGCGTCCTCGACGGCGCATCGTCGCGTTCTCGGACGGTCGTTCGAGTCGGACGGATGTCCATGATGCGGTCGACACTCCCGGCGACGGCCCGGCGACGGCCCGGTGGGGGACCCACGGCGGGCACCCGCCGGGCCCGACCGCTCGCAGTCATGACCGCGGTGATGACCCTTGACGAGGCCCTGACCGCCGACCTACGTTGACGTCGGCCCACGATGTAAAACGTTATCGAACCGGTGGAACCCCTGGTCGTCGCCGACGACGGGCGGGGACCGGTGCGGGGTCCACGTGCGGTGCGGGAAGCGATGAGCACGGGGTCGTGACTCCCTGCCCGCCAGGTCACCTAAGTCGATCAGGACGCGGAAGGGATGACGATGTCTCGTCACACGCTGGAGCACGGAGCCCCACCATCGACAGCACCGCTCGCAGGTCAGCCCCGCCTGAGGCGGTGGGTGGGCGCCGGCCTGGCGGCCGCCGTCGCAGTGGTCGGCCTGGGCGCACCCGCCTACAGCACCACCGTCGAGGAGACCTTCGACGTCGACATCACCGTCACCGGGAGCGGGTCCGTCTCGGGTGAGGGCAGCTACGAGGCCGGCGACACGGTCAGCCTGACGGCGACGCCCGCGGCCGGCCAGGTGTGGGGCGGCTGGACGTCGACCGAGCTCGACTGGATCGGCGCCCGGGTCGGCTCGTTCACGATGCCCGAGGGCGACGTCGTCCTCGACACCACGTTCCGGCCGCAGATGGCCTCGCTGAAGGACGCCTACAGCGACTACTTCGACGTGGGCAACATCTACTCCGGCAACGCCACCTACGCGGCCGGCTCGCCGAACTCCAGCACGGTCGCCCGGCACTACAACATCATGACGGCCGAGAACAACATGAAGCCGGACCAGCTGCTGCCCAACAACAACATCAACCCCACGACGGGCGAGTTCCGGTTCACCTTCGGCAACGCCGACAGCTTCGTGAACCAGACCCTGGCCCGCGGCATGAAGGTGCACGGGCACGTGCTGGTCTGGCACAGCCAGTCCCCGCCGCGGCTCAACACCGGCGCGACCGGCGGCACCCGTGACCTGGCCGAGGCCAACATGGAGCGCTACGTCGAGTCCGTGCTGGACCACTTCAGCGGCCGCATCACGTCGTGGGACGTCGTCAACGAGGCGTTCGTCGACGAGATCTCCGAGTTCGACCCCGCGACCGAGGACTGGCGCGACTACCTGCGCGGCGGTCCGCGGGGTGGTCAGTCCAACTGGTACTCCGCCTACGCCAACGGCACGGACGCCGCGGCCGGGGAGAGCCCGGGCGACTTCATCTACGACGCCTTCGTCCTGGCCCGGGAGCACGGCCCGGAGGCGAAGCTCGAGTACAACGACTTCAACGTGTTCCAGTCCGAGGGCAAGGCGCAGGCCATCATCACCATGGCCACCGAGCTCAACGAGCGGTACGCCGCGGAGCACCCGGACGACCCCCGGCAGCTCGTCGAGTCGCTCGGCATGCAGTCGCACAACTACATCAACCAGACCCCGGCGTTCGCCTGCTCGGACACGACCCGGCTGCCCGAGCTGGTCGACGACGACGCCGAGGAGTGGCAGCCCGGCGCGTGCTCGGACGTCGCGTCGGTCGAGCGGTCCATCCAGCTGATCGTCGAGGCGGGGTTCACCGCCAACATCAGCGAGCTCGACCTGCAGGTCTGGGAGGCCTACAACGGCCAGCCCGAGGGCGACAGCCGGGCCAGCTACCGCGACCTGACCGACCCGTCGGTCAAGGACCGGATCTCGCGCGAGCCGTTCACCTACTGGGTCGGAAAGATCGACAACCGCGCCGAGCTCGAGGCCATCCAGGCGCAGCGGTTCGCCGAGTACTTCGCCGTGTACAAGAAGTACAGCCAGGACATCGACCGGGTGACGTTCTGGGGTCTGACCGACCAGCTGAGCTGGCGGTCCACCCACAACCCGCTGATCTTCAACAGCGACTTCTCGGAGAAGCTCGGCGCGGCGGCCACGGCCGACCCGGAGGGCTGGCTCGGTCTGGCGCAGCCGGTGACCGACACGTCGACCCTCGGAGAGACCATCGACTCGGTCGACGCGCTGAACCTGCGCGGCTACGCCTACACCGGCCGCAGCATCGCCGCGGTGCGGGTGGCCCTGGGCCAGGCGGAGCGGATCATGGCCCGCGGTGGCACCCAGGCCGACGTCAACGCGGCCAACGCCGCCCTGCTCGACGCCATCGCGGCGCTCGCGCCCCGGTAGCCCGTCACCACCGAGGTCCCCGCCGGGACAGGAGCATGCACGCTCCTCCTCCCGGCGGGGACCTCGTGCGTGACTGGTCAGCGGGCGACCTGGGACGCGGTGCGAGTCGCCTGCACGGACCTGGCTAACGCCCTGCTCGACCGGCGTCGCCTCGGGCGAGCCTCGGCCATGAGCGTCGCCGGCGTTCCTGGTGCGGATGCGCGCGACGGTCGATCGGCTCGCGGACGCCCGCGGGAACGGGGTCCGACGCGGCGACCGCGATGATGGTCGTCGTGCTCACCCATGTGCTGCTCGACCTCGACGGCACCCTCGTCGACTCCGCCCCCGGGATCCTCGGCTCGCTGCGTCGCGCCATCGAGGAGGTCGGGCTCGACGTGCCGGACGCCGCCGTCGGGACGCACCTGCTCGGCCCGCCGCTGTACCGCTCGCTGCCCGCGATCGTCGGCGACGCCGGCACCGCGGCGGTGCTTCCGGTGTACCGCCGGATCTACGGCGACGGCGGCTACGCCGACGGCACGCCCTACGAGGGCATCGCGGAGCTGCTGCACGCCCTGTCCGCCGCGGGCGTGACCATGACGGTGGCGACCAGCAAGGCCGAACCGTTCGCCCGCAGCATCCTCACCCAGCACGGCTGGACCGAGCTGTTCACCGAGATCGTGGGCGACACGATGACGGGGGAGCGACCCACGAAGGCGTCGGTCGTCGGAGAGGCGCTACGGCGGCTCGGCCACCCCACGGGCGCGGACCTGCCGGTCATGGTCGGGGACCGGGTGCACGACGTCGAAGGCTCCGCCGAGCACGGCCTGCGCTGCCTCGGCGTGGGCTGGGGCTACGCCGAGCCCGGCGAGCTGGAGGCCGCCGGGGTCGAGCGGGTCCTCTCGTCCCCGGAGGAGCTGCGGGTGGCCCTGCTGGGGTGAGGTGAGCAGGCAGACGCTCCGTGTGCCGGGTACACGAAGTCACCGCAGCAGCAGCCACCCACCCAGCGCGGCGCCGGCGACGGTCAGCCCGAGGAGCAGCAGCAGCCACAGCAGGCGCGGTACGCCCGTGACGCGCGCGAGCTGGGCGGGGTCGGAGCGGGTGTCGCGCCGGGACGGGGTGCCGAACAGCTCGAGCACCGTGCGGGGCGCGGTGAGCAGCAGCGTCCACACCAGCAGGACGGCGACCCAGCCCAGGACGGTCGGCGGCAGGACCCAGCTCGCAGTGGCGACACCTGCGCCCAGCACGAGCAGGACCAGGAGCCCGTACACGTTGCGGACGGCGAGCACGAGGACGGCGGTGCCCAGCACGAGTGCCCACAGCAGCCCCGCGGCTCGGCCGTTCGCCACCACGGCGGCCCCTGCGACCCCCAGGAGCGTCGGGGCGGGGTAGCCCGCCAGCAGGGTCGCGACCATGCCCGGCCCGCGCGGCCGGCCTCGGGACAGGGTGAGCCCGGAGGCGTCCGCGTGCAGGCGGATGCCGCTCACGCGGCGCCCCACGCACACCGCGACGACGGCGTGCCCGGCCTCGTGCACCACGGTCACCGCCTGCCGCAGCAGCGGCACCTGCGCCAGGACGAGCGCGACCACGCCGAGCAGCAGGACGGGCACCGGTCCGGGGCGGGGCGCCGTGGCCGTGGCCGCGGTCCAGATCTCGAGCAGGGCGTCGGTCACGGGGGCCAGAGTGTCGGATCGTGGGCTGTGGACCGCGAGTGGTACTGGCGCCCCGCCCTCCTAGCCTGGCCCCCGTGAGCCACTCACCGGACGAGGAGCAGCGACGCAGGGCCGCGCTGGAGTGGAACCGCACGATCGATCGGGCTGATCCGGACCAGATCCTGGCCATGATGGGGGACGGGCGGTTGGCCGAGGGGTTCGCCGCGATCGCGGCCCGGCCGCGTCACCCGCGTCGTGACGTGCCCGTCCGGTACCTGGTCCGGGTCGGGATGCCGCTGCTGGCGCGGCCGGTGGTCCGAGTCCTCGACCTGCCGTCGGACATGTTCCTGGACGAGGTCAGCGACGTCGTCCAGGCCGCGTTCGGCTGGCACGGTTACCACCTGCACCGGTTCGCGATCGGCGACCCTTTCGCCGAGGACGCAGAGGCGTACCTGTGCCCGTTCGAGGTCGACGACGGTGAGCCCGGGGTGGACGCCCGTGGGGTGCGCCTGGACGAGCTGCTGGGCGAGCCCGGCGAGGCGTGCACCTACGCCTACGACTACGGCGACGGCTGGGAGGTGCACCTGCGCCTGCGGGACGTCCGGCCCGCGGAGCCCGGTGAGGCCCGGGTGCGATGCCTCGGCGGTGAGGGGGCGTCGCCGCCGGAGGACTGCGGGGGAGCCGATGGCTACGAGGAGCTGGTTGTTGAGCGCGCCACCTACGACGGCCGACCGTTCGACCCCGACGCCTTCGACCCGGACGAGACCACCCGCGACATCCTGATGGCGCTGCGGTTCCGGCAGGGCTCGCGCCCGAGCGTGCGGCTCGAGCGCTACCAGTGGTTGCTGGAGCGGGTGAGCAGCCACGGGTTGGAGCTGACCGCCGCCGGTCACCTGCGACCGGCCGACGTGCGAGCCGCGTTCGAGGCCTGGGGGTTGGGCGAGGAGTGGATCGGCGCCGGCAACCGCGAGGCGTGGACCCTTCCGGTGCTGGAGGTCCGGACCGGGGCGATGTCGCTGAAGCTCCTGCGTCGGTACAAGGGACGGCTGCTGCTCACCCGTCTGGGCGCGCAGGCGCGCCGGGACCCGGAGGTGCTGCGGGCGCAGCTGGACCGGCTCGTCGACTGACGGCTCAGGTGATGACCGACGTCCGGCTCGGGCGGAACGCGCGGTCGAGCACCGGCGGTCCGGAGCGGGTGCGGCACGTGAGACGCGGTCAGGGTCCGAGCAGGGCCAGCGGCACGACGGCGATGCCGTCGGGGCGGCGGTAGGCCGTCGGACCGGTGGTGAGCACCACGGCTCCGAGCAGGCCGTCACCCAGCGAACGCCGCAGCCACGTCAGGTGCCGGACGTCTCGGTCGGTGACGGTGGCAGCCAGCTTGACCTCGATCGCCAGCACTCGGCCGTCGTCGCGGACGACGAGGAGGTCGACCTCGTGGTCTCCGTCGCGGGTGCGCAGGTGGGCCGTTGTCGCCTCTGCGGCCTGGGCGGCGACGCGGATGCTGAGGGTGGCCAGCGACTCGAACAGGTGACCCAGCAGCGTGCCGTCGCGTACGCCCAGCACGTCCCCGTCGCCGGACAGCAGCGTGGTCTCGCTGGCTCCGAGCAAGCGAGCTGCCAGCGCGGGATCAGCCAGGTGGTGCTTGGGTGCCTGCTGCAGCCGCGTGAACGGGTTGGTCGTCGGTGCCCACCCGGGGACCGGATCCAGCAGCCAGAGCTGCGTCAGGACGTCCCGGTAGGCGATGCCGGTGGTCTTGGCCGGCTTGTCGGACTCACCGGGGGTGGCGGCGTCCAGGATGCGCGCGTAGGCGGTCGACGTCGACGTGGCTGCGGCGTAGGCGCGCAGCCACCCCAGGAGCACCGAGGTCTTGCGGACGGCGAGACCGTTCTCGGGCACGTCTCGGTCGACGACACCCTGCAGGTAGCCGTCCAGCTGGGCCCGGCGGGCGCGGGGGGCCAGACCACGGATGCCAGGCAGCCCGGAGCGGAGGATCTCGTCGACATAGTCCGGCAGGGTCACGGTGGTCTCGCCGCCGACGGCGGTCCCGGGGTGCTGCAGCAGCTCGCCCAGGCTGACGGTCGGCGTCTCGAGCTGGCGTTCGGCGAGCGTCATCGGCCGCATCCGCAACCGAACGATCCGGCCGGCACCGGAGTGGGCCGTGGCCCCCGGACGCGGACTCGCACTCCCGGTCAGCAGGAACTGCCCAGGAGTGGGGTCGGCGTCCACCTGGCGACGCACGACGTCCCATACCTCTGGCACCAGCTGCCACTCGTCGACCAGGACGGGGGGAACTGCGCGGAGAACAGCCTCCGGGTCGGCCTGGACGACGCTCCGCCGGGCGCGAGAGTCCAGCTTGAACAGGCTGGCCGCACGGCGTTCCGCGGTCTCGGTCTTGCCGACTCCCTTGGGTCCGTCGAGCGCGATGGCGGCGAGCTCGGGGAGGAGCTCGTCCAGCTGCCGGTCGACGGTGCGCGGTAGGTACCCCACCGGCCGAACGATACCTTTAGCGGGACGCGAAGGCTACCTTCAGCGGGATATGGGCACTACCGTGAGCGCCGACTCGTGCCGTCTGCCGCTTGCTCGCGTAGGTGCCCAGGCTCGTCGCGATCCGGATGTGCGGTCACACTCGCCCGACTGGTGGACTGACCCGGTCGAACTGGTCGGGTCGTGGCCCGGCTCAGCCTGTCGCGCTGCCCGCGCTCGCGCCGACGCCGACCAGGAGCACGAACCCCCAGAACAGCAGCCATCCCAGGACGGGCAGGTAGCCCATGACCAGGCCGGCGATGGCCTGGCCGCGCCCGAAGCCGTCCTTGGCCTTCTGCCCCGTGAGCGCGATGTGCCCGGTGATGATCGCGGCGATCGACACCACTCCGAAGCTCAGCAGCCCCAGGATGCCCAGGACGAGGGACGCGACAGCCAGGCCGTCGGTGCTGGACTGCACGTACTGCACGGGTGCTTGTCCGGAGTACTGCACGGGGTGCTGAGCGGGGTGGCCGTACGGGTAGCTAGGGGACGGGGACCTGCTCACCGGGTGGCCGCTACCAGTCGTCGGACAGGTCTCCGTCGCTGGTGTGGTCCCCGAAGTCGTCGGTCCCCTCCCACGCCGCGTCGTCCGACCCCGACCAGCGGTACGACGTGTCGAGCTCGTCGGACTGCTGACGGGCGGCCTCCAGCTCGTCCCTCGCCTCGGCCCGCTCGGTCAGTCGACCCGCCACGTACCCGTCCATGAACGTCCCGTCGGGGTCGTTCATGTCGGTGGCTCGACGCAGCACCTCGGCACCCATCAACCCCGTGCCCGCACCGACGGCGGTCCGGGCGACCGGCGCGGCACCCGGAGGCGTCTGCCCGGCCCCTGCCCCAGGTCGTGGAGCAGGCGGCGCCGGGTCACGGCCGAGCCACCAGAAGAACGCCAGCGCTGCGACCAGACCGAGCCCGAACCACTCCATCCCACGACGGTAGGGAGAGCCCCGGACACAGGTACGGGCGTCGGGCCAGGGTCACCCGTCGGCGGCGGACGGCGGTAGGCGCCGGGGGCACGGTCACGACCACCACGCCCGGTCGGCCCTCGCCGGGCCTACGCTCGGCTCGTGCCGGCCGGTGGGAACGTCGCGACGCGGGGGACGGGTGCGCGTCCGGCGGAACGGCTGGGGCTCGGCCTGGCCGCGGCGGGTCGTCCCGCGTACATCACGACCGGACGCAGCGACGACCTGGGCCGGGACCGCTCGGTGGAGGCCCTGCGAACCCGCAGCTGGCAGGTGCTCGACGCGGCCCACGCCGCCGGGGTGCGCTACCTCGACGCCGCCCGGTCCTACGGTCGAGCGGAGGAGTTTCTGGCCGGCTGGCTCGCGGCGCACCCCGAGGTCGACGACGTGGTGGTGGCGTCCAAGTGGGGCTACCGCTACGTGGGTGGGTGGCGGCTGGACGCCGACGTGCACGAGGTGAAGGACCACTCGGCGGCAGCGTTCCTGGAGCAGCACAGGCAGAGCGTGACGCTGCTCGGCGACCGGCTCGCGGTCTACCAGGTGCACTCGCTCACCCCGGACAGCCCGGCCTGGACCGACACCGCCCTGCACGCCCACCTCGCGCGCCTACGCGACGCGGGGACCCGGGTGGGCTTCTCCACCTCGGGACCGCAGCAGGCTGACTCCGTCCGTCGTGCCCTCGACCTGGTGGTCGGGGCCGAGCCGTTGTTCGCGGTGGTGCAGTCGACGTGGAACGTCATCGAGCCCGCGGTGGGACCGGCGCTGGCCGAGGCCGCCGACGCGGGGCTGTCCGTGGTGGTCAAGGAGGCCGTGGCCAACGGCCGGCTCGTGCCCGGCAACGACGACCCTGCGGTGGCGGTGCGCACGGCCGCCCGCCTGGCGGGGGAGCGGGGGGTCACGCTCGACTAGGTCGCGCTCGCCGCGGCCCTGGCCCAGCCGTGGGCGGGCCACGTCCTGTCCGGCGCCGTCACGACCGAGCAGGTCCGCAGCAACGTCGCCGCCGGTGACCTGTCGCTGACGGACGCCGAGGTCGACGAGCTGCTGGCCGAGCCCGAGGACCCGGCGGCCTACTGGTCCGCTCGTTCCGCGCGGGCGTGGTCCTGAGCGGACGCACTAGCGGAGCAGGTCCTCCGGGCTGATGACTGTGGAACACCTGCATCGATGCAACCTGCGCGGATGCATGTTCGTCTCGGTGCCGCCCGGGGCTGGTGAGGTCCATAGGCTTGGCCCATGAGCGGGGCGGAGGAGCCGACGGACGAGCTTGCGGGACGACGTCAGGCTAGGGCGGTGGGGAAGTTCGGTCGCGCCGACCTCGCCCAGGTGCTGGCCATGGTGCAGGCCGGCCGCCCGGTGGAGGACGTCATGGCAGGTGTCGCCCAGAGCGCCGAGGTGGGCGCCCCGCCAGAGCGACACGAGCGCCGCGATGTCGCGGTGCGCTACCGGGTCCGCCTGGAGCTGACCGACGTGTCCCGTCCGGTCACCAGGACGGTCGAGCTGCCCTCGGACGTGTTCCTGGACGAGGTGAGCGACGTCGTGCAGGCCGCTTACGGCTGGCTCGGCTACCACCTGCACCGCTTCGCCACAGGTGACCCGTTCGCGCCGGGCGCCGAGGTCTACCTGTGCCCGTTCGAGGTCGACGACGGCGAGGACGGCCTGGACGCGCGCGACGTGCGGCTCGACGAGCTGCTCGCCTCGCCCGGTGACACGTGCCGGTACGCCTACGACTACGGCGACGGGTGGGAGGTGGAGCTACGTCTGCTGGACGTGGTGGCCGCGGACGCCGACGGTCCGCGGGTGCGGTGCACGACGGGTGAGGGTGCGCCGCCCCCGGAGGACAGCGGCGGCCCCGGTGGCTACGACGACCTGGTCGCCGAGCGGATGACGCCCGACGGTCTCCCGTTCGACCCGGACGCCTTCGACCCCCAGCAGGTCACGCGCAGCATGAGCTCCGAGCTGGGGTTCCGGCGCGGGCGGCGT
Organism: Aquipuribacter aurantiacus; assembly: GCF_051216895.1. Lineage (NCBI taxonomy): Bacteria > Bacillati > Actinomycetota > Actinomycetes > Micrococcales > Intrasporangiaceae > Aquipuribacter > Aquipuribacter aurantiacus. The sequence goes on from NZ_JBPKAO010000002.1 coordinate 31,413, forward strand.
CGCGGAGTACGGCAGGAGCGGTACCAGTGGCTGCTGGACCGGGTCTCCGGCGGGGGTCTCTCGCTCACGGACGCCGGGTACCTGCGGCCCGTGGACGTGCGCGCCGCGTTCGACGACTGGGGTCTCGACGACGAGTGGATCGGCACCGGCAACCGCGAGGTGCACACGGTGCCGGTGCGGGAGGTGCGCGAGGGGGCGTTGGCCCTGCGGCTGGTCCGGCGCTACAAGGGTCGGCTGCTGCTGACGCGGCTGGGCGCGCAGGCCCGGCGAGACCCGGAGGTGCTGCGGGCGCAGCTGGGGCGGCTGGTTGACTGATCGGGGCGCCGGTGGAGCCGACGAGCCCTGCCGACAAGGGGGCGGAACCCCACCGACAGTGAGAAAGTTGTCAGGTCGGAAGTGAGCCCTGCGCCGCCGCCACCGCCCTCGTCAGCGCCGCTTCGATCCGCGACCCCATCTTGCTGAATCCGAGCTCGGCCATCACCGCGCGAAGGAGTTGCTCATGCGTCCGGAGCAGGCCGTCGGCCCGGACCCAGCGCACCATGGCGACCAGCTCGGCGTCGGAGTACCCGGTGATGGGCCGACCCGGCGTCACCGGCGCCGGTCCGCGCGTGGTCGACGGGATCGGTGGGGCCGCAGGGGGAGCGGGTCGCTCGACCGGCGCGGCCCGTGCGCCGTTGTCGGCCGCGGCGACGGCGGCGCGGTAGGCGCTCATAGCCCGGGCGGTCTCGGCCGCCGGGTCTCGGAACCAGTCGGTCGACCAGATGCGGTGGAACGTCCATCCGAGCCGCTCCAGGTGCTCCTGCCGCAGCCGGTCGCGGTCCCGGGCCGTGGCCGAGGAGTGGTACGCCGCGCCGTCGGCCTCGATGGCCAGCAGCATCCGGCCGGGCTGTTCCGGGTGCGCCGCCGCGAAGTCGATCCGGTAGCCGCTGACCCCGTACTGCGCGGTGAGCGGGATGCCGGCGGCCTCGAGCCGGTCCCGGACGTCGATCTCGAACGGGTTCAGCCGGGCCGGGACTCCTGTGCGCGACCCCAGGTCGCTCCCGCCGCTGGCCATGTAGGCGACGAACTGCCCCAGCAGCCGCGCACCCTGTGACTGCAGCTTGGCCGGGTCCAGGTCGTGCTGGGTGAACGAGGTGATCAGCGTCATGCGTCGCTTGGACCGGGTGACGGCGACGTTGAGCCGCCGCTCACCGCCTTCGTTGTTGATCGGTCCGAACCGGTACTGCATCCGCCCGTCGGCGCCCTTGCCGTAGCCGACCGACAGGACGACGCTGTCGCGCTCGTCGCCCTGGACGCGCTCCAGGTTCTTGACGAAGAACGGCTCGTCGCGGCCCTCGTCGAAGAACGCGTCCAGGTCGCGGCGGTCGGCCAGCGCGGCACGGACGGCCGCCTCGATGCGGTCCGCGTGCGTGATGCCCATGGCGATGACGCCGAGCGACTCCTGGGGCCGCTGTTCGGCGTGCTCCAGCACGAGGCGGACGACCTCGTCGATCTCGGCGGAGCTCGAGCCCCCGGTCACGGGCCGGTCGGGGTCGAACGGGACGGCGACGTGCGTCAGGACGTCGCCGACGAGGGCGCCGGGGAAGGTGGTGAGCGAGGAGTCGTAGATGTGGCTGTTGCTGAACGCGATGAGCCGCTCGTCCTGGCTGCGGTAGTGCCAGGTGAGTGACCGGTTGAGCAGGGCCGCGGACAACGCGTCGAGCACCGACTCGAACCCATCGGTCAGGCTCACCGGGAGCGGGCCCCCGTCGACAGGTTCGGGCGAGGGCTCGGTGTCCTCGTCGTCCTGGGTGCTGGCGAAGAACGCGGTCGGCGGCAGCTGCCGCTCGTCCCCGGCGACCACCACGCGCTTGCCGCGGAGGATGGACGGCACCGCGTCGGCGGGCGGGACCTGGCTGGCCTCGTCGAACACGACCACGTCGAACAGGGGCAGCAGGGGGAGCACCTGGCTGACCACGAGCGGCGACATCGCCCAGCACGGCTTGGTCGCCAGCAGCACATCCGGCGCCTGGGTCAGCAGGTCGCGCATGCCCAGGTGCTTCCGCTTGAGCCCGGCCTGCTTGCGGATGAGGGCCGCCTGCTCCGGGTGGGCGTCCAGCGCCCCGTACAGCCCCTCGGCGCACAACCGGCGGACCCGGTCCGCGGTGCTGCCGATGTGGTGGTGGTCGTTGTCGCGGAAGTCCGCCGCGGCGCGGTCCAGCGTCCTGCCGTTGGTGGCGCCGTAGGCGTGGTCGGTGGCTGCCACCTCGTCCAGGACGGACCGCAGCCACACCCACTGCACCGTCCGTTCGGCGTCGGCCGCGCTGCTGCCGTCGGCCTGGCACTGCGCCACCGCCGGCCACAGGCCCGCCCGGCGGATCTCAGCCTGCAGCTCGTTGAGGCGCGGCATCTTGAACAGGACGTCCTGGTCGTCCTGCATCCGCGTCAGTCGACTGCCGAGCTGGTCCGCCGGGAGCGTGTCCATCGGAGTGGTCTGGCGGACGTGCGCGCCCAGCGCTCGCAGGCTGGAGCTGAATCGCGTGAACGACTCGCGGGTGGTCGACAGGGCCGCGGGCAGCCGAGGGTGACCGTCGTCGATCCGGGCCTGCATCCACCGGTCGCGTACGTCCGCGACCTCGAGCAGGGTCGCGTGCATGGACCGGACGTCCCGGGGCTCGGTCAGCCACAGACCGCCGGCCTCCTTGCGTCGGCGTCGCCGGGCCCACCACCACTCGCGGACACCGTGCGCGCGTCGGTAGGCCCGGTCGCCGGTCGCGCCGAGCAGCACGGGCGGGTCGGCGCCGAACACCTCCGGTCGCACGGTCGCCAACAGCGCGGACACCCGGTCGAGCAGGTCGAGCAGGTGCTGCCACTGCGCCACCGACGTGGGTGGCTGCAACCCGCACTCGGCGACGACGTCGTCCAGGCCGGTCCTCACCTCGGGCAGCTCGGTGTGGGCCAGCCCGCGCGTGAGCCCGATGGCCTCTTGCGCCTGCTCGGCGGTGCGGACCGGGGAGTCGAACCAGGGGCTGTCCCGTACGGCGGGGTCGATGCCGCCCAGGTCGACGAGCTCGGCCACCTGACGGCCCAGCTGGACGATGCGGTCCTCGGACAGGTCCCGGAGCCTCGTGCGGTCGATCCGGGCCGTGCCGGCATGCCGCGGCCCCAGGCCGATGAGTCGCTGCTGCAGCTCGAAGGCGCTGAGCCCCCACGGCTCGCGGGGCGCGTGCATGGCCGCGCCGTGGGCCAGCAACCGCTCGCGGTTGGCGACGAGGTCGGTGTGCGTTCGGCCCAGGACGACGGGCGGGGTCCGGGCGGCCCGGTCCAGCGTGGCGGCCAGGGACTGCGCGATGGCGCGGCGGCTGCCGGCCCCGTCGTGCAGGTCCATCACCCACTCGCTCAGGTCGACCGCCTCGAGCCGGCCCAGGACGGCGTCGATGGCGGCCCGCTTCTCGGCGACGAACAGCACCCGCTGGCCGCGGGCGATGAGGGTGGACACCAGGTTGGTGATGGTCTGGCTCTTGCCGGTGCCGGGCGGGCCCTTGACGACCAGGTTCTGCCCGGCGACGACGGCGTTGACGACGTAGGACTGCGAGGAGTCCGCGTCGGCGACGATGAACTCGTCCTGCGGCGGGGTGCGGTCGGGGTCGCCAGCGTCGACTCCTTCGACCTGGCCGCGGATCGCCCGTTGCGCCTCGGCGTCCCCGGCTAGGGCGGCGACGATGTCGTGTTCGGCCAGCAGCTCCGCGCCGTGGATCAGGTCGTTGACCATGGGGAGCTTGGCGTAGGTGAACGTCCCGATCACGGTCCGGTCGGTGACGCTCAGACCGGGCACGCCGCTGGCGGCCGCCTCGAACGCCTGGAGGCCCGCGGCGACACCCGTCGCTGCGACCGCGTCGAGCACGGTGTCGGCGTCGACGGTGGTGGCGTGCGTCTGCTGCAGGGTGTGCAGCAGGACCGGGTTGACCTCGTGGACCTCGGACACGGTGACGTCGAAGTCGTCCGCGGCGCCTGAGCGTGGGTGCAGCTGGACCGCGCGCAGCAGGACGGGGGCCGCGGGAGCCGACTGGAGGGCCGTGGCGGTGGGCTCGGTCCAGGTGGCCATGCCGAGGGCCAGGTAGCCGGCGGTGATGCCGCGCTCCTCGTGGAGCTCCTTGACCTTCTTGTGGATGGTCTGGGTCCGCTTGAGCGCGTCGGCCATCGCGATGGGGTCAGGGAACAGGTGCGACAGGCGGACGGTGCGCCCGGCCAGCAGGCCCGTGACGGCGGCGTCCGAGGCGGTGCCGAGGTCGAGCGTGCCGCGGCGCAGATCCTTGTAGTAGAGCAACGTGTTGCGTCGGCCGGTGTCGATCAGGCTCTTCTGCCACTGCGTGACGGCGGCGTCGACGAGCGATCGACGGTGGGGCGAGGTCATGACGGTCCTGTCCGCTGCGGGGCTGACTGGTCACTTTAGGCAACACCGCGGACACAGGTGCTGTAGTCGGCCACATGCGTTCCCGGGCAGGGCCGGGCCGCCCGAATCCACTCGTGGTTCGGGCGTTTCGGCCCCGGCGCCGGTCCCGGGCGCCGTAAGGTCCGTGCTGCGGCCCGACTGGCTTCCGTCGTCCTCCGGGACGGCACAGGACATGCCCCCACCCGCACGATTATTCGTGCTGTCCTGGGGGTTGTCCGTTGGCGCTCTACCGCCAGTCTGCTTCGGTTGTGGCCGCAGCGGACCCCGACTCGATCGTCGAGCGGCTCATGGAGCAGATGCTCTACACGGCTGGGTATCGCCCTGGAATGAGTGAGCAGCGGTCGTGGCGCGCGAGCCTGCCGGTGCTGGCGCAGGACCTGATGCAGGCCGGTCTGCCGGAGGTGGAGCTGCTGATCGAGTACCAGCTGCCCCTCACGTCGCGTCGCGCGGACGTCGTGCTCGCGGGGTCGCACCCGAAGACAGGGCAGGCCTCTTACGTGGTCGTCGAGCTGAAGCAGTGGACGGCAGCCAACGCGTTCGAAGGCGACGACAACTTGGTCGAGGTGCCCGGAGCGCCCGGACCCGCTCGCACCCACCCCGTCCGGCAGGTCGCGGGGTACGTCGACTACCTCACCGACTACCTGACTGTCCTGGCCGACCAGCCGGATGCCCTCGTCGGGGTCGCCTACCTGCACAACGCCACCGACCCGCTCAAGGTGGCCGACCTGCACCGCACGCCGGGCTCCTCGCGCGGTCGACTGTTCACCGGTGCCGACCGTGGGGCGTTCCACGAGTTTCTCCGCAGCCGTCTGGCGGCCGGCACGCGGGGTGGGGCCCACGGTGACCGCTTCCTGAGTTCCACGGTGGCCCCCAGCAAGCAGCTGCTCAAGGTGGCGGCCGACGAGGTACGCGACCGTGAGCAGTTCCGCCTGATCGGTGACCAGCAGCTGGCCGTGGACCACGTGCTGCACGCGGTCGAAGAGTCCCGGCGCGCCAACCACAAGAGGGTGGTCGTGGTCAGTGGCGGGCCGGGCAGTGGCAAGAGCGTCATCGCGCTGTCGCTGTTGGGCGAGCTGTCGCGCGGCGACCGCACGGTCCTCCACGCCACGGGGTCGCGCTCATTCACGCAGACGCTGCGCAAGGTGGCCGGCCGTCGGGCGCCCCGGGTGCAGTCGATGTTCAAGTACTTCAACCAGTTCATGGACGCCGGCGCCAATGAGCTCGACGTCCTCATCCTCGACGAGGCCCATCGCATCCGGGAGAGCTCGGTCAACCGGTACACACCCGCGGCCCAGCGGACAGGAAGGCCGCAGATCGACGAGCTGCTCGACGCGGCTCGCGTGCCCGTCTTCCTGCTCGACCAGCACCAGGTCGTGCGCCCCGGCGAGATGGGCTCCCGTGAGGTCCTTGACTCGTTCGCCGAGAAGCGTGGCCTCGACGTCGTCCACATCACCCTCGACGACCAGTTCCGCTGCGGCGGGAGCCGCGAGTACGTCACCTGGGTCCAGCAGCTGCTTGGCCTGAGTGATGGGGCACCGCAACCCTGGGCGGGCGACGAGCGGTTCGAGGTGATCGTCGCCGACGCTCCCGAGGAGATGGAGCAGATCCTGCGGACGCGCATGGACGAGGGTTACTCGGCACGCATGTCGGCCGGGTACTGCTGGCCGTGGAGCGATCCGACGCCGGCCGGGACCCTGGTGCCCGACGTACGGATCGACGGCTGGTCACGACCGTGGAACGTGAAGGGCGACCGTCGGGTCGGCGACGCGCCGCCGTCGGCGCTGTGGGCGACCGAGGACGGCGGGTTCGAGCAGGTCGGGTGCATCTACACCGCCCAGGGCTTCGAGTACGACTGGAGCGGTGTGATCGTCGGCCCGGACCTGCTGTGGCGCGACGGGAGGTTCGTCAGCGACCGCGCCGCCAACCGGGACCCGGAGTTCCGCAACCGCAACAGGGTCAGCGACGCCGGCTTCGACCGGTTGGTGCGGAACACGTACAAGGTGTTGCTGACGCGGGGGATGCAGGGGACGGTGCTGTACTCGACGGACGCACGCACCCGTGCAGCCTTGAGACGGCTCGTGGCGGGGCCCGTGGACTGAGTCTGGCCATAGGCATCCTTCCTGACCAGGTGCGTGACAAGCTGCCGCTGTGGCCGACGACGCTCTCCCGACCGGCATCTACGAGAGCCTCCTCACCCGGGACCTGCTGGCTCGGCTCTCCGACCTCCGCGCCATCACCGCAGACGTCCCCGAGGGGCAGCAGGCCTCGGCGCTGGGCGACCACGTCGGCCGCCGGGTCACCAAGGCTCTCGCGGCGCTGCCCCCTGCTGAGCGTGTCGCTCTGGTCAACGCCTTGCTCACGGGCCTAGACGGCGAGCGAGACGACATAGAACCCGGCCCCCAGCAGCTCATGTCCGTCGCCCGCCAGGAGCAGCCCGGCGTCTGGACCCTCGTCGACACCAGGCCCGCGGTCCCCCTGTCCCGTCCGGCGCTGCTCACCAACTCGCACACCGACCCCAAGCTCGGCGCCGAGCTGCGTGCCGAGCTCGCCACCGCCGACCGCGTCGACCTGCTGTGTGCGTTCGTCAAGTGGTACGGCCTGCGCGTCCTGGAGGACCAGCTGAAGGACCTGAAGCAGCGCCAGGTGCCGCTGCGGGTCCTGACCACGACCTACATGGGCGCCACCGACCGCACCGCCCTCGACCGGCTCGTCCGGGACTTCGGCGCCGAGGTCAAGGTCAACTACGAGACCCAGTCGACCCGCCTCCACGCCAAGGCATGGCTGTTTCGTCGCCACAGCGGCTACGACACCGCCTACGTCGGCTCGTCCAACCTGAGCCGCGCGGCTCTGCTCGACGGCCTGGAGTGGAACGTCAAGCTCGCCGGCTCCCACACGCCCGAGCTCACCGGCAAGTTCGAGGCCACCTTCGACACCTACTGGGCCGACCCGGCGTTCGTGACCTACGACCCCGATCAGGACCGCAACCGGCTCGACCAGGCGCTCGCCATCGCCGGGGGACTGCAGGAGCGCGGCACCGTCACCCGAACCATCAGCGGGCTCGAGGTGAGGCCTTTCCCGCACCAAGAGGCGATCCTCGACCGGCTCCAGGTCGAGCGCGAGACCCACGGCCACCACCGCAACCTGGTCGTGGCCGCCACCGGCACGGGCAAGACCGTCATCGCGGCCCTGGACTACGCCCGGATGCCGGGTCGGCCGTCGCTGCTGTTCGTCGCGCACCGCAAGGAGATCCTCGAGCAGTCCCTGCGCACCTACCGCGAGGTCCTCGCCGACGGCGCGTTCGGCGAGCTCTACGTCGGCGGTGACAAGCCCGACCGGTGGCGGCACGTCTTCGCCAGCGTGCAGAGCCTGTCCGCCGCGGGACTACAGCGCCTGGCCGCCGACCAGTTCGACGTCGTGGTCATCGACGAGTTCCACCACGCCGAGGCCGCGACCTACCGACGCCTGCTCGAGCACCTGCAGCCCAAGGAGCTGCTCGGGCTGACTGCCACCCCCGAGCGCTCCGACGGCCTCGACGTCCGGTCGTTCTTCGACGGCCGAACCGCAGCCGAGCTCCGGCTGTGGGACGCGCTGGAGAACGACTTGCTGTGCCCGTTCCACTACTTCGGCATCAGCGACGCGACCGACCTGTCCCGCCTGGACTGGCGCGCGGGGGAGTACAGCACCAGCGACCTCGAGAACCTGTACACGGCTGACGACGCCCGGGTCCGCATCGTGCTCAAGGAGCTGCGCGACAAGGTCCTCGACCCCGCCCGCATGCGCGCCCTCGGGTTCTGCGTCTCGGTGAAGCACGCGGAGTTCATGGCCGACCGGTTCAGCGCGGCCGGCATCCCCGCGCGGGCCGTCTCGGGAGCCACGTCGCGCGACGACCGGGCCGATGCGCTGCAGGCCCTGCGCGACCGGACCGTCAACGTGCTGTTCGCCGTCGACCTGTTCAACGAGGGTCTCGACGTCCCGGACGTCGACACCCTGCTCCTGCTGCGCCCGACCCAGAGCGCGACGATCTTCCTGCAGCAGCTCGGTCGTGGCCTGCGGCGCACTGCCGACAAGCCGGTCCTCACCGTGCTGGACTTCATCGGCCAGCAGAGCCGCCAGTTCCGGTTCGACCTCAAGTACCGCGCCCTCACTGGGGCCAGCCGGTCGGGGCTCGAGCGCCAGCTGGAGACCGGGTTCGGGCTGCTGCCGTCGGGCTGCGAACTGGTGCTGGACGCGGTCGCGCGTGAAGTCGTGTTGGACAACGTGCGTCGTCAGCTCAAGCTCAGCCGCAAGGAGCTGCTGCACGAGGTGCGTAGCCACGGCGACCTGCCCCTGGCGGACTGGCTGCAGGAGGCCGGCCGCGAGCTGGCCGACGTGTTCCGTGCCGGTTCCTGGACAGGGCTTCGCCGGCAGGCCGGCCT
>NZ_JBPKAO010000002.1:40409-263185 GCF_051216895.1 Aquipuribacter aurantiacus
CCGGCACCGGCGGCCGGACCGGCCGAGGAGCAGCTCCTCAAGCGGACCAGCGCGTTCGCCCACGTCGACGACGCCGAGCGGGTGGCGGTGTACCTGCGCCTGCTCGGCGACGGGTGGACCTACGACCAGCTGTCGGAGCGGGAGCAGCGGCTCGCGCGGATGATGTTCTTCTCGCTGTGGCCCAACGGCGGCGGTCACGCCAGCTACCAGGACGCGTTCGACGTCCTCGCGGCGCACCCGGCGGTGCGGGACGAGCTGCGCCAGGTCATCGAGCTGGGTCTGGCGAACGCCGAGCACGTCACCCTGCCGCTGGAGGCGGGGCTGCAGCAGGTGACCCTGCAGACGCACGCCCATTACGGCCGCGACGAGATCCTCGCTGCGCTTGACTGGGCCGGCATCGACGGCGACTCACCCCGAAAGACCCAGGGGCACGCGTCCGGAGTCGTGTGGGCGCAGGAGGCTGGGGCGGACGCCTTCCTGGTCACCCTGAACAAGGACGAGAAGCACTTCTCGCCGCAGACCATGTACAGCGACTACGCCATCAGCCGGGACACGTTCCATTGGGAGTCGCAGAACGCCACCGCGGCAGCGTCCCCGACGGGTCAGCGTTACGTCCGCCACGCGGAGCGGGGGAGCCACGTGCTGCTGTTCGTTCGGCCGACCCGGAGCAACAGCTGGGGCGGGGCGGCGACGTACCAGTGCCTGGGGCCGGCGACGTACGTGTCGCACGAGGGGGAGCGGCCGATGGCGATCACGTGGCGGCTGCGGCACGGGATGCCGGTGGACACGTTCCGGGTGGCGTCGGTGGTGGCTTGATGCCCTGAACCTGCTAGGTCCGAGCTAGCAACGAGACCGAACGCCTGAACACGCGCCAACCTGATGGTGTTCCCCCAACCGGCTGACGCCACCCCCCGCCGTCCCACACGATGCCCGCAGCGTCCGACGTCGTGGGCGAGGGGCTGGGGGAGCACATGAACGCGGGAGCAGGGGCGGAAGAGCAGTCCCGCCGGCACGGCACGAGGATCGCGGACCTGGAGGCGCAGCTCGAGGCCGAGCGCAGGCGGCAAGCGGCGTGGGAGGCCGGCGCGGAGGGCGAACGCCGGGTCGGCGCCGCCCTGGAGGTACTCGGCCCGGAATGGCGGACCGTCCACGACGTCCACTGGCCCGGTCGGCCGAAGGCCAACCTGGACCACGTCGCGGTCGGACCGACGGGTGTCTGGGTCGTCGACGCCAAGAACTGGACGGGACGCGTCACGACCACCGACGGCATGCTCTGCCAGAACGGCTACCGGCGGAACGAGTGCGCCGAGGCCGCCGAACGAGCCGCGGCGGCGGTGGCCGCTCTCCTCGAGCCGCGGCATCGGATGCTGGTCCGACCGGTCATCTGCCTCGCCGGTTCCGGGGCCGACCTCGCGGCGGTCCCGTCGACGAGTTCGATGACGGTGGTGGGGCTCCAGAACCTGTCCGGGTTGCTCAGCGCGCGGGAGGAGCGTTTGTCCCCGGCCGAGGTCATTACGATCGGCCGGTACCTGGCTCGGCACCTGGGTGGAGCGACGAGCCCGGCTCAGCTGACCTCCGCCGTCGTGCCGGCCCCCGGTGAGGCCGTCCTGCGGGAGATGACCGGCTCGGCGACCCAGCCGCGAGTGAGTCGGGGCGGATCGACGCGAGCGGCGCGACGGCAGCCCCGCAGCGGCACACCTCGCGCTTCCAAGCGCAGTGCGGCCGGGCGGCCGACCCGCGGCCTGTTCGCGGGCTGCCTGGTCGTGATGCTCAAGGTGGTCGCGATCATCGTGGCGTTCTGGCTGTTCGCCGGACTGCTGATGGTGCTGATGCCGCACCTGGTCGAGCTGGTGACGAGTTCGCTCGTGCCGGCGATGACCCCTGACCTGACGACCCCAACGCCAGGACCCACCCCGTGACCGCGCACTCCCACCCCGAGTAGCCCGACATCGCGTCCGAGGCCGAACGGGTCGTCTGTCAGGCGCTCCTGCAGGCCCTGCCCGTCGACCCCGTCGACCCCGTCGGACAGGCGTCCCGGGCCAAGCACGCGGTGGTCTCCCACCGCACCACCGGGAACTCGTGCGCGAGCAGCTCGGGCATGCCGGCGTGCCAGGTCCAGCACGTCGAGCGTGTCCTGCAGGTGGAAGCAGACTCAAAGGCGCAGAACCCGGCGGATCACCTGCTCGACCTGTGCCAACACCACCGGGTCCACCTGGCCGGCGCGGGTGGTGAGGCGCTTCCTGCTGACGGTCCGCACCTGCTCAGCCTGCACGTACGACACCTCGGCCAGGCCGGAGCCTCCGGCCTCGAGCTCCACGCGGGTGGGGTAGCTGCTCCTGGTCCGCGTGATGGGGCAGAGGCTCACGAGACCGTGCACGTTGAACCGGTCGTCGCTCAGCACCAGTCCCGGTCGCACGGCGGCGGCCTCATGACCGATGGGCTCTCCGAGGTCGACCCACCACACCTCACCCCGCCGGACGACCGGCTCGCTCACGCCGGACCGTCGGAGGAGGTGCGCTCCCACAGCTCGTCGTCAGGGTCCACCTGCGTCCCGGTCTCGGACTCGTTCCGGGCCGCTTCGGCGTAGCGGGCCCAGAACTGGTCGTCTTCGTAGCGGTCGAGCGCAGTGGTCAGCAGGTCGTTGGTGCTCGTCTGCCGCTCGTGCCTCAGTCGGTTGATGCGGTCGCGCAACTCAGTCGTGACGCGCAGCGTGGTGCTCATGCGTTCAGCCTACGATTAAGTAGCCGTAGCGGTCTACAGATCTGGCTACGGCGCTCGGGTGAAGAGTGAATGGACCTACGCGAAGGCCGAGATCCCCGTGATGTCGCGCCCGACGATGAGCGCCTGGACCGTCTCGGTGCCTTCGTAGGTGTGGATGGCCTCGATGTCGGCGAAGTGCCGGACGACGCGGTGACGCAGCAGGATGCCGTTGCCGCCGAGCAGGTCACGGGCCTCGGAGGCGATGACGCGGGCGGTGCGGGTGGCGGTGTACTTGGCGAGCGAGGCCTGGGCGCCGCGGATGTCGCCGGCCTCGGCGAGGCGGGTGAGCGACATGAGCAGGGCCTGCAGCGAGGTCAGCTGGCTGAGCATCCGGGCCAGGCGTTCCTGCACCACCTGCGAGGCGGCCAGCGGTCGGCCGAACTGCACCCGCTGCCGGGCGTAGTGCACCGCGGACTCGTAGCAGGCGGTGGCGTGCCCGAGCGCCGACCAGCCGACGCCGAGGCGAGTGGCCGCGAGCACGCGCGCCGCGTCCTTGAAGCTCTGGCCGCCCGGCAGCATCGCGTCCGCGTCCAGGCGGACCCCGTCCAGACGGATGTGCGCCTGCCAGATCGCCCGGAGCGCGACCTTGCCCTCGATGGTGCGCCCGTCGTAGCCGGGGGAGTCCTGCGGGACGAGGAAGCCGTGGACCTGCTCGTCGTCGCCGCGGGCCCACACCACGGTCATGCCGCCGGCCGACCCGTTGCCGATCCACTTCTTCTGCCCGTCCAGCACGTAGCCGTCCGCGACGGTCCTCGCCCGGGTCTCCAGGCTCACCGAGTCCGAACCGTGCGTGGGCTCGGTCAGCGCGAACGCCCCGAGCTCGCTCGCCGACGCGAGCGGCTCTAGCCAGCGCTGCTTCTGCTCGTCCGAGCCCAGCATCGCGACCGACCGCAGCGCCAGGCCGCCCTGCACCCCGACCATGGTGGCGACCGAGCCGTCGCCCCGGCTGAGCTCGTGCTGCACCAGGCAGGAGGCCAGCAGGCTCATCGGCGGCCGACCGGGCACGTCCACCCCGTCCCGGACCAGGTCCAGCTCGCCGAGGCGGCGCAGCAGGTGCACCGGGTACTCGGCGCGGTCCCAGAAGCCGTCGATGACCGGCAGCACCTCGTCCTGGACGAAGGCGCGCGCCCGGTCGCGGTAGGCCACGTCAGCGGCGGGCAGGTCGCGGAAGACGCCGGCCATGTCCGGGTCGAGCGGCTCCGTGAGGTCGTAGTCGGGCTCCTCGACCCCGACCTCGGTGTGTGAGCGGGCCGGCGGGGGCGACGGTGCGTTCGGGGCGGCGGGCGCGTCGGTCGTCGACATGCCCCATCCTCCCGCGGCCGTCCCGGGTGCGCCCGGCGAGCGCCTGCCCCGCAGCTCGTCGTGCGGCGTGATGCCTCAGCATCACGGTGGACACGTGGCGTCCTGGTGAGGCGTCCGGGCGGGCTGAGCACCGGCGACCGGACTTCCCGGCCGGCCGGGCCCGGTGGCTACCAGGCGGTAGGGACCCCGTACCGGCGCACGGCGTCGTCCTTGGACACCAGGACCAGGTTCTCCACCCGGGCCTGGGCGACGAGCATCCGGTCGAACGGGTCGCGGTGGTGCAGGGGTAGGTGGGCCGCGGCGGTGGCGTGCTCCGCGCTGATGGCCAGCACCTCGACGTCTGCGCGCCGTGCCGACCCGGCGACCGGGGGGACAGCGAGGTGGCCCGCCGCCCGCTTGATCTCCGCCTCCCACACCGACGCCGCGGACAGCAGGACGACCTCTGCTCCCGCCACCAGCGCCCGTGCGCTGGCCGGGAGACGTTCGTCACCGGCCACGAGCCACAGGAACGCGTGGGTGTCCAGCAGCAGCCTCACGGCAGCGGGATCCCGAAGAGGTCGGCCATCTCGTCCTCGTCGGCCCAGTCGCCCGGGTCCTCGATCTCGGCCGCAAGCAGCCCGAACCGGTCGACGTGGCTCGGGGTGGCCTCCACCGGGACCAGGCGCGCGACCGCCCGCCCACCGCGGGTGACCACGACCTCGCCTCCGGCCTCGACCTCGCGCAGGAGCTCGGACAGTCGGGTCTTGGCGTCGTGGACGCCCACCTCGGTCATCTGGTCAGGTTAGTCGTGGTAGTCCGCATCAACAACCAGTCTGGTTGTCGGGCCATCGGTGGAGGCCTGGGCGACGGTGCGGAGAGGTGAAAGGATCCGACATGGCCCAGACCCTGTCCTCACGCCTGCTGCCAGCCCTGGTGTCCGGCGCCGCCACCGCCGCGTACTACGCCACCCCCGACGTGATCGGCTCGCGCGCGGCCCGGGGCTGGGCCAAGACGGGTCTGACGGTCGTCGTCCTGGCGACGGCCGTGCCGGAGTCCCTCGCCGCGCTGGCGGACATACGCCGGGCCCGCCGCGACGTCGCGGACGCCATGGCCGACGCGGAGCCTGTGCCCCCGCGCGGCAAGGCGGTCGCGGTCCTGGCCGGTGTCGTCGCGGTGGGCGGCGCGATCGCCGGGGTGGTCGCCACCGAGCGATGGATCTTCCGTCGGGGGCAGGCGCGCGCGGCCGCCGGGCAGAGCTGGCCGCACACCCGGACGGGCCTCGCGATCGGCGCGGTCGCCGCCGGCCTGGCCCTCGTCCCTCTGCCCCCGGCCCCGGAGGCGTCGAGCCACGACCGCTAGAGGGTTAGGCTCCCCACAGGTCCAGGTGCAGCCGGTGGACCGGGCGTTGTCCACGGTTCCGGACAGCCGGTCGCCGTCCACAGCGCTGGACGCGGCGAGGTCCCGGGGGACGGCGCACCGGGCATGATCGGGCCCGTGCCCGTCACCGCCGAGGACCTCCGCCAGCTGGACCCCGACGCCCTGGCCTTGCTGCTCGCCCTTCGTCCGGACGCGCTCGGCCCCGCCGACCCTCGATCGCTGGACGAGGTCGCCGCCCGGCTCAACCACCACGCGTCGCTCGAGCGCGCCGTGCGGACCCTGGACACCCCGACGCTCCAGGTCGCGCGGGCCCTGGTGCTCGTCGGCTGCCACGACGACCCGACGACACTGCCGCAGTTCCTGCGGCTGTCCACCGCCGCTGAGCTCGAGGCCCTCGAGCTGTGCCTGGAGGTGCTCGACCACCTGCTGCTGCGCGAGGACTGCGGGTGCCTCGCCGACGGCCTGGCCGAGCGGTGGATCCCCTACGGACTGGGCCCTCACGTCCTCCGGGCCCTGGGGTGGCGCACCAACGACCGGCTGCGCGAGGCGTTGCGGGCCTGGGGCGAGCCCACCGACGGCAACAAGCTCGACCTCGTCGAACGCCTGGCCGCCGTCCTCACCGACGGCGAGCGGTTGCACCAGGCGCTCACCCGGGCGCCGGAGCAGGACCGGCGGCTCCTGGCCGACGCTGTGGCCGGTGACGGGATGGTCGCCCTGGGGTGGTCGACCTACGGTCCACGGCGGGGTCCGGGGGCCTGGCTGGTCGAGCGGGGCCTCACCGACGCCGACCGGTTCGGTCCCGACCAGCTGCCCGCCCAGGTGACCATCGCGCTGCGGGGGCAGCTGTGGCGGCCGCCCTTCGACTGGCAGGAGCCCCTGCTGCCGACGACCACGCTGGCCCGGGAGCAGGTCGACCGGGACGCCGCCGCGGCTGCCCTCCGTGGGCTGCGGCTGGTCACCGACCTGGTGCGTGAGGCCGGGCGTGCCCCTCTGCGGCTCAACCGCGACGGCACGCTGGGCAAGCGGGAACGGGCCCGCCTGGCCGGCCTGCTGCGCGCCGAGCCGGCGCACGTGACGTTCGCCGTCGCACTGGCCTACGCCGCAGGGTTCGTCGGCCACCTGGACGACCGGTTGTCACCCACCGCCGAGGCGTCCGAGTGGGCGGGGATGCCCCCGGCGCAGCGCCACGCCCAGGTGGTCCTGACCTGGCTCGGGATGCAGCAGGAGGTCCTCGCCGACCCAGGCACCACGTGGTGGCCCGCGTCGCACCTGACCTCGGCCGGCAGCAAGCACGTCCTGCTGCGGGTGCTCGCCGCCGAGCCGGACCGGGCCGCCGTGGACCAGGACGACCTCGTGCGGCTGTGCGCCTGGGTGGCGCCTGTCCGCCTGGGCGCTGAGGACGGCGCCGCCCTGGTGGCGGGTGCGCTCGCGGAGGCCACCGCGCTGGGGGTGGTCGGGACCGGGGCGCTGTCGAGCCTAGGCCACGCCCTGCTCAGCGGGGACGACGCCGTCGCGGTGCTGGAGCGGTGGCTGGGGTCGGCGGCCGGGACGGCGCGGCTGCAGGCCGACCTGACCGCGGTCGTCCTGGGTGACCCGTCGGAGCGGCTCGCCCGGGTGCTCGACCTGATGGCCACCCGGGAGTCCAGCGACCAGGCCACGACGTGGCGCTTCGACGCCCGGTCGTTGGCCGGGGCGCTGGACGCCGGGCACAGCGCGGACGGCCTGCTGGGGGCGCTGGCCGCCGTCGCCGAGGGCGAGGTCCCGCAGCCGCTGACGTACCTGGTCCGCGACACGGCGCGACGCCACGGGGTGCTGCGCCTGGGCGAGGCGGCCTGCTACCTGCGTTCCGAGGACCACGCGCTGCTCGCCGAGGTCGCCGCGGACTCCCGGCTGCGCGGCCTCGGCCTCCGGTTGCTGGCCCCCGGCGTGCTGGTCGCGGACGCGCCGGCCGGGCGCGCCCTGGAACGCATCCGAGCCGCCGGGTACCTGCCGGTGCACGAGGGCGCCGACGGGACCGCGGTCGTCCCCGACGGCGAGTCACCCCTCGCGGAGGTGTCCGACTACGTCAGCGAGACCTCGCTGCGGCTGCAACCGCCCGGGTCCGCGCCGTCACCCCACGACGAGGCGGTGCTCCTGCTCGCGCTGCCCGATCGGGCTCCGTCGCCTCTGGTGGAGTTCGGTGGCAGCGTGGTCGACAGCGAGTCGATGGGCGAGCTGTTCTCCCGGCAGGTGCGGGACCTCGGTGGGTGAGTGGTGACGCCGACGCGAGACCTCGTCGTCCGGGGCGGCCGGAACGGGCACCAGCCCGTCGAGGCCACCGACCGGTTCATCCCGTACCTGCAGGCCAACGGGCGTGACGATCGAGCAGGACGAGGTGGCCGGGCTGCGGGCCGCGGTCGAGGCCGGGGCGCCCCTCGTCCGACGAGGCCAGGCGGTCAGGCCTGTCGCTGAACCAGTACCTGCTCGTCCAGTACCAGCGCCTGGCCCACCGCGCTGACAACCGCCGCGTGCTCGAAGGGCTCGCCGAGCTCGAGGGGCCGCGCCCCACGCGGGAGCAGATCCTGGAACAGCTGGACCGTGACCGGGGCCGCGGCGTGTGATCGTCGTCGACGCCTCCGTCATGGTCGAGGCGCTGCTGCGCGGCGGCCGGTCGCGCGACAGGATCGCGGCGGCGGACCTCGCGGCACCGCATCTGCTCGACATCGAGGTCGCGGCGGCCGTCCGAGGACAGCTGCTCGGCGGCGTCGTCGAAACGGCGCTCGCCTCCGCTGCTCTGCAGGCCTACCGCCGCCTCGAGGTCGACCGCTTCGACCACGCGGGGTTGCTGTCCCGGGTGTGGGAGCTCCGCGGCAACCTCACCGCCCACGACGCCACGTACGTCGCCCTCGCGGAGGCGCTGGCCGTGCCGCTGGTCACCGGCGACGCCCGGATCGCGGCGGCCCCCGGGCTCCGGGCGGCGATCGAGGTCGTGCCCGCCTGAGCCCAGGCCGACGACGCCCGGACCCTGGTCCGCGGCCACCGCCCCTGGGACCCTGGATCGTCCGAGGCGCCGCGCGCGGCGCCGGACCAGCAGGGGGTGCCCGAGACCCGCACCGATGCTGCGTCTGCCCGGCCCCTCGGGCTCCCTGCCCGTCCACCTGGGAGGTTCCTTCACGACCACGGCCCGGGCGAGGTGACGGTCGTGTTCCGGGTGCTCGGGGCGACGGTGCACGACGGCTTCCACGGACCCAGCGCGGCTGGCACCCGGTCGCGGATCCTCGAGCTCTTCCGCCGGCACCTGGACCCGGCCTGACGTCACTCCGACGACACGGCGACGCCCGGCCCGCCGACGGCCCCGCCCAGCACGAACTGCTCCCGCGCCAGCCACTCCCGCAGCCGTCCCGGACCCAGCGCCCGGACCAGCTGCGGCGTCTGCGAGCGGTGGGCCCTCAGCGCCGACACCTTGCGGTCGAGCACACGGCCGTCCAGCTGCAGGTCCAGGGCCAGCTCGTCGTCGGCCACGCCGTGCGGCAGCCGCGGGTCGTCCAGGTCCATCCGGACGTCGAGCCAGCTCCCGGGTCCCTCCTGCCACCAGTGCCGGGTGCGCGCCACGTGCAGTAGCCGGGAGCCGTCCCGGCCCGCGAGCCGGAACGCGGCGTCGGTCCAGGCGCCCACCCGGCGGTGGTCGCCGTGGCCGGTGAACCCGTCGGGGGCGAACGTGACGACGGTGTCCGGGGCCGTCCGGGCGATCAGGTCGGCCACGGCCACCACGCCCCGCTCCCACGGCACCTCGTGCAGCCGGCCGTCGACCAGGCCCGCCCCGGGCGCCCGCAGGTACTGGTGCTCGTCGACGCCGAGGCGGCGCAGCGCCCGTCGCAGCTCCCGGTCCCGTTGCGCCGCCAGCCGGTGCGGGGGCCAGCGGGCCGGGTCGTCGGTGCCGCGCTCGCCGCGGGTCGCCGTGGCGCAGACGACGCGGGAGCCGCCGCCGCGCAGCAGGTGCATGAGCCCGCCGGCCAGCATGGTCTCGTCGTCGGGGTGCGCCCACACGCCGAGCACCGTGCCGAGCCGACCGGGGTGCAGGTCGGCGACGACGACGGGTCGACGGGTGGCGAGCTCCGGCACGGGCGCTCCTCGGTCGGCGCCGCCCGCGGGTCGCGGTGGGCGGCGGTGACGGCTGGTTCCTGCCGACATGGAGGGCCGTGGGGCGGGCGGTGATACCCCGGTCGGGTGCGAGGGGGCGGCCGCGCCGCGGGCGACGACCCGGCCCCGTATCACGCGATCCGCACCTGACCTCCTGAGGCTGCCCGACCTCCGCCGGGCACCACCCACTCGCCTCGGAGGCACCGATGAGCCTTGACCCTCCCGAGCCGACCGGCGGGACGGACGGGCAGCCGCCCGTCACCCCCGCGGTCCGGCTGATCTTCACCTACGACGGCGACGAGGTCCGGCTGCTCCAGCAGCAGCCCGTGGACGTCGCCGTCACCGGCTTCGACGTCGACCAGCCGGCCCCGCTGGACGGTCATGTCGTCGAGGTCCGCGCCGACGACGGCAGCGCCCTGGCGCGCGTCGTCGTCCGCTCCGGCCCCCCCACCAGCGCCGAGGTGTTCCCGGAGCAGCCGGGGGAGCCGATCGTGCGCGTCGAGGCCCCGACGACGGGGGCCTTCACCGTGGTCGTCCCCGCCCCGGAGGCCGCCGCCCGCATCACGTTGCTGCGCGTGACCCCCGCGCCGGAGGCCGACGTCGACGCCGACGCGCGCGCGGAGTCGGGCGACGGCGCGGCCCCGCCCCCCGGGGACGGCGCCCCGTCGGTCGCCACCGAGCTCGGCACCTACGAGCTGGAGCGCTGAGCCATGACCACCGCAGACGGTGCCGTCATCGGCACGACCCAGGTGTTCGGCAGCGCCCCGCGCAACCGGGCGTTCAACGTCGTCCTGCTCGGGGACGGCTTCACCGCGGCCCAGCAGCCCGCGTTCGACGCGGCCGCGGCCGCGTTCGTCACCGCGTTCACCACCACGCCGCCGTTCGACGACCTGCGACCGGCCATCAACGTGTTCCGGGTCAACGTGCGTTCCACCGACTCCGGCGCCGACGACCCCGCCTCGGCGGGCGGCACGGGGGCCACGGCCCGCACGTACTTCGACGCCACGTTCGGCGGGGCCGGCATCCGACGGCTGCTGCTGTGCAACACCGCCACGGTGCTGGCCACGGCCGCGGCGCAGGTGCCGGAGTTCACCCTCGCCCTGCTGGTCGTCAACTCGACCGTGTACGGCGGGGCGGGTGGGGCGGTCGGCACGTACTCCCTGGCGAACGGCGCGACCGAGATCGCCATCCACGAGGCCGGGCACACCGCCTTCGGCCTCGCGGACGAGTACCCCTACTGGGCCGGCGGCAACGAGCCGGACCGGGCCAACCACCCCGGCCCCGAGCCCACCGAGCCCAACGTCACGCGCAACCGCAACCGCGCCACCCTCAAGTGGCGCTGGGCCGTCGCCGCGGCGACACCGATCCCGACCATGACCAACCCGGACTGCGCCACCGAGGACTACCGGCCCAGCCCGCTGCCCGCCGGGACCGTCGGCACGTTCGAGGGCGCGCACTACTACCACTGCGGCGCGTTCCGGCCCGAGCACGACTGCAAGATGCGCAACCTCGGGGCCCCGTTCTGCCGGGTCTGCCGGCAGGTCATCTGGAACCGGCTGGGGCCGCTGACCACGCTGCTCGCGCGGGCGAAGGCACCCATCACGGTGCTGGCCCGCTTCCCCGAGCACCTGGACGTGTTCGCCGTCGCCACCGACGGGCGCACGATGAGCAACTGGTGGAGCCCTCCGGTCGGCTGGGCCGGCTGGTTCCACGTCTCCGGCGGCATCGCCTCACCCGGCGGCGAGGGTTCCCCCGTCACCGGCGTCCACCGCTACGCCGGTCACCTCGACCTGTTCACCGTCGGCACCGACAACCGCGTGTGGAGCGCCTGGTGGGACCAGTCCACGGGCTGGTCCGGCTGGTTCCGGGTGGGCACGCTCGTGGCCCGCGCCGGCTCCACCGTGGACGTGGTCTCGCGCTACGACGACCACCTGGACCTGTTCACGACCGCCTCCGACGGGCGCACGATGTCGACCTGGTGGAACGCCCGCACCGGCTGGGCGCGGGACTGGTTCCACGTCTCCGGCGGCGTCGCCGCGGCCGGGGCCCCGGTGACGGCCGTCGCCCGCTACCCGCACCACCTCGACCTGTTCACCGTCGGGACCGACAACCGGGTCTACTCGACGTGGTGGGACGAGCGCTCCGGCTGGGCCCGGTGGTTCGCGCTGCCGGGCATCACCTGCCGACCCGACTCCAAGGTCACGGTCGTCACCCGGCACAAGGACCAGATCGACCTGTTCACCACGGCCGCCGACGGCAAGATCATGTCGACCTGGTGGAACGCCCGGACGGGCTGGGGCCGCTGGTTCCAGGTCTCCGGCGGGGTCGCCTCGCCCGGCTCGGACGTCACGGCGGTAGCCCGCTACGACCACCAGCTCGACCTGTTCGTCGTCGGCACCGACAACCGGGTCTACTCCACGTGGTGGAACGCCTCCGGTGGGTGGGCGGGCTGGTTCAACGTGTCCGGCGGGGTGAGCCGCCCGGGCGGTCAGGTGGCCGCGATCTCACGGGTCACCGAGCACCTGGACGTGTTCGTCGTCGGCAGCGACGAGCGGGTGTACTCGACCTGGTGGAACGCCACCGGCGGGTGGGCCGGCTGGTTCGCGCTCGGGGTCACCTGAGGTCCGGGGGGTCAGGCGACGGCCTGCCGGACCAGCGCCGCGATCGTGTCGGCGGCCTGCTCGGTGAGCTCGGTCACGGCGTAGGCGGTGGGCCACAGACCGCACTCGTGGTCCAGCGCCGCCTCGGTCGAGAAGCCGAACGTCGAGTACCGCTCCTTGTCGCCCTGACCGCTGCGGAAGAAGCAGACGACCGTGCCCTTCCTGGCGTAGGCCGGCTGCCCGTACCAGAGCTTGGGGGACAGCTCCGGGGCGGTGGTGGTGACGATGAGGTGGATGCGCTCGGCGATCTCGCGGTCGCCGTCGGCCATCGCCGCGATGGCGGTGAGGACGTCCAGCTCCTCGGCGGCCTTCTTGCCGCCGCGAGGGCGGGCGGCCTCCTCCTGCAGCTCCTTCGAGCGCTGCTTCATCGCGGCTCGTTCCTGCGCCGAGAACCCTCCGGTGCTGGTGCTCGCGGTCATGGTCGTCGCCCTCCTGCCGATGCCTGCCTGCCTGCGTCACGCTAGGCGGGCCGGGACCCCGCGCGCTTCTCGGTTCGTGACCGGTCCTGCCTCCGCAGCCAGGCTCCGGCGAGGTCAGCCGCGCAGCCCCGCCCGCAGCTCGGCCATCGCGTCGGCCAGCCCGACCTGCGGCGTCCAGCCCCACCGTCGCGCCCGGTCCGCCCGCAGCCGACCGGTCCACACCGGCTCGTCCGTCCACTCGGGCGCGACGCCCAGGGCGTCGGTGACCGTGCCGTGGTAATCGCGCCACGTCGCGTGCTCGCCCGCGACCACCACCGCCGTGGTCCCGCCCGCCACCGGTCCCTGCTCTGGGTCGTCGGAGACGACGGTCGCCCCGGTGGCCAGGTCGGCGACGAGGCTCGCCAGGTCGTCCACGTGCACCCACGCGAACGACCTGTCGGGGTTGGCGCCGCGCTCGCCGTCCCGCACCTGCGCCGGGCGCAACGTGTTCCAGACCGACGTCCGGCCCGCGCCGAGGACGGCGGGCGGGCGCACCAGCACCGTGGTCAGGCCGTCGACCCCGGCCAGGGCACGGTCGGTGTCGAGCTTGGTCACGGCGTAGTCGCCCCCGTCGGCCCCGACCAGGGCGCTGTCCTCGCTCACGTCACCGACACCGGCCGAGCGGTCGTACACCCCGGCCGTCGACACGTGGACGAACCGGTCCACGCCGGCGTCACGGGCGGCCCGGGCCAGGACCGGCGTGCCCTCGACCGCGACCTCGTGCTGGACCTGCCGGTCGGAGCCCATCGGGTGCACGGTCGTCACGACCGCGTCGGCGCCCGAGACCACCTCCCGGGCCAGGTCGGGGTCGGCGAAGTCGCCGACGTGCTCGGTGACGCCGGTCAGGTCGGGGGCGGTACCCGGACGTCGGACGACCGCCCTCACCCGGGCCCCACGCTCGACGAGGGCGGCGCAGACCTGGGCCCCGACCAGTCCGTTGGCACCGGTCACGACCACGACGGGGGAGGTGTCAGCCATGCCTCCAGCCTGCCAGCGGCCCGGCGCTCCCGCCGTCCGTGACGACGCGTGTGGGGTGCGGCGGTGGGCACACCCCGGCAGCACCCCCTGGCCGCACCCTCTCGTCTGCCCCGGGGTCGCGGGTCACTGCACCGCTGACGTCAGCCGCAGCAGGTTGTCCAGCACCCGCTGCCGTCGCGGACGGTGCTGCCACTCCGCCAGCGTCAGCTCCCGGCTGGTGGCCCGGTAGTCGTCCTCGACCCGGCGCAGCTCGTCGACGAACGACCGGCCCTGGATCAGCAGCGACGACTCGAGGTCGAGCTCGAACGAGCGGATGTCGAGGTTGCTGGACCCGACCACGGCGACGTCGTCGTCGATGCTGACGTGCTTGGAGTGCAGCACGAACGGCTCCGGGTACAGGTAGATCCGGACGCCGGACAGCAGCAGCACCTCGAAGTACGAGCGCTGGGCGTGGTGGACCATGAACTGGTCGGCCTGCTCGGGCACGAACAGCTCCACGTCCAGCCCGCGCAGGCCCAGGGCCACGATGGCGTTGAGCAGGGACTCGTCCGGCACGAAGTAGGGGCTGGTGATGCTGACCCGGGTGCGGGCGGAGTAGAACAGCGCGTTGAACATCAGCAGGTTGTTGTCCGTCTCGAACCCGGGACCGCTCGGCAGGACCTGGATGGCCAGGGGGCCCTCGTCGGCGGCGCCGTCGGGGTCGACGCTGCGCTGCGGCGACCGCACCGGCAGCAGCTCGTCGCTCTCGCTGAACCAGTCGGTGACGAACACGGCGTCGAGCTCCTGCACCACCGGACCGCGCACCCGCACCATCAGGTCCTGCCACTGCAGCCCCTTCCTGATGTTCTTCGGCTTGCCGTAGGAGCGGTCGATCATGTTCATCGACCCGGCCCAGCCGACGACGCCGTCGACGACGACGAGCTTGCGGTGGTTGCGCAGGTCGGGGCGCTGGTAGCGGCCCTTGAGCGGTTGCACCGGCAGCATCAGCCGGTAGGGGATGCCCGCCGCCCCGAGCCGGGCCAGCGTGGCCTTGTAGCCGGGGTAGCCCGCCGAGCCGATGTGGTCGAGCAGGACCCGCACCTCGGCGCCGTTGGCCAGGGCCTGCTCGAGCGCGGCGAAGAACGGCTCCGTGGCCGCGTCCAGCGACAGGATGTAGAACTCGACGTGCACCAGCCTCGTGGCGGCGGCGATGTCTGCGGCCATCGCGGCGATCCCGCCGTCGTAGTCGACGTGGATGACCGCGTCGTTGCCGCGCAGCATCGGCAGGTGGCCGACGTTCTGGTTCTGCCGGGCCACGCCCTCCAGCCACGGCGGGCCGGGCGCCACCTCGTGGGCCAGGCCCTCGGCCACGGCCCGGTCGGCCAGACGGCGGTCCATCTCCTTCTGCCGGGCGCGGCGGGACGCGGGCAGGCGCGGGCTGCCGATGACGAAGAACGCGAGCAGCCCCAGCAGCGGCACCAGGTAGATGAGCAGGATCCACGCCAGGGCCGACGTCGGACGCCGGTCCTTGGGCACGACCACCACGGCGGTCCACGTGGCCGTGACCGCGAGGGCGAGCACCAGGACCAGGGCGATGACGTTGCCGATCTGGATGCCGGCCTGCTCCTCGCTCACGGCGGTGACGCTACGGCGGCGGACGACCCGGCGACCAGACCCGTGGCGGACGACTTCAGCCGGCGGCGACGTCCAGCACCAGCCGCCCGCGTGCCTGCCCGCCCTGCAACCGCTGCAGCGCCGGGACCACGTCGTCCAGCGGGAAGGTCCGGTCCACGACCGGGCGGAGCCGGCCCCGGGCGACCAGGTCGGCCAGCCGGGCCAGGCGCTGCGGGCGGGGTGTCGAGCGTCGGGGCCGGGGCAGCTGGGGGACCACGAGCGAGGCGGCCGTCATGGCCAGCACGGGCGCGATGCTGCCGGTCACCCGGTTCATGCCGTGGCCGTAGTGGTCGTGGCCGACGCGGACGTAGCCGCCGCCCGGCTCGACCACGCGTCGCCAGTCGCGGAACGGTCGGTTGCTCGGCACGTCCACGACGAGGTCGTACCGCTCGGCGCGCCGGGTGACGTCCTCGGCCCGGTGGTCGACGGCGTCGTGCGCACCGGCCGCCCGCACCAGGTCGAGCCGGTCACCGGCGTCGACGCCGGTCACGCGGGAGGCGCCCAGCGCCACCGCGAGCTGGACCACGAAGCCGCCCAGCGCGCCCGCCGCGCCGTTGACCAGGACGCTGCGGCCCGCCTGGAACCGGCCCTGGTCGACGAGCACCTCCAGGGCCAGCAGCGCGGGCGTGCCGAGGGCGGCCGCCTCGACGTCGCCGAGGTCGTCGCCGGTCGCCACCAGGCCGTCCTGCGGTGCGGTGGCGAGCTCGGCCCAGGCCCCGCCGTTGACCCACTGGATGCCGCGGACGGTCTCGCCCCAGACGCGCTGACCGGGCCGGAACCGGGTGACGTCGGCCCCGACGGCCTCGACCGTCCCGGCCACGTCGGTGCCGGGGACCCGGTGCCGGGGTGCGCGGACGCCGTTGCCCATCAGCCGCAGCGCGTAGGGCAGGCCGGTGACGGTGTGCCAGGCGTCGACGTGCACGGAGCTGGCCGCCACCCGGACCAGCACCTCGTCGGCCGCCGGCGCGGGGACGGGGACCTCGCCCAGCCGGAGCCCCTCGACCGGGCCGTACCTGTCGTGGACCACCGCGCGCACGGCGCTCATCCTGCTGGCGCGCGGACGTGTCCCACCAGGTGTCCGTCCGATCGGGCACCCAGCGACCCGGACACGTACGCCTGCACCGCCAGGGCCGCCGCACCGCCGGCCCACACCTCCGGCGGGCAGCGCAGGAACTGCACCTCCAGCTCTGCGGCGGCCGGGTCGCGGTGGGCCTGCACCTCCGCCCGCACCCGGTCCTCCACCAGCAGGGCCAGGTCGACACCCTCCCCGGACACCAGCACCAGCGGTGACAGCGTGGTGTTGGCGACCAGGGCGACCAACCGCCCCAGCGACACCGCGACCCCCTCCAGCAGCCGCTCGACCGCGGGGTGGCCGCCCTCGCGGGCCAGGTCGTGGAGCTGCCGCGACGTCACGGGCCGCTGCAGGGCGGTGGCGGCCGAGGCCAGCAGCGACCCGTCGGTCAGGCTCACCTCCGCACAGCCCTGGTGCCCCCGTGAGCACAGCGGCCCGGGCACGCCCAGCAGGGCGTGGGCGAGCAGTCCCACCCCGGCCTCGGGCCCGGACAGCACGCGCCCGCCGACCACGAGCCCCTCGCCGATGCCGGCGCCAAGGGTGACCACCGCGAAGTGGTCCCGCCCGGCCCCGGCCCCGAACCAGTGCTCGGCGGTGGTGAGGGCCACCAGGTCGTTCTCCACGCAGGTGGGCACCCCCGTCGCGTCCGCCAGCAGGTCGGCCAGCGGGACCCGTCCCCACCGGAGGAACGGGGCCCGCAGCACCACCGACGTGTCCTGGACCTGGCCCCCGAGCCCGACCCCGGTCGCGCTCACGCCGCCGTCGGGGGCCAGCCGCTGCACCAGCCCGGCGACGACGGCGACGACCGCTTCGGGCGCCAGGTCAATCAACGGGGCGTCGACCACGTCGAGCTGACGGGCCCGCAGGTCCGTGAGCACGGCGGTCGCGGCGGTCCGCGTGAGGCGCACCCCCACGAAGCGGTGCCCGTCGGCCACCACGTCCAGCGGGCGGACGGGTCGGCCGAGCGGGGCGACGCGCGGGGTGGCGTCCTCGACGAGCACCCCCCCGTCGAGCATCGGACGGGTGAGCCGGGTGAGCGACCCCGGCGACAGGCCGAGCCGGCGGGCCAGCTCGCTGCGCGACAGCGGCCCGTGACGCAGCACCTCCAGCGCGACGGAGCGCGAGGTGCCGTCCAGGGACGTCCAGGCGTCGCTCGGCGTCGTCATCGGGCCTCCTCGCCGCGTCGGGTCGCACTTAAAGTTCTATCACGGCACGAATGCGCGACACAGGACGGTACGGAGATGGTTGACGACCGCCCTTGACCCTCTGAGGCTTTCGTGGTGAAACTAACTCATCCACATCACCTCGATGGAGAGGGAACCCGTGAGGACACCACCCGTACCGCTCGCCGCGGTCGCCGCGACCGCCCTGCTGCTGGCGGGCTGCTCCGGCGGCGAGCAGCGCACCGAGCTCGTGTTCTTCCAGTTCAAGCCCGAGGCCGTGGACTTCTTCGAGGCCGCCGCGGCGGAGTTCGAGGCCGCGAACCCGGGCGTCGACGTCGTCGTCGACAACGTCCCCGACCCCGAGGTCGCCCTGCGGACCCGGCTGGTCAAGGAGGACGTGCCCGACGTGATGACGCTCAACGCCAACGGCACCTACGGCGAGCTGGCCTCGGCCGGGATCTTCGCCGACCTGGCCGCGCTGCCGGTGGTCGACGACATCATCCCGGGCTACCTGGACGTCGTGGCCGACCTGGGTCGCAGCGGCCCGGACGCCGTGGACGGCCTGCCCTACGCGGCCAACGCCAGCGGGGTGCTCTACAACGTAGAGCTGTTCGAGGAGCACGGCCAGGAGGTCCCGCAGACCTTCGACGAGCTGGTGGCCACGGCCGAGGCGTTCGAGGCCGACGGCGTCACCCCGTTCTACGGGATGCTCGGCGACGCCTGGACCGCGCAGTCGCCGCTGGCGCCCCTCACGGCCCAGACCGCCCCCGACGGCTTCTTCGAGGCGCGGTTCGCCGGCGAGACCACGTTCGCCGAGGGCTGGCGGGAGTCCTTCGACAAGCTCGAGACCCTGTTCGGTTTCACCCAGCCCAACGTCGGCGCCGCCAACTACGTGGACGGCACCAGCGCCTTCGCCCGCGGCGAGTCGGCGATGCTGCTGCTCGGCAGCTACGCGGTGCCGCAGATCCGCAGCTTCGAGCCCGAGTTCACCATCGACACGTTCGCGCTGCCGGCCACCGACGACCCGGCCGACACGACCCTGGTCTCCGGCGTCGACGTGGTCCTCACCGTGGGCGAGGGCACCGACGTCCCCGACGAGGCCCGCGCCTTCGTGGAGTTCCTGCTGGAGCCCGAGCGGGTGCAGCGCTACAGCGAGGAGCAGGTCGCCATCCCGACCCTGCAGGGCCTGAGCAACGACGACCCCGCCCTGGCCGGTGTCCAGGACCTCATCGCCGAGGACCGGCTCGTCGGGTTCACCGACCACCAGTTCATCCCCGCCGTCCCCCTGACGGCCCTGCTGCAGGAGTTCCTCGTGACCGGTGACGCCGACGCCTCGCTGTCCCGCCTGGACACCGCCTGGGACCGCGTCGCCCAACGACGCACCTGGGGCATCGGGTCGGTGACGTCGTGAGCGCCCCGACCACCACCCGCCCCGCCTCGGCCACCGCCCCGCCCGCCCGGCGGCGCCGGCGGGCGGGCGTCCCCGGCGCGTTCTACCTGATGGTTCTGCCGGCCGCGCTGCTGTTCGTCGTGTTCCACACCGTCCCGGTCGTCAGCGGGGCGTTCTACAGCCTCACCGACTACCCCGGCTACGGCCCGTGGGAGTGGGTGGGCCTGTCCAACTACCAGGCGCTCCTCACCGACAGCCGGGTGCGGGACTCCTACCTGTTCACGTTCCAGTTCGCCCTGGTCGCCACCATCGCCGTCAACGCGCTGGCCCTGTCGCTCGCGGTCGGCCTGAACAGCCGGATCCGGCTCAAGAACACGCTGCGCGGGGTGTACTTCATCCCCAACGTCCTCGCGGTGCTCGTCATCGGCTACGTGTTCAACTACCTGTTCGCGCAGTCGGTCCCGGCGATCGCCGGCACCCTGGGGATCGAGCGGCTGTCCAGCTCGATCCTCGCGGACCCCGACCTCGCCTGGGTCGGCATCGTGGTCCTGGCGGTCTGGCAGGCCACGGCCTTCAACATCATCATCTACATCGCCGGGCTGCAGACGGTCGACCCCGAGCTGTACGAGGCGGCCGCCATCGACGGCGCCGGCCCGTGGCGTCGGTTCCGCAGCATCACGTTCCCGCTCATCGCGGGGTTCTTCACCATCAACATGGTGCTGTCGCTGAAGAACTTCCTGCAGGTCTTCGACCACATCGTCGCCACCACCAACGGGGGTCCGGGGACGGCGACGGAGTCCGTCGGCCTCGTCATCTACCGCGGCGGGTTCCAGGGCGGCGAGTACGGCTACCAGATGGCCAACGCCGTGGTGTTCATGGCCGTCATCGTCGTGTTCGCCGTCGTCCAGCTGAAGGTCCTGACCCGTCGGGAGGCGGACGTCTGATGAGCACGACCAACCTCGAGTCCCGTCCGGCCGTGGCCGGCACCGACCGCCCCCGTCGCCGTCGCCGGGGTCCCGGCCTGAGCGGCCCCAGCTGGTGGCTCACCGCCCTGCTGGCGGTGCTGTCGCTGACCGTCCTGGTCCCGCTGTACTTCACGGTCGTCACCGCGCTCAAGACCCCGGACCAGCTCGGCGGCAGCGGCTTCGGCCTGCCGACCGAGGTGCGCTGGGCCAACTTCGCCGACGCGTGGACGCTGACCGACTTCCCGCGGGCGCTGATGAACTCCGCGCTCATCACCGTGTCCACCGTCGTCCTCACGCTGCTGACCAACTCGATGGTGGCCTACGCCATCGCCCGCAACTGGGACCGGCGCCGGTTCCGGGTGCTGTTCTACTTCTTCGTGTCGGCGCTGTTCGTGCCGTTCCCCATCCTCATGCTGCCGGTGGCCAAGCAGACCGCGATGCTGGGGATGGACAACCAGGCCGGGCTGATCTTCCTCTACGTGGTCTACGGGCTGTCGTTCAACGTGTTCCTGTTCGTGGCCTACATCCGGTCGATCCCGCTGTCGCTGGAGGAGGCCGCGCACGTCGACGGCGCCGGCACGTGGACGGTGTTCTGGCGGATCATCTTCCCGCTGCTGGCTCCCATGAACGCCACCGTCGGCATCCTCACCTGCCTGTGGGCGTGGAACGACTTCCTCCTGCCGCTGGTCATCGTGTCCGACCCGGCCGCGGCCACCATCCCGCTGGTGCAGTACGTGTTCCAGAGCCAGTTCAGCGCCAACTACACCGTCGCGTTCGCCTCGTACCTGATGGCGATGGCACCGTTGCTGGTCGTCTACGTCATCGCCCAGCGCTGGGTCATCTCCGGCGTCACGAGAGGAGCCGTCAAGTGAGCAGCCGGACCCAGCAGGACGCACCGTGGTGGACGAAGGCCGTCGTGTACCAGGTCTACCCGCGGTCGTTCGCGGACTCCGACGGCGACGGCGTCGGTGACCTGGGCGGCATCCTGCAGCGTCTGGACCACCTGGCCGACCTGGGCGTGGACGTGCTGTGGCTGTCGCCGCTGTACCCGTCCCCGCAGGACGACAACGGCTACGACATCAGCGACTACCAGGACGTCGACCCCACGTTCGGCACGCTGCAGCAGCTCGACGAGCTCGTCGCCGGGCTGCACTCCCGCGGCATCAAGCTCGTCATGGACCTGGTCGTCAACCACACCTCCGACGAGCACCCGTGGTTCGTGGAGTCCCGGTCGTCGACCGACAACCCCAAGCGCGACTGGTACTGGTGGCGCCCGGCCCGCGAGGGCATGGCCGCGGGCGCCCCCGGCGCGGAGCCGACCAACTGGGAGAGCTTCTTCTCCGGGCCGGCCTGGGAGCTCGACGAGGCCAGCGGCGAGTACTACCTGCACCTGTTCAGCCGCAAGCAGCCCGACCTCAACTGGGAGAACCCCGCGGTCCGCGCGGCCGTCCACGAGATGATGCGCTGGTGGCTGGACCGGGGGGTCGACGGCTTCCGGATGGACGTCATCAACCTGATCTCCAAGCGGGTCGAGGCCGACGGCGGGCTGCACGACGGGCCGTCGCACGACGGGTCCCCCTACGGTGACCGTGGTCCGGAGACCGTGTGCGGGCCGCGCATCCACGAGTTCCTCGCCGAGATGCACCGCGAGGTGTTCGCCGGCCGGGACGCGCAGCTCATCACGGTGGGCGAGATGCCCGGCGTCACGGTCGAGCAGGCCCGGCGGTTCACCGACCCGGCCCGGGCCGAGGTCGACATGGTGTTCCAGTTCGAGCACGTCGGCCTCGACCACGGGCCCGGCGGCAAGTTCGACCCGAAGCCGCTGGCGTTGCGGGACCTCAAGGCCTCGTTCGGGCGGTGGCAGGCCGGTCTGGCCGAGGTCGGTTGGAACTCGCTCTACTGGGACAACCACGACCAGCCGCGGGCGGTGTCACGCTTCGGCGACGACAGCCCCGAGCACCGTCGGGCCTCCGCGACGTGCCTGGCCACGCTGCTGCACCTGCACCGCGGGACGCCCTACGTCTACCAGGGCGAGGAGATCGGGATGGCCAACCACCCGTTCGCGTCGCTCGACGAGGTGGCCGACATCGAGAGCGTCAACTGGGCGCGTGGGGCCCTCGCCGCGGGCCACGACCCGGACGCCGTGATGGCCGGCATCCGGTTCGGGGGTCGCGACAACGCCCGCACCCCGGTGCAGTGGGACGCGGGCGCGCAGGCCGGGTTCACCACCGGCACGCCGTGGCTGGCGGTCAACCCCGACCACGTCGACTGGAACGTCGCCGCCCAGCGGGACGACCCGCACTCGGTGCTCGCGCACCACCGCCGGCTGATCGCGCTGCGCCACGAGGACCCGGTGGTGCAGCTCGGCGACTTCCACATGCTGCTGCCGGAGCACGAGCAGGTCTACGCGTTCACCCGTCGGCTGGGGGAGGACGAGCTGCTGGTGGTCTGCAACGTGGGCTCCAGCGCCGTCCCGGTGGCCGACCTGCTGCCCGAGGTGACGGACGGCGACCTGGTGCTCGGCAACCACCCGGACACCGAGGACCGGCAGGTGCTGCGGCCGTGGGAGGCGTGGGTGCTGCGGGTCGGCTGAGGCCGGCTCACGCCGGGTCGTCGGTCAGCACCGGGTCCGCCGCCGCCCTGCGACCCCGCAGCAGCAGCCAGGCGACGGTGGCGACGACCGGCACCGTGGTCAGGACGACGAACTGCGGGAGGACGCCGGTGGAGATCGTGCTCCCGCCGTAGAGGCGGAGCAGCACCGACCCCAGC
Source organism: Aquipuribacter aurantiacus (assembly GCF_051216895.1). Classification (NCBI taxonomy): domain Bacteria; kingdom Bacillati; phylum Actinomycetota; class Actinomycetes; order Micrococcales; family Intrasporangiaceae; genus Aquipuribacter; species Aquipuribacter aurantiacus. The sequence continues at coordinate 63,055 of NZ_JBPKAO010000002.1, forward strand.
AGGACGGTCGAGGCGATCGCGACCAGGCCGAAACCCGTGCCCCGGCCCCAGTCCGGCGCGACGGGCCTCGCCATCAGGCGCGGGCCGGCCAGCAGCCCCGCGCAGGCCAGGGACACCAGCAGCCCCGCCACCACCAGCCAGGTCCACACCACCCCGTCGAAGCCCTCCCGCATGGCCACGAGCGTCGGCAGCCAGGCGCTGACCATGAGGACGACGAGCACCGTGATGCTCGCCGTCCGAGACCCGTCCTGTCGTGTGCTCACGCCGCGTGAGCCTACGGACCGGACGGGCGCGGGGCCACGGTCGGGCGACGCGCGGTCGAGGGCTGCTCGGCCCGCTCAGCCCGCTCCGACGATGAGCAGCGCGGACGCGAACACCACACCGGACACGACCAGGGTGACCATCGTGTAGCCGAGGATGTCGCGCATCTTGAGACCGGCGATGGCCAGCAGCGGGAGCGCCCAGAACGGCTGGATCATGTTGGTCCACTGGTCGCCGTAGGACACGGCCATGATCGCGACCCTCGGGTCGACGCCCAGCTGGGCGGCGGCGTCGAGCATGATCGGCGCCTGCACGGCGAACTGACCGCCGCCGGAGGGGACGAAGAAGTTGACGAGCCCGGCGGACAGGAACGCGAACACGCCGAAGGTCTGCTCGGTGGACACGCTGACGAAGAAGTCCGAGATCACCTGGATGAGGCCGGTGGCCGTCATCATCCCGAGGATCCCGGCGTACAGCGGGAACTGCAGCAGGATGTCGCCGACGTTTGACGCCGCCTCGCGGGTGAGCGCGATGGCCTCGAACGGGCTGCGCACCAGCAGGAAGATCAGGGCCAGGAACGACCAGTTGACGATGTCGAGGGTCGGGCTGCCGCCGCGGGCGTAGTAGACGACCAGGTAGGCGACCAGGGCGAGGCCCAGCAGCAGCGTGAGGACGCGGCTGGCGTCGACCCGGTCCGCGGGGGTCACCACCTCGTCGTCGAGCGCGACCTCGGCGGCGCGGGCGTCGACCGTCAGCTCGACGACGTCGTCCCCGCGCGGGGACACCAGGGCCAGGGCGATCCCGACGGCGACGACCGTGACCAGCGCCGCCACGACGTTCCACGTCGCGAAGGTGGTCTCGGAGACCGGGATGGTGGTGCCGAGCTGCTCGGCGATGAACGAGCCCTCGGTCGCGGCGGTCAGCGGGCCCGAGCCGGAGTAGCCCATGTGCCACACCACGAAGCCGGAGAACCCGGCCGCGACCAGCATCGGGAAGTGCAGCTTCAGCCCCTTCTCGCGGGCCTGCGCGGCGACCTCGCGGGCCAGCAGCCCGCCGACGACCAGCCCGAGGCCCCACTGGACCAGCGACGCCGCGGCGGCGACGGCGAACACGAACACGTAGGCCTGCACCGGGGTCCGGGGCAGCCCGCCGAGGCGCGTCAGCAGCCGGCGGACCGGACGGGTGTTGGCCAGCATGTGGCCCAGCAGCAGGATCAGGGCCATCTGCGTGATGAAGGCCAGCAGACCGGCGAGGCCGTCGCCCCAGCCGACGAGCACGTCGACCGGTCCGGAGTCGGTGAGCAGCAGCGCCATGAGCGCCACCACGACCGTCAGCACGATGGCGAAGACCAGGGCGCTGGGGATGTAGCGCTCCACGACGGTGTTGACCGGGCCCATCACCCGCTCGAACGGGTTGCGGCGGGCGGTGGGGGCGGTTGACGTCATCGTCAGGTCCTTCGTGGGCGGGGCGGAGCGGCAGGGGGCGGGGATGAACCTAGACGATCCGGGCGCCGGTCCCGCGTCGCCGGTCGTGCCGCCGGTTGGCATCATGCGGGCCACCGACCACGAGAGGACACCCCCGGATGATCTTCATCACCGCCACGTTCCAGGTGAAGCCCGAGCACGCCGACGCCTGGCCCGAGATCTCGCGCGAGTTCACGGAGGCGACCCGGGCCGAGCCCGGCTGCCTGTGGTTCTTCTGGTCGCGGTCGGTGGACGACCCCGCCCGCTACGTCCTGGTGGAGGCGTTCCGCGACGGCGAGGCCGGTGGCGCCCACGTGCGGTCGGCGCACTTCGCCGCCGCCCAGCAGACGCTGCCCCCCTACCTGGCGGCGACGCCCCGGATCGTCAGCCAGGAGGTCGACCAGGACGACTGGTCGGAGCTGGGGGAGATGGGCGTCGAGGGGTGACCGGACGACGACGCCCCCGACCGGTGCGTGCCGGTCGGGGGCGTCGTGCGGGTGCGGGTGGGTCAGCGCGAGCCGTAGTGGCCCTCGGCCTCGATCTCGACCAGCCAGCCGGCGACGGGCAGCGTGGCGACCTCGATGTTGGACCGCGCCGGGCGGGTCTCGTTCTCGTACAGGACGGGCGCGTAGGCCGGGATGACCTCGCCGGTCGTCCGGCTGACGTTGGCGACGAACTTGCGGTACGCCCGGTTCCAGCCGGCGTAGTCGCCCGTCGCGGCGCCGGGCGGGTTGTCGACGTAGATCCGCATGAAGGTCAGCGCGTCCAGCTGCAGCCCGGCCGCGGCGAAGTTCTCCTGCACCCGGGCCATCGTGTTGAGGCCCTGGGCCTCGGTGATGGACACCCCCGGGGGCAGCGCCCCGGCGGCCCGCTGCTCGGTGGTGGGCGCGAAGCCCGGGTAGAGCTCGGCCAGGACCGCGTAGTCGATGTAGCGCTCGGGTGACCCGGCCGGGGCGGCTGTGTTGCGGGCCGCCGGGCCGGTTCCTGACGACTTGTAGGTCGCGACGTTGACGCCCGTGCCGACCCCGGCCGCCAGGAACGGGTCGGGGCTGACCCCGCCGTTGGCCAGCGGCGGGATCGTGTAGACGACCTCGCGCGGACGGGGGACCAGGTCGGCGGCGACCGCGGCACCACCGGCGCCGAGGACGATGCCGGCGACGACGGACGCGGCGACGAGCACGCGGGGGCGGACGGGCATGCGCAGGGACATGGGTCTCCTTCGGGTGGGGTCGAGCGGGGGCGAGCGGAGGGGGGCGGGCTCAGGAGGCGAGGGCGCGGGCGTGCAGCGACGAGACGGTCTTGCGGGCGGACTCGAAGGCGCCGTGCTGCCAGGCGATGACGTGGCTCATGTGGTCGCCGGCGAAGTACACGTTGCCCGCGGGCTCGGTGAGGCGCCCGTAGGGGGTGCCGGGGCCGCCCTGGGTGCCCGACGGCCAGCTGACCCAGGCGCCCTGCTGCAGCGGCATCTTGTGCCAGGCCACGGTGAACGCGGTCTCCAGCTCCGACCGGTAGGCGTCGCCGTGGACGAGGGACCCGCGCTGGACGGTGCGCTCGACCCGCTCGGCGGGGGTGAGGTTGCCGTAGGCCGTGGCGTTCCCGCCGAAGTTGTACGACCCGACGACGATGCCCTTCTCGCCGAGGTAGCCCGAGGAGGGGTACCAGATGGTCCCGTTGTCCATGTTGGTGTTCGTGATGCCGCCCATGATCCCGTCGTCGGTCTCCCAGAACCGGCGCCCGTACTGCTGGCCGACCTTGCCGGCCGCGGCCCCCACCGGCACCGCGAGGTCCGCCTTGACCTGGGCGGAGAAGTTGGAGTCGATGCCCTTCACGACCTGCGGGGGGATGGTGCAGACGCAGTAGTCGGCCTCGATGGAGCGGGTGGTCGCGTTCTGGGAGTACGACACCTTCACCCCGGTGCTGGTGTTCTCGATGCGCGTCACCGCGGCGCCGTAGTTGACGCCCAGCGGCAGCTGCTCGGCCAGCGCCTGGGGGATGGCGTCCATGCCGCCGACGGGCTGGAACATGAGCATCGCCTGGTCCCAGCCGGCCTCGAAGCCGAAGTTGCGCCCCACCCCGGAGGCCAGCAGCGCGCTCAGGTCCAGCGGGGGGTTGGGGGTGCCGGTGTCGAACCAGCCGCCGGGCTCGGCGCCCTCGGGGTAGCCGGCGCGAGAGCTGCCCGCGTAGGTGTTGCTGCTGCTGATGGCCCCGAAGGAGCGCAGGAAGCCGATCATCTGCTCCTTGTCCGACGCGCTGAGCTCGGCGTCCAGGGCGCCGCTGCTCACGGCCTTGGCCAGCAGCTCGGAGGTGTAGCCGAACAGGTCCGCCTTGGCCTGGCGGTGCCGGACGGGGGTGCCGGCCAGCGGGCCGCCGGCGTTGGCCGCCGGCTGGTTGAAGTAGTAGCCGGAGGCGTTGGCGTTGGCGAAGACCTCGAGCTGGACGCCCAGCTCGCGGCAGTACTCCATCGTGGTGTGGTGCTGGGGGATCCGCGCGGGGCCCATGTTCATGTACTGCCCCTTGTCGAACTGGGCGCGCTGGCGGGTGCCGTCGGACTCGACCGAGACGTCACCGCGGCGCGCGGTCCAGCTGCGCCCGCCGACCCGGCGCGACGCCTCCAGGACGTAGACGCGGTAGCCGCCCTTGGTCAGCTCGTAGGCGGCGGCCAGGCCGGCGACGCCGGCGCCGAGCACGACCACCCGCTTGCCGTTGGACCGGCCCTGCAGGGTGAAGTCGCCGGAGCGGGGGGCGCTGAAGGCCGCGGTGTGGGCGCTGGCGGCGGGGGTGACCCCGAGGGTCTCCATGGCGCCGAGCATCGCGCCGGCGCCGCCGGTGACGCCGAGCGCGTGGAGGAAGTGGCGGCGGGACAGGCCGGTCGGCGTGGTCGTCATGGGTTCTCCCGAGGGATGCGATGGGGTGCGGCGCGGCCATGCTCGGGACCTTCTGTTGCGTCTGGTCGACGCTGTGCGACGAACGTGTTAATTCACGGGGACATGCTCGGTCAGCCCTTGATGACTCGAGCCCCCCGGCGGTCGCGCCGGTCCCTCAGGGCCTGGCGGATCGGAGGCACCACCACCCCGGCCTCGGCCATCCGGCGGCGGACCCGTCGACGGCTGGTCAGGATGCCGAGGACACCGACGACCCAGATCAGGTACTGCACCGACATCGCGACCCGGAAGTCGGCCAGCTCGTAGCCGGAGGAGCCGCCGGTGCGGAGGTCGAGGACCACCCCGACCAGCAGGATCGTCACCAACGAGGCGACGAAGCCGCCGACGTTCACGATGCCCGTCGCGGTGCCCAGCCGGTTGGGCGGGTTGAACGTCCGCGCGAAGTCGAAGCCGATGACCGACCCCGGCCCGCCGAGCGACATGCACAGGATCAGCAGGACGAGCACCGGCAGCGGGGAGGGCCCCGGCCAGGCCAGCACGAGGGTCCAGCCCGCCACGTTGGCGGCGATGATGGCCAGCACCAGCCACGAGCGGCGGAACGGGTGGCGCTGCACCAGCACGCCCAGCCACGGCCCGGTCGCGATCCCGGCCAGCACGAACAGGGTGAGCAGGGCGCTCGCGGTGCTCGGCGCGACGCCCTGGCCCGCCACCAGGAACGGGAAGCCCCAGAGCAGGGCGAACGCCGTCCCGGGGAACTGGGTGGTGAAGTGGGTCCACAGCCCGAGCCGGGTGCCCGGGTGCCGCCACGCGGTGACCAGGTCGCCGACCAGGTCCCGCGCGCTCGACGGCTGGGCCGCACCGGCCGGTCCGGGGTGGTTGCGGATGACCAGCAGGGCCAGGAACCCGACGAGGACCCCGGTGGCCGACGCCGCCAGGAACGCCACGGTCCAGCCGGGCCCGCCGAGCAGCGCCACCAGCGGCACCGCGCTCAGCACCTGGCCGAGCTGCCCGACCAGACCCGTCACCTGGGTCATCACGGGTACGCGTCGGGCCGGGAACCACGACGGCACCAGCCGGATGACGCTGATGAACGTCAACGCGTCGCCGACCCCGACCAGCAGCCGGCCGAGCACGGCGAGGCCGACGGGCTCGGCCACGGCCAGCACCGCCTGCCCCACGGCCATGACGAAGGCCCCGGTGACGATGAGCCTGCGGCTGCCGAACCGGTCCAGCAGCACCCCGACGGGGATCTGCAGGCCGGCGTAGAACACCAGCTGCACGACCGCGAGGGACGCCAGGACGCTGGCGGAGGCGTCGTAGCGGACACCCGCCTCGACCCCGGCCACGCCGAGGCTGGTCCGTTGCATCACGGCGACCACGTACGCGAGGAGCCCGGCGCCCCAGACCACCCACGCGCGGGAGGAGGGCGTCGGGCGGGGGGCGGCCGCGGGGGAGTTGTCGCTCATGAGCGACCGTCACGCTAGCCCCGCCCGGCCCGGACGCTGCGCCGGTCTCGCCGCCCGGTCAGGCCCCCAGCCGCTCCCGCAGACCCGTGGCCCGGGCCGCGGGCCGGGCCACCGCGGCCGCGAACGCCTCGACCGAGCCGATCACGCGCACCTGGGAGACCGCCCGGGTGATCGCGGTGTAGAGGGTCTCGCGGGTGGCCAGGGGTGACTCCGCCGTCGGCAGCACCACCGTGACGCGTCCGAACTGCGACCCCTGGCTGCGGTGCACCGTCATCGCGTGCACGGGGCGGACCGAGCCGAGGCGCACCAGCGGGATGCTCGCGGGCTCCCCGCCGCGCGCGAAGACCGCGCGCAGACCACCGCCCGAGCCGGCCGGCCCGGCGACGACCACCCCGGTGTCGCCGTTGAACAGACCGACCTCGTAGTCGTTGGTCGTCACCAGCAGCGGCTGCCCGGGCCGGTAGCCGTCGCCCCGGTGCTCCCCGAGGTCGTCGAGGTCGTCGAGCCAGCGGGTGGCCAGCCACTCCCAGTGCTGCACGCCGCGCGGGCCACGACGGTGGGCGCAGAGCAGGCGGTGCTCGTCCAGCGCGCGCAGGGCCCCCACCGCGTCCCCCGCGCTCGCCGTCCGCCGCAGGTCCGCCCCCCACCGGGCGACGTCCTCGCGGACCGGGGCCAGCAGCGTCTCGGTCAGCGGGGCGTCGTCGGCGACCTCGACCAGCTCGACCCCCTCGCCGCCGCCCTGCAGCAGGGCGACCGCACCGTCGGCGTCCCCGGCGCGGACGGCGTCGGACAGGGCCCCGATGGCCGACCCCGCGGCGAAGCGGTGGTTGACCGTCAGGCTCGCGATGCCGTCGCGCAGCCGGGCCGCGGGAGAGCCCGGTGCGGTCGTCGACCCGTGCCCGGGCAGGACCGTGTCGAGCGCGTCGGTCATCGCGGCGGTGCGTCGACCCAGCGCGGTCCGGTCGACCAGGTCGCCGAGCACCGCCCCGGCCTCGACCGAGGCCAGCTGGTCGGGGTCGCCGACCAGCACCAGGCGGGTGCCGTCGCGCAGCGCCTCCAGCAGCCGCGCCATCATCGTGAGCGGCACCATCGACGCCTCGTCCACCACGACGACCTCGTACGGCAGGCGGTTGCCGGCGTGGTGACGGAACCGGCTGCGCGTCCCGGGTTGCCAGCCCAGGAGCCGGTGCAGGGTGACGCCCACCAGCTCGCCGACGCGGTCGCGGTCACCGGGGTCGCTGAACCGGGCCGTCGAGGACCGGACCGCCTCCTCGAGCCGGGCGGCGGCCTTGCCCGTCGGGGCGGCCAGCGCGATCCGCGACGTCGGGTCCTGCTCCCGCAGCAGCGCGAGCACCCGCGACACCGTCGTGGTCTTGCCCGTCCCGGGCCCGCCGGCCAGCACCGACACCCGTGAGGAGGCGCAGACCGCGGCCCCGAGACGCTGGTCGGCGTCGCCGGCCCGGGGGAACAACCGTTCCAGTCCGGAGCGCAGCAGGTCGGGGTCCAGGTCGTCGGGCAGGGTCGCGGTCCGGCGGCGCAGCTCGTCCACCACCTGCTGCTCCTGCACGTCGTAGCGCGACAGCCACAACCGCGACCCGCGCATCGCCAGGGGCGCGGCGTACCCGGACACCAGGGGACTGGCCGCGACCCTCGGCAGCCACGCGTCCCGCTCCGGCCAGGGCAGGTCGATCGGGTCGGGCCCGCCCGGGCCGGCCTCGTCCGCGTCGGGGGCGATGAGGTCCGCCGCGGTGGCCAGGTCGACCACCACCGACCCCCCGCGCGTCGAGCGCACCGTGAGCGCGACGGCCAGCAGCACGGTCTCGTCGTCCTCGCCGAGCAGGGCGCCGAGGCGACCGGCGACGTGGACGTCGGCCGCGCTCAGCACACCGGCGTCGTTGAAGGCCCGCAGCAGGCCGTGGGCGCGCAGCGCGAGGTCGGGCGAGTACGGTCCTGCGGGCATCAGCGCCCACCGGCCAGCAGGTCGGAGAACGCCATCACGAGGTCCGCCGGCGGGCGCCACGCGAACACGCCGGGGACGTGCCCGTCGTGGCCGAGCACGCCGGGACCGCTCATGCCCCTCAGGTAGAGGTACAGCACCCCGCCCAGGTGCGTGCCGGGCTCGTACCCCGGCCGGCGCCAGCGCAGGTACCGGTGCAGGGCGACGGCGTACAGCAGCGCCTGCAGCGGGTAGTGCGCCTCGGTCATCGACTCCTCGAGCGCGGCGGCGCGGTAGTGCCACGCGGTGAGCGGCTGGTCCCGGGGGGCGAGCCGGTTGGTCTTGTGGTCGACGACCAGGTACCGCTCGGACCCGGGTGGGCCGACCCGGACGATGGCGTCCACCGACCCGCTCAGGTAGCCGCGCAGGGAGGCCTCGCCGAGCTGGGCCAGCACGTCGGGGTAGCCCGAGGTCGGCCCCGCGGGCACGTGCTCGCGCCACAGCCCCACGAGGTCGCCGAGCAGCGCCGGCGCGGCGGCGGGGGTGTCGCCCCCGGCCAGCGGCAGCTCGAAGTCCAGCTCGGGCAGCAGGTCGGCCCGGGCGACGTCGCCGAAGGCCAGCCCGTCCGCCAGCGGGCCCAGCGGGGTGGCGACCGCCGTCGCGACGGCGCCGGTCAGCGCGGCGACGTCGGCGCCCTGCCCGCGGGTGAGCGCACCGACGAGGTCGGCGAGCGACCCGCTGCCGCCGGGGCCGTGGACGGCGGGGTCGTACCGTTCGAGCACCCCGTGGACCAGCGTGCCGAAGCCCGTCCCGCCGGGCAGGTCCTGCCAGGGCGACACCACGTCGTGCAGGTGGGCGTCGGGGTCGCCGGGCGCAGGTCCACCGGTGACCGTGTCGTCGACGTCGGACTCGTCGTCCTTCTGCGTCACGTCCGCCTCGCGGCCGACGACACCCGGACCCGTGCCCCCGGGACCCGTGCCCCCGGCGGCCCCCGCACCGACCGCACCCGGCCCCGACCCGCCCGGCGCGTACGCCGCGTCGTGCGCGGCGGCGGTCAGCGCGCTGTAGGACGTCCGTCGCCAGCCCAGGTCCAGGCCTCGGTCGAACCGGGCCAGCTCGAGGCGGGGCGCGCCGGGGCGTGGCCCGGACCAGACCGGGACCGGCGCGACGGTGTCGCCGACCGGGACGGTCTGCACCGTCATGGCCCCGTCGCCGGCGCTCGCCCGGGCGTGGAACCGGGCGAGCGCGTCGGCGTCGGACGGCACGGGCAGCGTGAACGGCGCCACGGTCGACGGGTCGTCGTGGGCGAGCAACCGGTGCAGCGGCGAGGTGCCGGTGTTCGCGGTGGGCGCCCACCAGGTGATGACCTTGGACTGGGCGCGGGTGAGCGTCACGTAGGCCAGCCGGAGCTCCTCGTCGGCGTCCTCGCGCTGGTGGGCGCTGACGTGCGCCGCGAAGTCGCGTCCGCCGGGACCACCGACGTCGCGGGTGCGGACCCCGTGCTCGTCGTGGAAGCGCGGGTACGGCGGCTTCGGCGACCAGTGGCTCCACAACGACGGCGCCAGCACGACCGGGAACTGAAGGCCCTTGCTCATGTGCGAGGTCAGCACCTGCACGGCGTCGGCGTCGGTCTCCAGCCGTCGGCTGCGTTCGACGCCGTCGCCGGTGGAGGTGCGGCGGCGGTGCAGCCACGACGACAGCGCCGTGAGACCCAGGTCCTCGGCCAGGGCGGCCTCGTGCAGCACCTCGGCGACGTGGCGCAGGTCGGTGAGCAGGCGTTCGCCGTCCGGCTGCGCCAGCAGCCGCTCCTGCAGGAGCAACCCGGCCGACACCGCCTCGAACAGGGCGGCCACACCCCGGTCGCCCAGCACCCGGACCCACTCCCGCAGCTGGAGCCCGAGCCGGTCGAGCGCGTCGTCGTCCCCGGCCAGGTGGGCGGCGTCCAGGCCCACCAACCGGCCGAGCCCGAGGGTGCGGACCCGTGACGTGCGGTGCGGCTGCTCCAGCGCCTCCAGCAGCCGCTGCCACTCGCTCGCGGCGGGGGTGTCGAACACGCTGGTGCGACCCGACACGACCGCCGGCACCCCGGCGGCGCGCAGCCTGGCCTGGATCGCGACGGCCTCGCTGTTGAGGCGGACGATCACCGCGATGTCACCGGGGTGCAGCGGCCGGGGCCCGCCCGCGGTGGCCGCGTCGCCGCGAGGCCGCACCACCACGTCGCCGTCCAGCAGGGCGACCACCTGACGCGCGCAGTCCTCGCGGACGGTCGCCCGGGCGTCGGCGGCGGACACCAGGTCCGAGCGGTTGAGGGCGTGCCCCTCGCGCGGCACCACCCGCAGCTCGACCGGCGCGCCCACGTCGACCATCCGTCCGCGGTGCGCCGGGGTCACGGGGCGGACCCGGATCCGCTCGTCCCCCAGCGCCGCGCCGCCCAGCAGCGCAGACAGCCCGGTGAGGACGCCGGGGTCGGAACGGTGGTTGAACGGCAGGCTCGCCCGGCCGGCCGCGTCGTGCCGGGCCTGCAGGTAGGCGTGGACGTCCGCCCCCCGGAACCCGTAGACGGCCTGCTTGGGGTCGCCGACGAGCACCAGGGTGGCGTGGTGGTGGAACGCGGTGCGCAGGATGCGCCACTGCGCGGGGTCGGTGTCCTGGAACTCGTCGACCAGCACGACGCGGAACCGGGCCCGCATCCGGGTCGCGGCGACCACGGCGGTGTCGGGGTCCTGCAGCGCGGCGTCCAGCCGGGTGACCATGTCGTCGTAGTCCAGCAGCCGGCCCCGCCGCTTGCGCCGGTCGACCTCCTGGCGCACCGCCAGGGCCACCCGCGCCCGCAGCCGCGCCGCCGGGTCGTCGGTGTCCTCGAGCCGCGGGACCAGAGGGGTCGTCGGGTCGGCCGCCGCGACCCGGGCCAGCTCGCGGAACTGCTCGGGCGTCAGGTCCGCGGGCGCCGCACCGGGATGGCCCCACTTGCGCACGTAGAGGTCGTCGGCGACCTCGCCCACCAGGTCGGAGGGGTCCTCGACCAGGACGGCGTCCCGGTCGTGGTCCGCGGCCGTGCCCAGCTCGGTGAGCATGGCGTGGCAGAACGCGTGCGTGGTCGTCACGGTCGCCCCGTCGAAGTCCGCCAGCGCGCGGTCGAGCCGCTCGCGGACGGGCCCCGGTGCGGCGGCGTCCCGGTCGGTCACCAGCCGGTCGCGGACCCGTTCGCGCAGCTCCCGGGTCGCGTCGCGGCTGAAGCTGATGACCAGCAGCTGGTCCATCGGGACGGGACGGGGCGGTCCGCCGTCCCCGGGGTCGAGGCCCTCGCTGACGTACCGGGACACGAGCCGGGCGATCGTGTACGTCTTGCCGGTCCCGGCGCTCGCCTCCAGCACGCTCGTGCCGATCGGCAGCGGGCCGTCGAGGTCGAAGGGGAGCGGCTCCGGCTCCGGCTGGTCGCCGCTCACGGGGTGTCCACCGCCTCGTGCTCGAGCAGGGGCGCCCACAGCCGCCGGGCCAGCACGCCGAACCGGTCGCCCTCCTCGTCGCCGCCGCGGCCGCCCACCAGGTCGGCGGCGGTGGCCCGTTCCCGGAGCAGGTCCTGCAGGGTGGGCGGGGTGCCGCCGTGCAGCAGGACGTGCTCGGCGTCGGACTGCTCACCGGGGAACCGGCCGTCGGTCCACGTCTGCGCCGCGGCCTGGCGCGCGCTGTGCGGTCGCCGCCCCCGGGCCCGCTGGGCCGCGTACGCCTCGGCCGTCCTGCACGGCAGCGGCAAGGGTGAGGCGAGCCCGGACCGGTGGAGGGCCACCAGGTCCCGCAGGAGCGTCACGGCCCGGTCCGCCGGTACCGGGCCCAGCGTGCTGCGGACGCACGCGTCCTTGTCCCGGCCGGCGCCGCGACCCAGCACGACCGCCTGCCACGCCCGGTCGGGACGTGACGCGGCGAGGGCCAGCAGCTGGACCCACGCCGTCAGCCGGTGCTTGGGCCCCAGCGAGGAGTAGTGCACCGAGACGAGCCGGTCCCCGCGCAACCCCGAGACGGTGCCGTTCAGCCGGGTGTCGTCGCCCAGGTCGACCCCGACGTCGGCAGCCTCCGGGTCCAGGACCAGCAGCCCCGCCGCGGCGTGGGCGACGGTGTCGACCCGGGGGCCGACCGTGCGCAGCACCTCGTCGCCGAGCGGACCGGGCGGCAGCAGGCCGCGACCGCGCTCGAGCGTGGCGCAGCGTCGGGGGTCGAGGCCGGCGAGCCGGTCGCGCAGCATCCGGTCACCGACCTGCCACACCTGCAGGGCGTCCAGGCCGACCGGCAGCGCGTCGTCCGGGTCGTCGTCGCGTGCCCCGAGGCCGATCTGCAGCCGCTGTCGCAGGAACGCCTTGGCCGGGTGCACGAGCATGCGGACGAGGTCGTCGACCGCCACGTCGGTGTCGGGCGGGGCGCCCAGCGCCCGACCCATCAGCGGGGCCGGCTCGTGCCGCTCCCCGAGCGCGGCCGCGGCCCCGGCGTGCGCGCGGGGGTCGAAGCTGAACGGGCCGGGCCGGCCCAGGGCCCCGGCCGCGAAGCTGCGGGGGTCGAACGGCTGCAGCGGGTGGTGGGTGGTGACCGCGTCCCGGACCCGTCCGCCCGGCACCGCGCAGGTCCGGTCGACGGCGTCGAGCAGCTCGCCCAGCGGGACGGCCGGGGGGACGGGTGCCCCCGTGCGCTCGTCGGCGCCGGTGTAAGTGATGACCAGGTGCTCCCCGGCCGCGCAGACGGCGTCCAGCAGGAGCTGTCGGTCCTCGCTGCGCGGGTCGCGGTCGCCGACCTCGGGGTCGCGGGCCAGCAGGTCGTCGCCGTCGCGCACCGTCTGGCGCGGGAACGACCCGTCGTCCAGACCGAGCAGCACCACCACCCGGTGGGGGACCGAGCGCATCGGCACGAGCGTGCAGACCGTGAGGGCGCCGGTGCGGAACCCGGCCCGGGTGGGACGACCCTCGAGGGCACCCCGCAGGACGGGCCGCAGCTCGGCGAGCGACAGCGTCGAGGACCCGGTGGCCCCGGTCGCCCGGCCCGTCCCGCCCCCCGCGGCCGGCTCGGCCACGTCCACCTCGACCAGGGCCTCCTGCAGCACCTCCCGCAGCTGGATCTCCTGCCAGGCGCCGGCCGGCTCGTGCGCGGCCAGGCGCAGCACGGCCTGCTCGAGCCGGACGGCCCAGCCCTCGGCGTCGTGGTCACCGGCCAGGTCCGCGTGGGCGGTGTCGAGGCGGTCCAGCAGCTCGGCGAAGCGACCCGCGAGGTCGATGTCGCTGGAGTCCACGTCGTCCAGCGGCACCAGGTCGGCCACCGTCGCCGCGCCGGCCCCGTGCCCGGGGTCCACCGTCGCGCCGAGCAGGATCCGGTCGATCCCGCGCCGCCACGTGCCGTCCGGGACGGCTTGCAGCTGCCAGTCCGCGCGGTGCGCGTCGTGCAGGCCCCACCGCGTGCCGGAGGCCTGCACCCAGTCCCGCAGCCGCTCCAGGTCGTCGTCGTCCAGGCCGAAGCGCCGGGCCACCGCCGGGTGCCCGGCCAGGTCGAGCACCTCGGTGGCGCTCAGGCGGGCCGAGCCGAGGTCGAGCAGCCGGTCGAGCACCGCGAGCAGGGGGTTGGCCTGGTGCAGCGCGCGGTCGGCGATGCGGACCCGCAGCCGGGCGGCCGGGTGGGCGTCGGCGCAGGGGAGCTCGTCGCCGCGGGTGGCGAAGGTGGCCGCGAGCAGCGGCGCGAAGGTCTCGACGTCGGGGCACATGACGAGCACGTCACGCGGTTCCAGGGTCGGGTCGTCCGCGAGCAGACCCATGACCACCTCGCGGAGCACCTCGACCTGCCGGGTGCGCCCGTGGCAGGCGTGCACCTGCAGGCTGCGGTCGCCCGACGCCAGCGGCGGCGGGTGCTCGGGGACGCGGTCGTGGGCCAGGTCGTCGACCAGTCGGGACAGCAAGGTGGCCCCCGCGGCCGGCCGGCCGGCCGGTCCGGCCGGGTGGGCGTCGCCGGCGCCGGGGTCCAGGTGGACGGTGCGGTGCTCCGGGGCGTGCCGGCGCAGCAGCTGCTGCAGCTCGCGCACGTCGCGGGACAGGGAACGCAGCAGCGGGTTGGCCAGGGCGGCACCGACGGTGTCGTCGGCCCGGCGCCGGACGGGCTCGACCGCGGCGACCGCCCGCCACAGCGCGGGAGAGGCGTGGTGCAGCCACAGGTGCACGTCGCGGTGCTCCGCCAGCGCCGCGAGCAGCTCGATGTCCGCGCGGGACAACCGGCTGGCACCGAAGACCGACACCCGGTCGGGGGCGTCGATGCGGGTGGGGTCCGTCCGGACCGCGGCCAGGACGTCGGCCTGCAGGTCCACCGGCGACGTCCCGCCGAGGCGCTCGCGCACCGCGTTCCACAGCAGCATCTGCCACTGCTCGTACTCGCCCAGGCCGGTGCCGTCGGGCAGGACGGCGCGGTCGGCCGCCCACCGGGCCAGCAAGTCCGGACGGTTGCGGGCGTAGGAGTGGAAGAGCCGGGCCACGTCGCGCGCCAGGCTCAGCCGCCGACCGGTGCCGTGCGCCGCGGACGGCACGCCGTCGCGGTACAGGTGCCGGCGCAGGACCCGGCACCAGTCCTCGGTGATGACGTCGTCCAGGACCTGCAGCACGGGCCACGTCAACGGCTCCGGCGTCCACCGCTGCAGGGCGGCGGCCTGCGCAGGGGCGACCGTGGCCGTGGCGTCGGCCAGCAGGCGCTGGGGGGAGGGGAAGCGGACGTTGGCGCACACCCCGTCCGGACCGAGGCCTCGCGACTCCGTCCCGGTCGACGAACCGACCCCCGCGCCCCCGCTGGTGCCCAACCGGTGCGACAGCCGCTGCGCGAGCCAGCGCTCCACGCCCCGGGCGGGCACCGCGACGACCTCGGCCGCGAACGGGTCGGCCAGGGGGGAGGACAGCAGGTCGGCGAGCCCGTCGGCCAGGGCGGTGGCGCGCTCGGCCCGGTGGACGGTCAGCACGCGCACCCCCTCGTCGACGTGCCGTCCCGGTCGGGGGGCAACGCGTGCACGCTAGCGAGTACCCGGGACGCAACCGGACGGCGCACGGGCTGGCTGTGGACACCGCCGTGCGCCGGCCGGGCGGCGGCCGGCCGGCCGGGGGGCGGGTCAGGCGATCGTGACGACGACCTTGCCGCGGCCGTGGCCCTGGGCCGACAGGTCGTGGGCCGCTGCGACCTCGTCCAGGCCGAACGTGCGGGAGACCTCGACCTGGACCGAGCCGTCGGCGACGAGGCCCGCCAGGGTGGCCAGCTGGGCGCTGTCGGGCCGGACGAAGACGTACCGGCCGCCGCGCTCGAGGACGGGCGCGCCGTCGGTCACGGTGACGACGCGGGCGGGGTCGGCGACCAGCTCGAAGGACACCGCGACCGCCTCGTCCCCGCCGACGAAGTCCAGGGCCGCGGTGACGGGCGAACCGTCCAGGAGGGCCCTGACCCGGTCCGCCAGACCGTCACCGTAGGTGACCGGCTCTGCGCCGATCGAGCGAAGGTATTCGTGGTTGCCCTCGCTCGCCGTGCCCACCACGCGAGCCCCTCGCAGCCGGGCCAGCTGGACCGCGAAGGCACCCACGCCACCGGCCGCCGCGTGCACCAGGACGGTGTCGTCGGCGCCGACGCCGGCGGCCTCGACCGCCTGCAGGGCGGTGAGCCCGACGAGCGGGATGGCGGCCGCGACGGTCAGGTCGACGCCGTCCGGCAGCGGGGCGAGGTGACGCTCGGCGACGCGGACCAGCTCTGCGGTGGTGCCGTGCTGGACGTGGTCCTTGCGGGCGTACCCGAGGACCCGGTCACCCACGGCGTAGGATGTCACCGCAGGTCCGACGGCCTCGACCGTCCCGGCGACGTCCCAGCCGGGCACGATCGGGAAGCCCGAGGGGAAGGCGCCGTCCAGGTACCCGGCGCGGATCTTCCAGTCCACGGGGTTGACGCCCGCGGCCGCGACGCGCACCACGAGGTCGTCCGGACCGGTCACGGGGTCGGGCAGGTCGCCGACCTGCAGGACGTGGGAGTCGCCGTACTCGCTGTAGAAGACTGCTCGCATACGGGGTCCAGCCGCCGCCGCCCCGGGGATATTCCGGGTCCGTCCTGGCCCGATTGCTCCCCATAAGCGCCGCGAAGTCACCGAGCGTTCACCCATCAGTTTCCGACCGATCGTCCGCAAACCCTTGACCTCGGACGGAGTAACCGGACAAGGTTCGGAACGTCTTACCCATCCTGCTTCGAAGGGGTCCCGAAGTGTCCTTGAAGAAGGTCGCCCTCCTGGCGTCCGCAGCCCTTGCTGCCAGCTCCGTCATCCTCGTCGTGCAGCCCGCCTCCGGCGCGCTGCAGACCCGTTGCACCGGCGTCGCCGGTGCCGTCTCGGTCCCGGGCAACCTCGTTGTCCCGCGTGACCGCTCCTGCACCCTCGAGGGCACCACCGTCCTCGGCAACGTCATCGTCGCGCCCGGCGCCGACCTGCTGACCGATGGCGCCACCATCAACGGCAACCTGACCGTCCAGCTGGACGGCTACGCCGACGTCATCGACACCGAGGTCGGTGGCGCGGTCAACGGTCGCAGCCAGTTCGGCGTCTTCGTCGAGGAGTCGTCGGTCGGCAGCATCGACCAGCGCAACCCGCAGGCCAGCGAGTTCGCGCCGTTCATCTACACCTTCTCCTCCGACGTCGAGGGCACCGTCGTCTCCCGCGCAGGCGAGCTGCTGCTCGAATCCTCGGTCATCACCGGTGACGTGACCAGCGTCGACGGCGAGTACACCGACATCGTCGACTCGGTCCTCAACAACCGCCTCACGGTGCGCAACAACGCCCTGGGTTCCGTGGTCTGCGAGTCCGAGATCTACGGCGACACCCTGTACGCCAACAACGGTTCCACCCTGCAGATCGGTGGCAGCGGTGACACGGGTCCGTGCACCGGCGCCAGCTACTGGGGCGGCAACGTCACGTTCAACGACAACACCGCCGACGTGACCGGGTTCGTCCTGGCCAACAACATCGTCCGCGGCAACCTGGCCGGCACCGGCAACGACCCGGCCGCCACGCTGGGCGAGGGCAACCGCGTCCGCGGCAACCTCACGCTGGAGATCGCGGCGGACGCCGAGGGTGCTTCGGCTCCCGAGATGTCGCGCATGATGGTTCAGGAGGAGGCCTCCGTGGCCGTCGCCGAGGACCGCAGCGCGGAGCTCCAGGCCAAGATCGACGCCCGTCGTGGGGCGGCCGAGAAGGCTGCCGAGGCCAACAAGGGCCCGGCCCTCAGCTGATCACCTGATCAGCGGCACCACCTGAACCACCGCACCACCTGAACCACCGCACCACCTGAACCACCGCACCACCTGAACCAGACGAAGGGCGGTCCGACCTCACGGTCGGGCCGCCCTTCGGCGTCGTGCGGGCGGCTCGTCGGGGACGCCCGACGACGAGCCGGTTACTTCTTGGTGGGACGGACCATCTCGCCGGCCTTGCGCAGGCCGCGGGCGACCCGGGACGACGGGCCACGCTGGTCCTCGACCCGGTCGGCGAGCTTCTTCACCACGGTGGCGGCGAGCGGTACCGCGATCGCCAGGACGGCCCATCGGACCAGCTGTGCTCTCATCGTCTGTCTCCTTGTCAGCCGCGCACGGGGACGTGCGCCTGCCGGTGGGTACCCCGCGCAGAACGGGGCGAAACGAACGAGGGCGGCGGGAACCCGTCTGCAACAACCCCTGCGCTCCTGCATCCCTGACGCGGTTCCCGCCGCGCACGCTGGGGATACCCGCCGACGGTCGCCACAAACCCCCGCCGGGACCGCGGGTCGCCCCACGCGGCCCGTGAGCCCCTCTCACGCTGCGTCACGAACGGTCGAGGTGCCGACGCCCGCCGTCGCCTGTCGACGTGCTGGTGACACCGTCGAGTCTTGACGAAGGTGCTGGTCAAGGGGGCCACACGCGTAGTCACGGTGACGTAACAAGCGGGTAACTACCGGCCGTGACTCCTTGACCTCACCCCATCCATGACAAAAGGTGCGGGGGGCTGCCCGTCGAGGTGCAGCGGACGTCGAGAAGGGGACCCATCCGTGAGGACCAACCATCAGCAAGGTGTGCGCCTGGTCGCGGGCCTGGCCGGCACCGCACTCGTCGCCGCAGGCGTCGTCGGGATCACCGGTCCGGCCTCGGCCGAGCCGCTGCCGTTCGACGACGGGAGCTACGTCGTCCTGCTGGACGACCCGGCGCTCGCCTCCTACGACGGCGGGCTCGACGGCCTGGCCGCCACCAGGCCGGCCGAGGGGGAGTCGGTCGACATGACCGGCGCCGACGCCCGCCGCTACGCCGGCTACCTGGCCGAGCGCCAGGCCGAGCTGCTCGAGCAGGTCGACGCCGAGGCGACGTACACCTACCAGGTGGCGTTGAACGGCTTCGCGGTCGAGCTCGACGGCGCGAGGGCCACCAGGCTGGCCGGGCTGCCGGGCGTGACGGCCGTGCTGCCCAACGAGGTGCGCTCGATCGACACCGTCCAGTCGCCGGAGTACCTGGGCCTGAGCGGCGAGGACGGCGTCTGGGCCGAGCTCGGGGGCACGGACGCCGCGGGCGAGGGCGTCGTGGTCGGGGTGCTCGACACCGGCGTCTGGCCCGAGAACCCGTCGTTCGCCGGGGACGACCTGCGCCAGGGCCGGTCGCCGCGCACCGACGGCAAGGGTCGGGTCGTCGGCCGCAACCCGCTGGTGGGTGTGCCGTTCCGCACCGCCGACGACGAGGTCGTCATGCTCAAGTCCGACCGCACCGTGTTCCGGGGGGAGTGCGAGCTCGGCGAGGGCTGGGCCACCGCCGACCTCTGCAACGACAAGCTCATCACCGCGCGCTACTTCGCCGACTCGTTCCTGGCGTCGGTCCCGGAGGCCAACCGGGGGGAGTTCGAGTACCTGTCCGCCCGCGACGGCGACGGGCACGGGTCCCACACCGCGGGCACGGCCGCGGGCAACCCCGGTGTCGCCATGAGCGTGGACGGCCTCGACCTCGGCGAGGGCTCCGGCGTCGCGCCCGGCGCCAAGCTGGCCGTGTACAAGGTCTGCTGGGAGGACGACAACCCCAGCACCGGCGGCTGCTACACCGCCGACTCGATCGCCGCGGTCGAGCAGGCCGTCGTCGACGGCGTCGACGTGCTCAACTACTCGATCAGCGGGACGACCACCACGGTCGTCGACGCGGTCGAGCTGGCCTTCTACAACGCCGCCAACGCCGGCGTGTTCGTGGCCGCCTCGGCCGGCAACTCCGGTCCGGGAAGCTCGACCACCGCGCACAACAGCCCGTGGGTCATGACGGTCGGCGCGACGACCTTCAAGCGGGACGAGGGGACGGTCGTGCTCGGCAACGGAGCCACGTACAAGGGCGCCTCGGTCATCCAGGACGGCTTCCCGCAGAACGAGCTGGTGCTGTCCACCGAGGCCGGACTGCCCGGTGCCGCGGCCGCCCAGGTCGCGCTCTGCTACCCCGGCACGCTCGACCCGGCCGTCGTGACCGGCACGACGGTCGTCTGCGACCGCGGTGTCATCGACCGGGTGGCCAAGTCCGCCGCGGTCGAGCAGGCCGGCGGGGTGGCCATGATCATGACCAACACCAGCCCCGGTCTCAGCCTCGACCCCGACTTCCACGCCGTCCCGACGGTGCACGTGGACGATGTGGCCGGTGCGGCGATCAAGGCGTACGCGACGAGCGACGGGGCCACGGCCGCGTTCGAGCCGGGCGACACCACCGGTGGCGCGCCCACCCCGATCCCGCAGGTCGCGGGCTTCTCCTCCCGCGGGCCGACGCTGGCCGCGGGCAGCGACATCATCAAGCCCGACATCGCCGCCCCCGGCGTCGCCGTCGTCGCGGCGGTGGCCCCCGGCCCCAACGGCGGGAACGACTACAACGCGCTCTCGGGCACGTCGATGTCCAGCCCGCACGTGGCCGGCCTCGGGGCGCTCGTCCTGGGTGAGAACCCCCAGTGGCACCCCAGCGTGGTCAAGTCGGCGATCATGACGACGGCCACCAACCTGGCCACCGCCGACGGCAGCGAGGTGACCGACCCGTTCGTCCAGGGCGCGGGCTTCGTCAGCCCGGCCGACATGTTCACCCCCGGCCTGGTCCTGCCCAGCACCGAGGCGGAGTGGGGCGGCTTCTACGCCGGCCAGGGTCTGCAGCTCGGTGACCCCGGCTCGGAGTACGAGGAGATCGCCCCCACCGACCTCAACTACCCGTCGGTCGCCATCAGCCAGCAGGCCGGGCCGCAGACCGTGACCCGCACGTTCCAGGCGTTGCAGGCCGGTACCTGGGACGTCGAGGTCGACCTGCCCGGCTACGAGGTCAGCACCTCCACCCCGACCGTCCGCGGCAACGCCTCCGGTCGTGCGGCCACGTCGGTGGACTTCACGTTCACCCGCACCGACGCCGCGCTGGCAGAGTGGGCCACGGGCTTCATCACCCTCGAGGGCCCCACCACCGTCCGGATGCCGGTCGCCGTGCGCCCGGTGTCGGTGGCGGCACCGTCCGAGGTGAGCGGGGCCGTCGAGGATGGTTCGGTCGAGGTCGGCATCACCCCCGGGTTCGACGGGGAGCTCGAGCTCAGCACCCAGGGCTTCGCCGAGGGCGTCACCCGTTCGGGAGCCCTGAGCCCGGGCGCCGCCGCCGCGGCCGCCTACGTCACGCAGGTGCCCGCGGGGACGTCGCTGGCCCGGTTCGACCTGGACGCGACCAACGACGCCTCGGACATGGACCTGTTCGTCTACCGGATGAACGCCGCCGGGACGGCCCTGGTCGCCCTGGTCGGACAGTCCGCGACCGGCTCGGCCGACGAGCGGGTCGACGTGCTCGACCTGCCCGCCGGTCTCTACTACTCGGTGGTGGAGAACTACGCCAACGCCCCGGGGGAGACCCAGGCGGCGTTCGAGTTCACGACGTACACCGTGACGCCGCAGACGAACCTGGGCGGCCTGGCCGCCGAGCCGAACCCGATCGACGTGACCGCCGGTGAGCCGACGACGTTCGACGTCACCTGGTCGGGGCTGGACCCCGAGTCCAGCTACCTGGGCTGGGTCGGCTACGAGGGTGCCCTGGCACCGACCATCGTGTCGGTCGACTGACCCCGCACCACCGTCCGACGCGGCCCTCCACCTCTTGTGGTGGGGGGCCGCCGGTCGTCCCCGTCCTGGACCGTCACGCCTGGACCGTCACGCCTGGGCCTGGGCCGTTGCCTCGTCGCGCACGACCTGCGCGATCACCCGCTCCGACCGGGGCTCGGCGGTCCTCGCGTTGCGGGTGCTACGAGCTGCGGCGCAGCACCGGGGCGATCTTCTCGCCGTAGGCGGTGAGGGTCGACTCCGGCTCGTCGTGCATCAGGTAGAGCGCGAACTGGTCCACGCCCAGGTCCTGCAGCTGCTGCAGCCGCTCCAGGTGCGCCTCGACGGGGCCGAGCAGGCAGAACCGGTCGACGATCTCGTCGGGGACGAAGTCGGCGTGGGTGTTGCCGGCCCGACCGTGCTGGGCGTAGTCGTAGCCCTCACGCCCCTTGATGTAGTCGGTGAGGGCCTGCGGGACCGCACCGCTCTCGCCGTAGCGGGAGACCAGGTCGGCGACGTGGTTGCCGACCATGCCACCGAACCACCGGACCTGGTCGCGCATCTGCGGCAGCCGTTCCGTGGGCCCCACGTAGGCGGGTGCGGCGACCACGACGTAGAGGGAGTCCGGGTCCCGCCCGGCGGCGGCCGCGGCGGCCCGCACCGCGCCGATGGTCCACTCGGCGATCGACGGGTCGGCGAGCTGCAGGATGAACCCGTCCGCCTGCTCGCCCACCAGCTGCAGCGCCTTGGGCCCGTAGCCGGCCATGAGCACGGGCAGGTGCCCGCCCGCCCGCCACGGGAACGACAGCTCGGTCTCGTTGTGGGTGACCGTGCGCCCCTCGGCCAGGCCCTTGATGACGGCCATCGACTCGCGGACCTGCGCCAGGGTGCAGGGCTTGTTGCCGATGACCCGCATCGCGGAGTCCCCACGGCCGATCCCGCAGACCGTGCGCTCGCCGAACATGTCGTTGAGGGTGGCGTGCTGGCTGGCGATGACGGTCCAGTCCCGGGTGCCCGGGTTGGTGACCATCGGCCCGACGACCATGGTGTGCGTGGCGGCCAGGATCTGGCTGTAGACGACGTACGGCTCCTGCCACAGCACGTGGGAGTCGAAGGTCCAGCCGTGGCTGAAGCCCAGCGTCTCCGCGCGGCGCATCAGGTCGACGACCCGCCAGGCCGGCGGGTCGTTCTGCAGCACGAGGCCGAGGTCCATCGGGGTGTGTGCCTCTCAGTCGGGCGGGCTCGGTCGGGGCAGTCGGTGCGTCAGGTCAGTCGTTGCGGGGGAAGCCGAGGTCGATGGCCGACGTGGCCGGGTCCGGCCAGCGGCTGGTGACGACCTTGCCGCGGGTCCAGAAGTGGATCCCCTCGGGGCCGTACATGTGGGTGTCCCCGAACAGGGAGTCCTTCCAGCCGCCGAAGGAGTAGTAGCCCACCGGCACCGGGATGGGGACGTTGATGCCGACCATGCCCGCGGTCACCTCGTGCTGGAACCGTCGCGCGGCCCCGCCGTCACGGGTGAAGATCGCCGCGCC
This sequence comes from Aquipuribacter aurantiacus, assembly GCF_051216895.1. Lineage (NCBI taxonomy): Bacteria > Bacillati > Actinomycetota > Actinomycetes > Micrococcales > Intrasporangiaceae > Aquipuribacter > Aquipuribacter aurantiacus. The sequence goes on from NZ_JBPKAO010000002.1 coordinate 85,668, forward strand.
GTTGCCCCAGGGGTTGGCCTCGACCAGCCCGACGGCGTCGGCGTAGGTGTCGGCGCGGACGACGACGAGGACCGGGCCGAAGATCTCGTCGGTGTAGACCGTCATGTCGGGGGTGACGTGGTCCAGCAGCGTGACGCCGAGGAAGAAGCCGTCGCCGTCGAACTCGCGGTCCCGGCCGTCCACGACCACCCGGGCACCCGCCGCGGCCCCGGCCTCGACGTAGCCGGCCACCTTGTCGCGGTGCTCGCGGGTGATGAGCGGGCCCATCTGGGAGTCCGGGTCGTCGCCCGGGCCGATGGTGAGCTTGTCGACCCGGGCGGCGATGGCGTCGACCAGCGGGTCGCCGACGTCACCGACCGCGACCACGACGCTGATCGCCATGCAGCGCTCGCCGGCCGAGCCGTAGGCGGCGCTGACCGCGGCGTCGGCGGCCAGGTCGAGGTCGGCGTCGGGCAGCACGACCATGTGGTTCTTGGCCCCGCCGAGCGCCTGCACCCGCTTGCCCGCCCGGGTCCCGGTCTCGTACACGTGCCGGGCGATCGGCGTGGAGCCCACGAAGCTGACGGCGGCGACGTCGGGGTGGGTGAGCAGGTGGTTGACGGCGTCGGCGTCACCGTTGACCACGTTGAGCACCCCGGGCGGGAAACCCGCCTCGGCGAACAGCTCGGCGACGAACATCGGGGCCGACGGGTCCTTCTCGCTGGGCTTGAGGACGAACGTGTTCCCGCAGGCCACGGCGTTGGGGATCATCCACAGCGGCACCATCGCCGGGAAGTTGAACGGCGTGATGCCGGCCACGACGCCCAGCGGCTGACGGATCGAGTAGACGTCGACCCCGCCGGAGGCCTGCTCGGAGTAACCACCCTTGAGCAGCTCGGCCAGGCCGCAGGCGTACTCGACGTTCTCCAGCGCGCGGGCCACCTCGCCACCCGCGTCGGCCAGCACCTTGCCGTGCTCGCTGGACAGCCGTCGGGCGATCTCGTCGCGGTTGGCCTCGACGAGCTCGCGGAAGCGGAACATCAGCCGGGTGCGCTGGGCGATGGAGGTCTGGGACCAATCGACGGACGCCGCCCTGGCCGAGGCGACCACGGCGTCGACCTCGGCCGTCGTGGCCAGGTCGAGCTCGGCCGTGACCTGACCGGTGGCGGGGTCGGTGACGGGCGAGGTGCGCCCGGACGTGCCGGCGACGGTGCCGTTGTCGACCCAGTGCGAGATCCGCTTCATCGGTTGCTCCTCAGCGCAGGTAGGTGCTCAGCCCACGGGGCAGGAACCGCCCGTGGCCGGCGCGTCCGTGGAACGTACCCCGGTCGACCACGACGCTGCCCCGGGACATCACCGTCCGCACGCCCCCGCTGACCTGGAACCCCTCGTAGGCCGAGTAGTCCATGTTCATGTGGTGGGTCGAGGCGCTGATCGTGGTCAGGGCGTTCGGGTCGTAGACGACGACGTCGGCGTCGGCGCCCGGGGCGATGACGCCCTTGCGGGGGTAGAGACCGAACATCCGGGCCGGGGTCGTGGAGCAGGTCTCGACCCAGCGCTCCAGGCTGATCTCACCCGTGGCCACGCCCTGGTAGATCAGGTCCATCCGGTGCTCGACCCCGCCGATGCCGTTGGGGATGGCGCGGAAGTCGTCGCGGCCGAGCTCCTTCTGGTCCTTGAAGCAGAACGGGCAGTGGTCGGTGGCCACGATGGACAGGTCGTTGGTCCGCAGGCCCCGCCACAGGTCCCGGCCGTGGTTCTCGTGCTTGCTGCGCAGCGGGGCCGAGCAGACGTACTTGGCGCCCTCGAACCCGTCCTCGCCCTGGGCGTCGAGGTGGTCCTCCAGGGTCAGGTACAGGTACTGCGGGCAGGTCTCGGCGAACACGTTGTGGCCCTCGGCGCGGGCCCGGCTCACCTGCTCCAGCGCCTCGGAGCTGGACAGGTGGACGAAGTAGACCGGCGCCCCGGCGACGAGGGCGAGCTGGATGGCGCGGAACGTGGCCTCGCCCTCCAGCCGGGCGGGCCGGGTGAGGCCGTGGTTGACGGGGCTGGTCTCGCCGCGGGCGGCGGCCTGCTCGGCGAGCACGTCGATGGCGATGCCGTTCTCGGCGTGCATCGAGATCATCGCGCCGAGCTCGGCCGCGCGCTGCATGGCCCGCAGGATCTGCCCGTCGTCGGAGTAGAAGACGCCCGGGTAGGCCATGAACAGCTTGAAGCTGGTGATGCCCTCGGCGACCAGGTCGCCCATCAGCTTGAGGCTGGAGTCGTCGACCCCTCCGATGATCATGTGGAAGGCGTAGTCGATCGCGCACCTGCCGTCGGCCTTGCCGTACCAGGTGTCCAGGCTGGCGCGGACGTCGTTGCCCGCCGTCTGCACCGCGAAGTCGATGATCGTGGTGGTCCCGCCGTGGGCGGCGGCCCGGGTGCCGGTCTCGAAGGTGTCGCTGGCCTGCGTGCCGCCGAACGGCATCTCCATGTGGGTGTGGGCGTCGATCCCGCCCGGCACCACGTAGCAGCCGGAGGCGTCGATCACGGTGTCCGCGGTGATGCCGGTCGCCTCGGCCGTGCCAGGGGCCAGCAGCGCCACCACGCGTTCGCCCTCGACGAGCACGTCGTGGGGGATGGCGCCGGTCGCGCTGACGACGGTGCCGTTGCTGATCAGGGTCCTGGTGGCTGCAGACATGGTGTGCGGCTCCTCGCGTCCGGGGGAACCGTCGACGCTAGGCCAGGGTCGGGCCGGGGTAAAGGGTCGCGCTGCTCTGCCGGAGTCCTCGGTCGGGGCCGCCCGTGCGTGGAATACTCCGTGCACACGGGCCGATGGCGTGCCCCGTCGTGACGAGGATGCGGCCTCCATGACCGAGTTCCCCTGGGTGCAGCGCTACCCGGACGGCACCAGGCCGGACATCGGTGACGTCGCCGAACGCAACCTGCCGGAGCTGTTGCGGCGCTCGGCGCGCGAGTACGCCGACGACGTCGCGTTCACCCAGGTGATGCCCAACGGGATGAACGGGTCGCTGCGCTACCGCGAGGTCGACCGGATGAGCGACGAGGTGGCCGTGTACCTGCGCGAGGTCGTCGGTCTGCAGGTGGGCGACCGCGTCGCCGTGCAGATGCCGAACTGCCTGAGCTACCCGGTCGTCGCCTTCGGGATCCTCAAGGCCGGGTGCGTGCTGGTGAACACCAACCCGCTCTACACCCGCTCGGAGATGGTCCACCAGTTCGCGGACTCCGGTGCCCGGGCGCTGTTCATCAGCGACGTGTTCGCCGACCGGCTGCCCGAGGTGCTGCCGCGGACGTCGTTGGGGACCGTCGTCACGGTGCCGGTCTCCGCGTTCTTCCCGACGGTCGTCAACGGCATCATCCGTGCCACGCAGCGGTACTGGCAGCGCACGCTCCCGCCGGTCACCGTCGACCACACCACGCTGCGGTCGGCTCTCGCCCAGGGACGTGAGCGGCTCGGCAGCGGGGACGCCGGCAGCGGGGATGTCGGGCGCGTGGACCTCCAGTCGTACCTGGCGGACGTGGACCTCGACTCGATCGCGGCGCTGCAGTACACCGGCGGGACCACCGGGGTGTCCAAGGGCGCGATGCTCTCCCACGGCAACCTGGTCGCCAACACGCTGCAGATGCTCGAGATGCTCGGGACGCACGTCCGCCCGGGCAAGGAGACTGTCCTCACGGCCCTGCCGCTCTACCACATCTTCGCGTTCACGGTGAACCTGCTGGGCTTCCACACCATGGGCGGGCGCAACATCCTCATCCCCTCGCCACGGCCCCCGAGCACCCTCAAGCGGGCGTTCGAGAACTACCCGATCACGTGGCTCACCGGCGTCAACACCCTGTTCAACGCCCTGCTCAACGAGCGGTGGTTCGTCGAGCACCCACCGCGGACGCTGCGCGGTTCCGCGGCGGGCGGCATGGCGCTGCACGTCCCGGTCGCGCAGCGGTGGCGCGAGGTGACCGGGACGCCGATCGTCGAGGGGTACGGGCTGACCGAGTCCTCGCCGGTGCTGACGTTCAACCCGCTGGGCGGCACCGTCAAGGACGGGACGATCGGCATCCCCGTGCCCTCGACGGAGGTGCGGTGCGTCGCCGAGGACGGCACCAGGCTCGGTCCGGGACAGTCGGGCGAGCTCGTGGCCCGGGGTCCCCAGGTGATGAAGGGGTACTGGCAGCGTCCGGACGACACCGCCGCGACGATCAGGGACGGGTGGCTGTTCACCGGCGACGTCGCGGAGATGGACGCCGACGGGTTCTTCCGCATCATCGACCGCAAGAAGGACATGGTGCTCGTGAGCGGGTTCAACGTGTACCCCTCCGAGGTGGAGGCCTGCCTGACCGACCTGCCGGGGATCCAGGAGGCCGCGGTCGTGGGCGTGCCCGATGCACGTTCCGGTGAGTCGGTGCGTGCGTACGTCGTCGCCGACGACCGGGGCCCCACCGAGTCCGAGGTGCTGGCGCACTGCCGCGAGCACCTCGCCGCCTACAAGGTGCCGCGGGGCGTGGAGTTCCGCGACGAGCTGCCCATGAGCAACGTCGGCAAGATCCTGCGCAGACAGCTGCGCGACGAGCCGCAGCCGGCCTCGCTCCCGGCACCGGGAGACGCTCCGCAGGCAGGTCGGTCATGACCGGCGTCGGCGCCCTCGCGGTCGCCGCGGGGATCACGGGGCCGCCCGCGGACCACGAGGTCGTCACCGAGTTCGAGCAGGTGGTGCTCATCGCCCTGGTGTTCGTCATCATGTTCGGCCTCGGCGCCGGCCTGACACCGCGTGACTTCCTCTCGGCGCTCAAGCGCCCGCAGGGTCTGGTGATCGGGTGGCTGACCCAGTTCGGCATCATGCCGTTCCTGGCCTTCGTCCTCGTCCTCGTGTTCGTCCTGCCCCTGCCGGAGGAGTACGCGGTCCCGGTCGCCATCGGTGCGCTGCTCATGGGGTCGGTCCCCGCGGGCACGACGTCGAACATCTTCACGTACTTCTCCAAGGGCAACCTGGCCCTCAGCGTCATCATGACGACCAACTCGACGCTGTGGGCCCTGGTGATGACGCCGCTGGCGCTGCTGCTGTACGGCGGCCGCTTCCTGCCGGCCGACTCCGACCTGCAGATCCCGATCGAGAACGTCGTCGTCACCCTGGTGGTCCTGCTCGTCCCCGTGGTGATCGGCATGACCATCCGCCGCTACAGCGCCAACATCGGCGCGGTGCTGGAGCTCATGGGCGGGCTGGTCGGCGTGTTCTTCATCGTGTTCCTGCTCGTGACGTGGGTGCCCCGCAACTGGTTCCTGCTCGTGATCACGCCCTGGCAGGTGTACGCGGTCTCCCTGCTGCTCGGGCTGGGGGGGATCACCGTCGCCTACGTCATCTGCAAGGCGATCCGGCTGCACCCGGCCAACGCCCGGACCGTCGCCCTGGAGACCGGCATCCAGAACGGGCCGCTCGCCATCGCGATCATCCTGCTGTCGTTCCCGGACAGCCCCGTCCTGGGCACGCTGCTGCTGGTACCGGCGCTGTACTCGGTGTTCATCGTGCTCATCGCCACTGCGGTGACGCTGCGCTTCCGCCGCGCCAACGTCGCCGAGGAGCAGAAGATCCCGAGCCTGCTCTGACTCCCCGCGCGCCCGGGCGAGGCTCGGCTCCGGGACCCGGGCACCCAGGCGGGGGAGAGCGGGGCGGTACGTCGGGTCGCGTCGGCGCCCGCGGACAGGGCCGGTGTCGTCGTGAAGGAATCAGGCCGGCTCGTGGTCGACCAGCTCGGCCAGGCCGTCGAGCACCCGCAGCAGACCCCACTCGAACGCGTGCCCGGCGCTGTGCGCCCCGCCGTGCGCCCGGCCGGCCGCGGTGCCCACGCGGGAGGCCAGCGGGAACTGCTCCGGACCCATCACGTCGAGCAGGCCGGGTGGTGGCGACCCGGGCCAGCCACGGGTGGGCCAGGTGCAGGGCCCACTCCCGTCGGGCGTGCGCCTCGGTGGCCGCCCGCCAGCCGGGGGGCCGCCGCCGCTCGGCCGTACCGTCCAGCGACACGACACGCGGGGTCGACGGCGTTCTCGGCCCCTGGGGAGGTTGCTCGTCGCTGGGCGGTCCGCTGGTCGGTCCGTTCGTCGCCTCGCGGCCTGAACTCGTTCAAGCCGGACCGCATGCGCGGGCACCATGCCGACGGCCTGCTGCTGGCCTTCGTCGTGCCCGACGTCGACGCCGAGCACGACCGCCTCGCTGCGGGCGCCCCGGTGCTCACCCCGCCGGAGACCGAGCCGTGGGGGGAGCGCTACCTGCAGGTGATGGACCCCAGCGGGGTCGTCCTGCAGCTGGTCACGTGGGTGGAGGCCCCGACCGGCTGACGTCGCAGGTCACGCCGCGGTCGTCACCCGCGGTTCCCCTGATCGCCACCCCGGGGACCCTCGGAGGTCGTCGGACGGCCATCGCCCCGTCGCCGGATGGCCCGCAGCGGTCAACGGTGCAGTCACTGTCCGTATCTCATCCATTCACGGGGCGTTCCTAGCGTCCGGTCTCATGACTCCGTCCCCCTCCCGAGGCCGAGGCCTCCTGCCCATCCGACCCGTCCGTCCGCTCGCGCTGCTGGCCGCGGTGGCGGTGGCGACCACCGGCCTGCTCGCCGTCGGCCCCGCCTCCGGCGCCATGGTCGACGAGGCCACGCCCGTGCTCAGCGAGGACTTCTCCGACGGGGCCGTCCCGGAGGGCTGGCGGCCGGTCGACGGCACCTGGGAGGTCGTCGACGGCCGGTTGGTCGGCACCTCCACCGGCAGCCGGCTCTCGCGGCTGACGTTCGGCGAGCACCTGGACAACTTCCGGTTCGAGGCGACGGTGCGTTTCGACACGGTGGAGAACGGTGGCCGCTGGGCCGCGCTGGGCCTGGACCTGGCCGCCGACGGCTCGGTCCCCTGGTGGATCGCCACGATGCGCTCGCAGACCACGGCCGCCAACGGCATCGAGTTCGCCGAGCGGACCGCCGCCAACACCTGGAACGTCCCCGTCACGGCCGCCGCACCGACGGCCGCCGGCACCGGGCGCGACGTGCGGGTCGCCGTCGAGGTCCAGGGCCGTCAGGCCCGCTGGTACTACGACGGCACGCTGGTCCTCCAGACCAGCAGCCTGCGCCGCAGCGACGACGGCGGGCTCGGGTTCGTGGTCAACGGCGCGCGCGTCGCCTTCGACGACGTCGTCGTCACCGAGCTGCCCGAGCCCACCCTGGTCCGCCCCGACGGTGCCCCGCCCGCCGTCGTGGCCCACCGTGGCTACTCCTCCGTGGCCCCCGAGAACACGCTCACCGCCATCGAGCAGGGGATCCGCTCCGGGGCGGAGTACGTCGAGATCGACGCGCACACCACTGCGGACGGCGTACCCGTTCTCATGCACGACCAGCGGGTGGACCGCACCACCGACGGGACCGGGGACGTCGCCGGGCTGTCGACGGAGTACCTGGCCGGTCTGGACGCCGGCTCCTGGTTCGCGCCGGCGTTCGTCGGCGAGCCCGTGCCGACCCTGGCGCAGGCCCTGGACGCCGTCCGGGGCAGCGGTTCGACCCTGCTGCTGGAGGTCAAGGGCCCCGAGACCGCCGCCCAGGTCGAGGCCATGCTGGCGCTGGTCCGCGAGCGCGACATGGTCGACGAGGTCCTGCTGCAGAGCTTCGACACGAACGTGCTGACCTACGCCCGCGCCGCCGACGCGGACATCGCGCTCGGCCTGCTGCGCGGCGCCCTGGACCCCGACCCGGTCGCCACCGCGCGGCAGTACGACGTGGTGGCCTACAACCCGTCCGCCGGTGCCCTCGCCGCGCGGCCCGGGGCGGTCGAGGCCCTCAACGAGGCCGGCGTCGCCGTCATGCCCTACACGGTCAACACTCCCGCCCAGTGGGCGACGCTGGTCGGCCTGGGGGTCGACGGCATCATCACCGACCGACCCGGCGCCCTGGTCGGCTGGAGCTCGCGGCTGGTCCAGCAGGCCGAGGAGCCGGCACCGGCCCCGGCGGTGGCCGTCACGTCACCGGCCGACGGGTCCGACCTGGGGCGTGAGCAGGGTCCGGTGCTCGCCGTGGCCGCCACCGAGGCCGATCAGGTGGAGCTGACGCTGGACGGCGAGCCCGTCGAGGTCGGGACGCCTCTCGACCTGACCACGCTCGCGCTGGGCGAGCACGTGCTGACCGCGCGTGCCTCCGGCCCGGGCGGTGAGGTCGAGACCACGGGCACGTTCGTCGTCGTGCCCACCGAGGCCGGGCTGGCCGCGCTCGTGCTGGGCGCCGAGCCGGTGCGGGGCGACGGCGACGCCGCGGTGGCCGGCCTGCTGGGCCGGCTCGCGGCCGGTGACCTGGAGGGCATGGCGCGCCGGGCCGAGCAGGCCGCCGGGCGTCAGCTCGACGCGGCGACCATGACCACGGTGGCCGCCGACGCGAGGGCCCTCGCCGCCGGCTGAGCCGCGGCTCGACCCCGGTCCGCGGCGGCGCGGGCCGGGGTCACGCGCCTGCCGGCCGGGCCGGTGCGACGGGCACCGGGTCCTCGCCGTGGTGCCCGCTCGAGGGGGCCGCGTCGGCCGTGCGCTCGTCGGCGACCTCCGGACCGCCCTGCGGACCGACCTCCGGACCGACATCCGGACCGAGCTTCGCATCGGTCCCCGGACCGGTCTCGCGGGCGGCCGCGGCCTCCTCCGCCTCGTCGTGGCCGCTCAGGAACGAGACGACGCGGTAGACGACCGCGACGACGGGCACCGCGATGACGGCCCCGGCGACGCCCAGCACCAGCGTGCCCGCCGTCACCGCGCACGCGATGACCAGCGGGTGCAGCCGGATGACCTGGCCCATGATCAGCGGCTGCAGCAGGTTGCTCTCGACCTGCTGCACCACGACGACGACGACCAGGATGATGAGCGCGTCCGTGGGGCCGTTGGTCACCAGGGTCACGAGCACGGCCACGACACCGGCCACGAACGCGCCGATGATCGGCACGAACCCGCCGACGAAGGTGAGCAGCGCCAGCGACAGCCACAGCGGCACGTCCAGGACGACCAGGCCCAGACCGATCCCCACGGCGTCGACGAGAGCGACCAGAGCCGTCCCGCGGACGTAGCTGGTCAGCGTTGTCCAGGCGACCCGCCCGCTGCCGTCGACCTTGTCGCGGGTCTCCCCCCGCGGGAACCAGCGCAGCAGCCACTCCCACATCCGGCGGCCGTCCTTGACGAGGAAGAACACGGCGAAGACGGTCAGCACCACCCCGATCAGACCCCGGGCGACGGTGGTCGTGCCCGCGACGGCGCCGGGTGCCGCCTCCTCCGCCGCGCCGGCCGCCGACCCGGTGAGGTCGTCGATGACGGTCGGGTCGATCGCCAGGGGGCCGTCCTCGAGCCAGCCGCGGATGCCGTCGACCGCCTCGAGCAGGGCGGGACCCAGCTCGTCGACCTGGTCGGCGACGCTGGAGAAGATCAGCGCCCCGATGCCGGTGGGGATGCCGAGCAGCACCAGGATGCTGACCAGGGCCGCCAGGGCGCCCGGCAGCCCCGAGCGACGCAGCCGTTCCGACAGGGGCGCCAGCAGGGCGGCCAGCAGCACCGCGGCCAGCAGCGCGAAGCTGACCAGCCCGATCTGCAGCATGGCGGAGACCAGCAGGCTGCCCAGCAGCAGGACCACGAGCACGGCCACGCCGAACGCCACGGTCCGCCGCAACCACCCCGGCAGCGGGCTCAGCAGCCCCTGGGGGCGCTGGTCGACAGGGCGGGGCATGGGACCTCCATGGTCACGGGGGCGTCCCCAGGGACTACCCCGTCCTGGCCCGTCCCACGCCTCGAGGCCCCGGCGGTTCCGGCAGGCGGGTCCGACGGACGCTCAGCCGATGGCGTGGATGGCGTCCAGCAGCAGCTCGGCGCCCTCGTCGGCCTCGGCCTCGGTGAGGGTCAGCGGGGGCGCCATCCGTACGACGTTGCCGTACAGCCCGCCCTTGCCGACGAGCAGCGCCCGCGCCCTGGTCGCCTCCAGCAGGGCCGCGGCGCGGGCCGGGTCGGGCTCGATGCCACCGGGGACGACGCACTCCAGGGCCAGCATCAGGCCACGGCCGCGCATCTCGGCGATCCAGCCGGTCTGCTCGACCGTGGGCTGCAGTGCGGCGCGCAGCCGGTCGCCGACGCGCTTGGCGTTGCCCTGCAGGTCGTGCTCGAGCAGGTACCTCAGGTTGGCGTTGGCGCCCGCGGACACCAGCGGGGAGCCGCCGAACGTCGAGATGTGGTTGCCGGTGATGGCGTCGACGACCTCGGCGCGGCCGACGACCCCGCCCAGCGGCAGGCCGTTGCCGACCCCCTTGGCGAAGGTCAGCAGGTCGGGGGTGATGCCGTGCGCCTGGTAGCCCCAGAAGTGCTCGCCCGTGCGGCCCCAGCCGGTCTGCACCTCGTCGGAGACGAACAGGATGCCGTGGGCGTCCAGGACCTCCTTGATGGCGCCGAAGAAGCCGTCCGGCGGCGTCGCGAACCCGCCGACGCCCTGGATCGGCTCGGCGATGAGGCAGGCCACGTCGCCCGAGGTCGCCATGTCCAGCAGCTGGCGCAGGTCGGCCACGCAGGCGGCCGTGTACTCGCCGTCCGGCAGGTCCCGGAACGGGCTGCGCAGCCGGTAGCCGCCGTGGACGTAGGTGGTCTGCAGACCCGAGAACGAGGTCGGGCTCCAGGAGCGGTGGCCGGTGATGCCGATCGTGGAGAACGACCGGCCGTGGTAGCTGTTGCGCATCGCCAGCACCTGGTTGCTGCGCCGGTGCACGGTGGCCATGAGCAGGGCGGCGTCGTTGGCCTCGGTGCCCGACGGGGTGAGGAACACCTTGGCGTCGGGGATGCCGGACAGCTCGGCGATCCGCTCGGCCAGCTCGACCGTCTCCTCGTTCAGGTACAGCGTCGAGGAGTGCAGGATCTTGCCGGCCTGCTCCTGCACGGCCGCCGTGACCTCGGGCAGCGCGTGCGCGGTCATCGTGGTGAGGATCCCGCCGAAGAAGTCGAGGTAGCGGTTGCCCTCGACGTCCCAGACGTGCCGGCCCTCGCCGTGGCTCAGCGCGATCGGGTCCGCGTAGTACAGCGCCTGCCAGGCGGGCGTCACGGCTCGGTGGCGAGCCAGCAGGCCCTCGGTGGCCTCGCGACCGGCGCCGTCGCCGGGGGTGGAGGTCTCGACGTGGCCGGCCGGGTGGGTGGTCGTCATGAGTGGACGGTAGGCCAGCGAGCCGGTCCGCGTCAGCCCGCCCAGGACCAGCCGGTCACCACGGGCCGCGCCGGGTCCCCGGCCTCGAACTGCACCCAGCAGCGCGTCCCCTCCGGCGGGACCGCCACGGCGCCGGCGGTCAGGCCGGGCACCGGGTGCGACGTCTGCGCCCACACCGCGTCGAGCCCCAGCACGTCGGGCACCAGGACGAGCAGCCGACCGGCCCCCGACGGGTCGGCGCCGGCCCGGACGATGCCGCGGTACACCCCGACCAGCTCTGCCGCCACGGCGCGACGCTCAGCCCTGGACCAGGGGGCCGTACGCGTCGGGGCGGCGGTCCCGGTAGAACGCCCACTGGTTGCGGACCTCCTCGATCATCGACAGGTCGAGGTCGCGGACCACGAGCTCCTCCTCGTGCCCCGACGCCGCCTCGCCCACCAGCTGGCCCCGCGGGTCGGCGAAGTAGCTGGTGCCGTAGAAGTCGTCGTCACCCAGCGGCTCGACGCCCACCCGGTTGATCGCGGCGACGAAGTACATGTTCGCGGCGGCCGCGGCCGGCTGCTCGAGCTTCCACAGGTAGTTGCTCAGCCCGCGCGAGGTGGCGGAGGGGTTGAAGACGATCTCCGCCCCCGCCAGGCCGAGCGCGCGCCACCCCTCGGGGAAGTGCCGGTCGTAGCAGATGTAGACCCCGACCTTGCCGACGGCGGTGTCGAACACGGGCCAGCCCACGTTGCCGGGGCGGAAGTAGAACTTCTCCCAGAACCCCTTGACCTGGGGGATGTGGTGCTTGCGGTACTTGCCCAGGTAGGTGCCGTCGGCGTCGACGACCGCCGCGGTGTTGTAGAGGAACCCGGCCGCCTCCCGCTCGTACACCGGCAGCACCATGACCATGCCGAGCTCCTTGGCCAGGGCCGAGAAGCGCTGCACGGTGGGCCCGTCCGGGACGGCCTCCGCGTAGTCGTAGTACTCCGTCTCCTGCACCTGGCAGAAGTAGGGGCCGTAGAACAGCTCCTGGAAGCACATCACCTGCGCCCCCTGCGCCGCGGCGTCGCGGGCGTGCTTCTCGTGCCGGTCGAGCATCGACTCCTTGTCGCCCGTCCACGCGGTCTGGACGATGGCGGAACGCACGACGCGGGACATGGGACTCCTCCGATGGGTCTGGACCTGCTCCGGAGCGCCTGACGGTAGGTGAGCGGGCCGCCCTCGTAAAGGCCGGGGCCCAGGGGCCGATACGGTGCCCGGAGGACGTCCCACGACGACGGAGAGGCGACCACGGTGACCGACGAGGTCTTCTGGATGGTCGCGGCCCTGCTCGCGGTGGCCGCAGCCGTCGGCTCGCTGTCGGTCAGGCTCCGGCAGCCGCTCATCATCGGCTTCATCGCGGTGGGGATCCTCGTCGGTCCCACGGTGCTGGGCTGGGTCGACGCCACCGACGGCGGCGGGGAGGTCGTGCTGCTGGCGGAGCTGGGGATCGCGATCCTGCTCTTCCTCGTGGGGCTCAAGCTCGACCTGCACCTGATCCGCACGACGGGGCCCGTGGCCCTGGCGACCGGGCTCGGGCAGGTGGTGTTCACCTCGGTCGTGGGCTTCGGCCTCGGGCTGGCGCTGGGCCTGTCGCTGGTGGCCGCCCTCTACGTGGCCGTGGCGCTGACGTTCTCCAGCACGATCATCATCGTCAAGCTGCTGAGCGACAAGCGCGAGATCGACCAGCTGCACGGTCGGATCGCCGTGGGCTTCCTCATCGTGCAGGACATCGTGGTCGTGGTCGTGATGATCACCCTGACCGCCTTCGGGGGGACGGGGGAGGGGGACCTGGCCACCGAGCTCGCGCTCACCGCGGGACGCGGCCTGCTGTTCCTGGCGGTGATCGCCCTCGCCATGAGGTTCGTCCTCCCGGCGGTGCTCGGCTGGTTGGCGCGCTCGAAGGAGCTGCTGGTCCTGTTCGCCCTGGCGTGGGGAATCTCCTTGGCCGCCGTCGGGGACTGGCTCGGCTTCAGCGCCGAGGTCGGGGCCTTCCTGGGTGGTGTGTCGTTGGCGTCCACGCCCTACCGCGAGGCCATCGGGGCCCGCCTGGTGAGCTTCCGGGACTTCCTGCTCCTCTTCTTCTTCATCGACCTCGGCTCTCGCCTGGACCTCACCCAGGCCGGCGACCAGGTGCTGCCTGCGGTGGTGCTGTCCCTGTTCGTCCTGGTGGGCAACCCGCTCATCGTCCTGACGATCATGGGCGCGATGGGCTACCGACGGCGGACCAGCTTCCTGGCCGGGCTGACGGTGGCGCAGATCAGCGAGTTCTCGCTCATCCTGGCCGCGCTCGGTCTCAGCCTGGGTCACATCGGCAACGAGACCGTCAGCCTCATCACCGTCGTCGGGGTCGTCACGATCAGCGTGTCCACCTACATGATCCTGTACTCGCACCGGCTGCTCCGGTGGCTCTCCCCGGTCCTGGGCGTCTTCGAGCGGGACGGTCGCGACGCGGAGGCGGGGCTGCGCCACGAGCCGACAGGGACCGAGGTGGTGGTGCTGGGGGCCGGCCGCTACGGCGGCCGGCTGGTCGAGGAGCTGGTCGGGGCGGGGACCGACGTCCTGGTGGTCGACGCGGACCCGCACGTGCTGACCCGGATGGACGCGCTGGGCGCGTCGACGCTGTACGGCGACGCGGAGGAGCCGGAGCTGGCCGGGTCCCTGCCGCTCGCCTCGGTGCGATGGGTCGTGAGCACGATCCCCGGGCGCGACGTCAACCTGGCGCTGATGCACGGCCTGGACGAGGTGGGCTACGAGGGGCGGGTCGCCGTCACGGCCCACCTCGACCTGGACCACGACCGGTTGCTCGAGGCCGGTGCGGACCTCGTCCTGCGGCCGTTCGCGGCCGCGGCCGAGGGTGACGCCCGGCGCTTCACGAGCAGCGGCACCTGAGGGGACCGCGCGGCACCGCCCGGGACGGCGGCGCGCGCGGCGCTGCCGGGCGACAAGCCGTCGGCCTCGCTAGCGTGGCGGCATGACCCTCATGCAGCCCCGTGACCTGACCGGCTCCGTCGTCGCCATCACCGGAGCCTCCGCCGGCATCGGCAAGGCCGTCGCCGAGGCCCTCGTCGCCGCCGGCGCGAACGTCGTCGTCGGCGCCCGTCGGATCGAGCGCCTGACCGAGCTCGCCGAGGAGCTCGGCACCGACCGGGTCGTCCCGGTCCAGATGGACGTCCGCGAGCCCGCCGACAACGCCCGCCTGGTGCAGGCCGCCCTGGACACCTGGGGCCGGCTCGACTCCGTGGTGGCCAACACCGGCATCGGCTCCTACGGCTCGGTGCTCGACGGCACCGACGACGAGATCCGCACCATGGTCGACACCAACTTCACCGGCACCGTCTTCACCGTCCGCGCCGCCCTGCCCACCATGCTCGAGGCGGGGGCGGGCGACGTGGTGATCGTCGCGTCCGTGGCCAGCTTCCGCGGCGGGCCCGACGAGGCCGTCTACGCGGGAACCAAGTTCGCGCAGCAGGGCTTCGCCGGGTCGATCGACCGGGAGCTGCGCGAGAAGGGCATCCGCGTCACCACCATCAACCCCGCGGGCGTGGAGACCGAGTTCGCCATCGGCAAGGGCCGCACCGAGGGCGACCCGTCGCTCGCGGAGTACCTGCGCCCGGAGATGGTGGCCCACGCCGTCGTCACCACGCTGCAGCAGCCGCGCGAGATGCGCACCCAGTCCTGGGCGATGTGGAGCATGGGCCAGGGCAGCTGACGCCCTGGACGGCAGGACCGACGCGTGACGGCCGCGGGACGGGGCGGCAGCCTCAGCCCGCGGCCGACAGCGCGACCCCGGCGCCGGTGGCGACGCCCATCAGGGTGAGCTCGACCAGGCCGATGCGGACCAGGTCCGACCAGGGCACCGGCCGGCCCGCCCTGGCCCGGCCCACCACGCGGCGCCGCTGCCGCCGGCCGGCGGCGGCCAGGGCGAGCAGCAGGGCGACCTTGACGGCGGCGAGGCCGGACCACACCGGGCCCGGGTCGCCGCCGTGCCAGCGCAGCAGCACCGCGACCACCCCGGACAGCGCCACCGCCGCGAAGCACAGCCCCGCCAGGCGGGAGAAGCGCGGCAGCAGGGACGCGACGTCGTCCCCGGCGACGACGCGCAGGACGAGCAGCGCCCCCAGGCCGCCGCACCACGCGGACGCGGCCAGGACGTGCACCGCCAGCGCCCCGACGGCCGCGCCGTGGCCGACGGCGTGCCCGGACCCGCCCAGCAGGGCCGTGGCCAGGGCGGCCGCGGCGGCGAGGCGCAGCAGGGTCTGACGCCGCTGCGCCCGGGCGGCGACGGCGGCGACCACCAGCATGGTCAGCGCCGAGTAGGCCAGCATCCGGTAGCCGCCGACCGCTCCCATGAGGACCAGCAGGTCCGACCCGGCCCCACCCGCCCCCAGGGGACGACCGGTGAGGGCGGCGCCCGCCACCACGACGTGGGCGGCGCCGGTGGCCGCGGCGACCGCGGCCGCACCGGCGGCGAGCCGGACGCCGGGGTGGGCGGGCGTCCACGCCGGGGCGGACGCCGAACCCGCACCCCCGGGAGCCGACACGGCGCCCGCGGTGAGCAGCAGCAGACCGAGGGCCGACGCACCGGCGACGTCGCGCCCGGCCCGCAGGGCCGGGGCCAGCCACCAGGGCGGTCCGTCCCGGCCCAGCAGCCCCGGCGTGCCCGCGCCGAGCGCCCACGCGGCCAGCACGGCGGTGGCGACGGTGAGCGTCGTGACGAGGACGGCGACGGCGACGATCGCCGGCCCGGCCGGGACGCGCGTCACCGGACCGGGTCCGGCCGGGGCGAGCAGGGGCGGGCTCGCGGACGGCGGGGTCATCGGGGCGGGGTCATCGGGGCGGGGACGACGGGGACCCGATCAGCCGACCGGCTGGGCGACGCCGCCGGCGGTGCGGGCCCGGCCCAGCGCGTGCTGGACGAGGGTGACCAGCAGGTGGCGCGAGGACGCCGGGTCCCGCGCGTCCCCGGTGGTGATGGGGACGTCGGGGTCGACCGCTAGCGCCTCGCGCAGGACCGCCTCGGGGTAGGCGTCCGAGCCCGGGAACTGGTTGACCGCGATGACGAACGGCAGACCGGCCTTCTCGAAGTAGGCGACCGGGCCGAACGCGTCGGCCAGGCGTCGGGTGTCGACCAGGACGATCGCCCCGACGGCCCCCGTGGCCAGCTCGTCCCACATGAACAGGAACCGGTCCTGCCCGGGGGTGCCGAACATGTACAGGACGAGGTCGGTCGACAGGGCGCTGCGGCCGAAGTCCAGGGCCACCGTCGTCGTGGTCTTGTCCTGCACGGCGCTGGTGTCGTCGACCCCGACCGACAGCGCGGTCATGGGTGCCTCGGTGCGCAGCGGGGTGATGTCGGACATGGTGCCGACCAGGGTGGTCTTGCCGACGCCGAAGCCGCCGGCGACGAGCACCTTGACGGGGACCGGTGTCCGGGTGGTCTCGTGCGGGTCAGGGGGTGCCGAGTGCATGGAGCACCTCTTCCAGGAAGGCCGGGGAGCGGGGGTCGGAGGTGCGGCTGACGATGAGGAAGCCGGAGTCCTGACCGTCGGCGACGAGGATCCGGGCCACGGCCAGCGGCAGCCGCAGCAGGGCGGCGACCTCCGCGACGGAGCGGGGCTCCAGGCACAGCCGGACGACGTCGCCCAGCTCGAAGCGCAGCGCGGCCGCGGCCTCCCGACCGGCGTCGGTGGCGCGGACCTGGGACTCCAGCGGCAGGGTGGCGCGGGTGCGGCCGGACACCATGGCGAACGGCCGCACCATCCGGCCGGTCACAGGTCCTCCCGCTGGGCCTGCCCCACCTGCGCCGGCACAGCGGTGGTGCCCCGCAGCCCGGGGGTGAGCACCCGGCCGATGCGCTGCACGAGCAGGCCGAGCTCGTAGCCCACCAGCCCCAGGTCGACGTCGCGGGAGGTGAGGACGATGACGGCGGCGGTGTCGCCGATGCTGGCCACGATCATGAAGCCCCGGTCGATCTCGACCAGCGTCTGCACGGGCCGCTCGGCGCCGCAGGTGGTCGCCGCCGAGGCGGTCAGGCTGGCCAGGCCCGACGTGATGGACGACAGCAGCTTCTGGGTCGCCGGGTCCAGGCCGGGGGTGCTGGCCAGGTGCAGCCCGTCGGCGGTGGCGGTGAGCGCGTGCAGGACGCCGGGGACCTTCTTCTTCAGCCCGGACATCACCCAGTCCAGATCGGCGCCCGGCGCGTCGGGGGCGACCGGGGTCGCGCTCATGCCTGACCGCCGTCGTCGCTGCCGGCCCAGAGGTCGACCGGGGCCGCCTGGGCCACCTCGTCGTCACGGTTGCGGCGCGGCAGGGCGGGGAGCCCTCCGGCGGGGACACCCTGCTCGGTCGCACCCGGTACGGGATCGGCGTCGGGCCCGGGCCGGCGGGACGTGAAGGCCGCGAAGGCCGAGGCCGCGGGCACGGGCTCGACCGCAGGGACCGGTGCCGGGGCGACCGCCGGCCCCGGGGTCCAGAGGTCGGGGCCCGGGGTCCGCGAGGGCTGCGCCTGCGAGGGGACGCCGTGCGACCGACGACCCGGCAGCCGTCCCGGCACCGCCTGCTGCACGGCCTGCTGGGCGGCCTGCTGGACGGCGGGGGCCGGGACGGCCGCGAACGCCGGCTCGAACGCCGGGGTGACGGGGACCTCCTCCTCCAGGACCAGCCCGGCGGGGACGACGACCTGCACGGCGGTGCCACCGGGGCCGGCCTCGAGGTCCACCTGGAGCCCGTAGCGGCGGGCCAGGGCGCCGACCACCTGCAGCCCCAGCCGGGCGTCGCCGGGGGTCAGGGGGTGGGCGTCGGAGTCGGCGACGGCCCCGGTGCCGAGCAGGGCGCGCGCCTCGGCCAGCGTGCCGGCGTCCATCCCGACGCCGTGGTCGCGGACGACCACGACGAGGTCGCGCGAGGGCGAGGTCTCCGCGGACACCTGCACCCGGGTGCTCGGTGGCGAGCTCGCGGCGGCGTTCTCGACCAGCTCGGCGAACAGGTGGGACAGGTCGGCGGCGGCCCGGCCCTCGACGCTCGGGTCCTCCCCGAGCAGCAGGTCGACCCGCTGGTAGTCCTCCACCTCGCTGATCGCGGCGCGCAGCACGTCGGTCAGCGGGACCGGCTCCCGCCAGATCCGGGCCGGCTCCGCGCCGGACAGCACCAGCAGCGACTCGGCGTTGCGACGCATCCGGGTCGACATGTGGTCGAGGCTGAACAGCCGGTCCAGCACGTCGGGGCGCTGCTCGTCGGTCTCGAGCACCTCGATGGTGTCGAGCTGGCGCTGGACCAGCGACTGGTTGCGCCGGGCCAGGTTGAGCAGCATCTGGCTCTGCGCCTGCCGCTGGGCGATGTCGGCGCGGGCGCGCTCCAGGTCCCGTGCGCTCAGCTCGGTCGCCAGCGACGTCGCCCGGCGCTGCTCGGCCTCGGTGTTGGACCAGAAGATGACGAGGCCGATGCTCAGCATCGCCACCCCGGCGGCGTGGATCGCGGACCACAGCCACGGGTCCGCCTGCCCGGCGGCGTGGTTGAACACCAGGTCGGGGACGACGCCCGAGCCGAGGCCGTGGCTGAGCGCGGTGAACCCGATGTACCAGGTGAACGGCAGCCAGTCCTGGTAGAGCGCGATGAAGCCGAGCACGATGAAGAAGTGGAAGTGGGACTCGATCTGCCCACCCGTCACGTGGACCAGCACGATCGACGTCCAGGACAGCCCCGCGGTGACGAGGACCGCGCGCAGCCGGGGGCGGCGCCGGCCGCCGAAGGACGCGGCGCCGGCCGCGAGCAGCGCGGGCAGCACCTCCAGCGCCGTCAGCAGCGGGTCGTAGCCGCGGGCCACCCCGATGACGAACAGCACGGGGACGTGCGCGAGGAGGATCCGGACCAGCAGCCGGTGCCGGCCGGCGAACACGTCGGGGGCCAGCAGGTTCCCCGTGGGCACGAACCTGGTGATGGGGTGTGCGGCGGACATCGGGGTCCTCGTCTCCGTCGGTCGGGACGGCCCGGGTGGCGACAGGGCCTCGTCCTCCCTTCGGCGCGCGCGGTCCGCCGGATCAGTGCGGCCGCCCGCGGTCACCGGATCGGAGCACCGCCGGTCACCGGATCGGAGCAGGGGGCCGTCCGCTCAGAGCAGGCGCCAGCGCTGCAGCAGCGCCCGGGACAGCGCGACGGCGGCGGGTGAGGGGGCGTCCCAGCGGTGCGGCCCGAGCCGGCCGACCCAGCCGGCACCGCGCAGCGCGTTGGCGCTCAGCAGGGTCTCCGACCGGGCCAGCACGGCGTCGTCCAGCGCGCCGAGGCGCACCTGCCAGCCCATGGCCCGGGCCAGGTCGACCAGCACCTGCCGGGTCACCCCGGGCAGCACGCGGCCGTCGCACGGCGGGGTGAGCAGCGTCGGGGCGTCCCCGCCGTCGGCGGGCAGCACCGCCAGCAGGCAGGTACGGGTGGTCTCCAGCAGCTCACCGGCCCGGGTCCGCAGGGCCACGTCCTCGGCGTCCGGGGTGTCGCTGCGTCCGGCGGCGAGGGCGGCCCCGACCCACCGGCGGTCGGCGAACTTGTGCCGTTCGAGGCCGTGCTCGGGTGCCTCGGCCACCCCCAGCAGCAGGGGGGCGGCGACGTCGGCGGGCACGGGGCGGTCGGCCGGCTCGACCTCCACGACCGTGGGGCCGGGCGTACGGCCGACGACCGGGAGCGGCTGACGCACCCGCAGCCGGTGCGCGCCGGGACCCGCGTCCCGGGCGGCCGCCACGAGCAGGGCCTCGACGTCCTCGGCGAGGGTCAGCCCCGTCAGCTCCCACACCGAACGGTGCAGCCGGGCCACGTGGTCGGCGACCTCGACGGCGCGGGAGTCGACGGCCAGCACGGTCTCGATCAGCCCCTGCCCCGGGTCGGCCACCCCCTTGCGGGCCGCGGTCGTGCGGGCGGGGACCGGCGGCCGCACCCCCAGGGCCCGCAGCAGCGGGGACGCCTTGGTGAGGACCTCGAGCCACTCCTCGGCGGGGGTCGAGTCCGCGACGATCCCGCCCCCCACGCCCAGCGCGGCCGTGCCGTCCGGCGCGACCTCGAGGCTGCGGATGGTGACGGCGAGGTCCTGCAGCCGGGGCCCCAGGAACCCGACCGCCCCGGTGTGGGCCCCGCGCGCGGCCGGTTCGAGCCCGTCGGTGACCTCGGTGGCCCGCTGCTTCGGGGTGCCGGTCACCGACCCCGGCGGGAAGGTGGCCCGGACCACCTCGCCCGGACCGGTCCGCGGCAGCAGCCGGCCGCTCACCTGCGACACCAGGTGCGACACCCCGGTGTGGGAGCGGACCGCGAGCAGCTCCTCGACCCGCACCGACCCCGGCTCGCAGACCCGGGACAGGTCGTTGCGGACCAGGTCGACGATCATGATGTTCTCGCTGGTGTCCTTGGCCGAGGTGCGCAGGGCCGCCGCCTCGTCGGCCGGGCGGGTCCCCTTGATGGGGGCCGAGCGGACCTCCCCGCCCCGCAGCTGCAGGTACAGCTCCGGCGAGGCACCGACCAGGGCCCCCCACGGGCCGGTCATCAGGGCGGCGCGGTCCGGGGCGAGGGCGCGGACCAGGTCGGTCCACGCGTGCACGGCCGCCCCCGCACCGTCGGCCAGTCGCAGCCCGAAGCGGGTGCACACGTTCGCCTGGGCGATGTCGCCGCCGCGGACCGCCGTCACCACCTGCTCGACCGCGGCCATGTGCGCGGCCGGGTCGGGGGCACGCTCCAGACGGGTCCCGGGACGCCGGCCGCCGGCGGGGGACCCGGCGGCCACGCCGGCCCGGGCGTGCTCGGCGAGGGCCAGCGCGCGGGCGGACCCGGTGGAGTCGCCGTCGTCCAGGGCCTCGGCCCACCAGCGCTCGCCGTCGAAGCGGAGCACGTGGTCGTGGAAGCAGGACACCACGACGGGCAGGCGCGGGCCGACCGCCGCAGGTGCCGGGCTCCGCACCCGGCCGGTGGCCCGGCCCAGGGCGTGGCCGAGCAGCGTGAACCAGCCGCCGCCCACCGCGCCGGCCGGGGCGCGCAGGTCGCGGGTCAGGGGGACCTGGGCGGAGTCCAGCGTGGCCACGACGGCCTCGAGGTCCAGGGCCCGGCCGGTCGGGTCCTCGTCGTCGCCCGCCTCCTCCACGACCAGCTGCGGGTCGGCCGAGACGAGGAACGGGGTGCCGCTCCAGGTGCCGCTGAGGGCCGACAACCGTCGGGTGCCGGCCAGCCCGGCCAGGGCGAGCATGACCTGGGCCGGTCCGTCCGGACCGGTGGGCAGGCCGTCGACCGGGTGGGCGACGAGCCTGCGGACGGAGACCAGGGGCACCGGGGGAGACTATTCCGGGGTCCGGCCGGTGGCTCCACGGGCCCGCGTCGCCGGCGGCGTGCAGCACGACGAGGGTGCAGCCGTCGTCGTGGGTCACGGGTGCACCTCCTCCGTCCGTCGTCCGAGCGCTCTCGAGCGCGCGGGACCGGGCCGGGGCCGTCCACACGGTCGGGCGGGCCGACCGGGCCGTCCACACCCGGACCAACCGGGTGGTCGCTCTGTCCGGGGCAGGGCCTAGCGTCGTCGACGTGCCCGCTGCTGCCCCCTCCGTCCCCTCCGTCCCGGTCGACCCGCTCGTCGACCCTGCGACGCTGCCCGCCGACGCCCGCGAGGTGCTCCGCCGGCTGACGGCGCGCGACGACGCGGACTTCCGGGAGGACCAGCTCGAGGCCGTCCACGCCCTGCTGGTGGACCGCTCGCGCGTGCTGGTGGTCCAGCGCACCGGGTGGGGCAAGTCGGCGGTGTACTTCGTCGCCACGGCGTTGCTGCGGGCGGTGGGCGCCGGTCCGACGGTGATCGTCAGCCCGCTGCTGTCGCTGATGCGCAACCAGGTCGAGGCGGCGGCCCGGGCCGGGGTCCGCGCGCACACCGTCAACTCCGGCAACGTCACCGAGTGGGCCTCGGTGCGCGAGCAGCTCGCCGCGGGCGAGGTCGACGTCCTGCTCGTCAGCCCGGAACGCCTCAACAACCCCGACTTCCGCGAGAACTGGCTGCCCGAGCTCGCCCAGGGCATCGGCCTGCTCGTGGTCGACGAGGCGCACTGCGTGTCCGACTGGGGCCACGACTTCCGCCCCGACTACCGACGCATCCGCGACCTGCTGTCCTCGTTGCCGGCGGGCACCCCGGTGCTGGCGACCACGGCCACCGCCAACGCCCGGGTCGTCACCGACGTCACCGAGCAGCTGGCGGTCGGGGTCGGGGCGGACGGGCAGGTCGGGCACGAGCACGAGGTCGTCACCCTGCGCGGTCCGCTGGGCCGCGACTCGCTGCGCCTGGGTGTCCTGCAGCTGCCGGCGGCCGACCGGCTGCCGTGGCTGGCGGAGCACCTGGGGGACCTGCCCGGCTCCGGGATCGTCTACACGTTGACGGTGTCGCAGGCGACCGACGTGGCCGAGGCGCTGCGGGCGGCCGGGCACCAGGTGCGCGCCTACTCCGGCCGCTCCGACACCGAGGAGCGGGTCCAGCTCGAGCAGGCGCTGCTGGACAACAGCGTCAAGGCGCTCGTCGCCACCTCGGCGCTGGGCATGGGCTTCGACAAGCCCGACCTGGGGTTCGTGGTGCACCTGGGCGCCCCGGACTCGCCGATCGCGTACTACCAGCAGGTGGGTCGTGCGGGACGTGCCGTCGAGCACGCCGACGTCCTGCTGCTGCCCGGGCCCGAGGACGAGTCGATCTGGGCGTGGTTCGCCTCGATGGCGTTCCCCGGCCCGCACAGCGTCGAGCGGGTGCTCCAGGTGCTGCGGGCCAGCGACCGGCCGCTGTCCACCCCCGCGCTGGAACCGCGGGTCGAGCTGCGCCGCAACAAGCTCGAGCTGCTGCTCAAGGTGCTCGACGTCGACGGCGTGGTGCGACGGGTGCGGGGCGGCTGGGTGGCCACCGGGGCCGAGTGGCACTACGAGTCGGCCCGCTACGCCCGGGTCGAGGCCGCCCGGGCCGAGGAGCAGCAGGCGATGCGCGACTACGTGCGCTCCGACACCGGGGTCTGCCGGATGCGGTTCCTGCGCGAGCGCCTGGACGACCCGGGCCCGGACGGCGCCGGTGTGCCCGACTGCGGTCGCTGCGACGTGTGCGCGGGGCCCTGGTACCCGACCGCTCTGACCGGGGCCGGACGGGACGCCATGGACGAGGTCGTCAACCGGCCCGGCGTCGTCGTCGAGGCGCGGACGTCCTGGCCCACCGGGATGGCGAGCATCGGCGTGGACGTCAAAGGTCGGATCCCCGAGGCCGAGCGGGCCGCCGACGGGCGGGCCGTGGCCCGGTTCACCGACCTGGGCTGGGGCGCGGCGCTGCGTCGCGCCACGGCGAGGGACGAGGAGGGCCGCGCGGTCGACGGGCCGGTCGCGGACGAGCTGTTCGGCGCGGTGACCCGGGTGCTGCGGGAGTGGGACTGGGCGGAGCGACCGGTGGCCGTCGTCGGGGTCCCGTCACGGGCCCGACCCCAGCTCGTCGCCTCGCTGCGGGCGCGGTTGGCATCGGTCGGCCGGCTGCAGGACCTCGGCGAGCTGCAGCTGCAGCACGGCGGACCCGCCGGGGGAGCGGGCGGCAACTCCGCGGTCCGCCTCGCCGGGGTCTGGGACCGGCTGGCGGTGCCCGCGGCGACGGCCCAGGTGCTCGCCGACCTGCGCGGCCCGGTCCTGCTGGTGGACGACGTCGTCGACTCCCGGTGGACGCTGACCGTGGCCGCGCGCGAGCTGCGCCTGGCCGGGGCGCAGGCGGTGCTGCCGCTGGTGCTCGGCTCGGCGGGGTAGGCGGGTCGTGCCACGCCCGACCTGTCCCTGGAGGTCGTCCTCGTCCGCTGAGCAGCCGGTGGCCGACGGCCCGGGCGTCGCCGGTCAGCGCGCCCGGGACCGCTCGTACAGCGCCACGAAGTCGTCCACGCCGAACCGGCCGACGGTCTCGGCCAGCAGGTCCAGGTCCAGGTCGGCCGCCTTGCGGTAGCGCAGGCACGAGCGGCCCATGTCCAGGCGACGCCCACCGGCGGTCCACCGTGCCCGGAAGTCGCGCTCGCTGTCCGGGTCGGCGTACAGGCTCATCAGGTAGAGGGCGTTGTGCCGCTTCTGCATCGCCAGGCCGGTGTGGCTGAGCGGGGCGCCGTCGTAGGTGTCCGGGTACCTGCTCAGCGGCACGACCCAGCCGATCATCCCGAAGGCCATGGTCTCCTCGAAGCCGGGACGGATGCTCGCCCGGACGACCTCGAGGACGGCCTCGACCTCGCCGCGGCGGTCGTCCGGCAGCGCCGCCAGGTACGCCTCGGGGGTGCTCGCCGCGCTCTGCACGCCACGATGCTAGCCAGGTGGCAGGGTCCGCACCTCGGACGACGTGCTCGTCCTGCGGGCCCGACGGCGGTACCGTCGCCGCGTGGTCCCCCTCACCCCTCCGCCGCCCGCCTGACAGGGGCCCGACGCGCCACGTGCGCAGCCCGCGCCGACCAGCGCGCGGCCGTCGGTGGGTCCCCTGAGACGACGTCCGCAGACTCGCCCAGGCCGCCCGGAGGACCCCTGTGAGCCACGACCGCCCCGCCGCCGGCCCCGCCGCCCTGCCGGTCGAGGGCCACCGGTCCCGTGGCCCGCTGCTGGTGGTCCTGGCCGCCGTCTGCTGGGGGACGGGTGGGCTGGCCGGCAGCGTCCTCGGTGACGTGTCCGGCCTGTCACCCGTCGCCGTCGGGGCCTACCGGCTCGTGGTCGCCGCCGTCGTGCTGCTCGCCCTGCACGCGGCCCGCGGCCGGCTGGGCGACCTGCTCGCCGTCGTCGTGACCCTGGCGCGACGACCGGCCGACGCCGGGCGCGTGGTCGGGGTCGGGGCGGGGCTGGCGCTGTTCCAGCTGTGCTACTTCCTGGCGGTGGAGGCGGTCGGCGTCAGCGTCGCCACCATGCTCACCCTCGGCCTGGCCCCCGTGCTGGTGACGGGGGGCGCCGCGCTGCTGCTGGGCGAACGGGTCGGCACCCGGTTGCGGGTCGTCCTCCCGGTGGCGGTGGTCGGGCTCGTCCTGCTGGTCGGCGCCGGGGGCGGCGCGATCGGCGGTGACGGGCGGACGGCGGCCGGCGCGGTGCTGGCCTGCACCTCGGCGACCGGGTACGCCGCCGTCACGCTGCTGGGACGCTCCCTGGCGGCCCGGGTGCCCAGCGAGAGCGTGACCTCGCTGGGGTTCGTGGTGGCGGCGCTGCTGGCGCTGCCCGTGGGGCTGACGGTCGGCATGAGCGCGCCGCCGGCCCCGGTGACCGTGGCGCTGGTGCTCTACCTGGGCGTCGTCCCGACCGCGCTGGCCTACGGGCTCTTCTTCGCCGGGCTGCGGGGGACCGCCTCGGGGACGGCGTCGGTCCTGACGCTGGCCGAGCCGCTCACCGCCACCGTGCTCTCGGTCGCGCTGCTGGGGGAGCGGCTGGGGCCGTGGCAGTGGGTCGGGGCCGGGCTGCTGGCCGCCGGGGTGGTGGTCCTCTCGCTCGGCGGCGGGTCCGCCCGCCGCCTACCCTCGGCGGGTGGACGGACACGGGCACGGGCAGGCCGCGACGAGCGCTGAGCGACCGGCCGGGACCGACCTGCTCGGCTGGGTGCTCGCCCCGGTCGGTCTGGTCCTGGTCGGGGCCGGGCTCAGCATCAGCATCGACGCCGCGCTCCGTCGGGCCGGAGGTGCGGCCGCGCGTCGCTGGGTCGGGCAGGGGACCACCGGGTTGGTGGTGCTCAACACCGGGCTCTCGGTGTTCGGCGACGCCGTCAGGCGTCGCTCGGTCGCCCCGCGCGTCGGGACCTCGGCGCCGCCCGGACGTGGGCGCGCTCGCCCTGCGGGCCGAACAGGCTGATCAGCTCGACGGGGCCCGGGCCCGCGGCCCCGAACCAGTGCGGCACCCGGGTGTCGAACTCGGCGGCCTCGCCCGAGGTCAGCACCACGTCGTGCTCGGCCAGCACCAGCCGCAGCCGACCCGTCAGGACGTAGACCCACTCGTAGCCCTCGTGGGTCTGCGGGTCGGGCTCGCCGTCGGCGACCGGCACCACCATCTTGAAGGCCTGCAACCCACCGGGCTGCGTGGACAGCGGGATCACCGTCATCCGCCCCAGCGCCCGGGGTCTGAGCCGGACCCTGGGGTCGCCCACCGGTGGGGCGTCGACCAGCTCGTCCAGCGGGACCTGGTGCGCGCGGGCCAGGGGCAGCAGCAGCTCCAGGCCCGGCTTGCGCAGGCCCGACTCCAACCGCGACAACGTGCTCACCGACAAACCCGTCGCCGACGACAGCTCCGACAGGGTCATGCCCCGCTCCTGGCGCAGCCGGCGCAGCCGGGGGCCGACCCGCTCCAGCACGGCGTCGAGGTCCTCCATCGGCGGCTCCGGGCTCATCACGCCATTGCACTCCAGGCAGACCCCTGTGTCGAAGCAGCAGGTCGTGGCGTCGGCTCAGGGCGTCTGGACGGAGTCCTCGCTGACGTCCCGACCGGAGCCGGCGACCTGCGGGTGCCGCAGCCCGGGGTGGTCGGCCGGCAGGACGCGGCGCACGGTCCACCAGCTGAGGGCGACGACGGCGGTGACCAGCGGCCACGACAGCGCCGCCCGGGTGATGCCCAGCGCGACGACCTGACCCGCCGACCACAGCGAGACGAAGACCACGAAGCGCAGCACGTAGCTGCCGACCCACCACCAGCTGGCCAGCGAGTAGGCGCGCACCAGGTGGGGGTCCTGCCGCCACGACGTCCGCTGCCGCAGCACCCCGCCGACGACCAGGCCGAGCAGCGGCCGACGCAGCCAGATCGACAGCGTCCAGGCGACCGCGCTGACCCCGTTGGCCAGCAGCTGCAGGAGGAAGAAGTCCTCGGCCCGGCCCGTGCGCGCCACCACCAGCGCGCTGGCCAGCGTCCCGAGCAGACCCAGCAGCGCCGCCCGTGGGGGCCGTCCGCGCAGCAGCCGCACCGCCCCGAGCGCAGCCGCCACGACGACCGAGACCACGACGGCCAGCCGCAGCTGGTCGGTCGCGACCAGGACCCCGACGAACACGAGCCCCGGGGCGGAGGCGTCCAACGCCCCGGTGCGACCACCCAGCAGGCGGACCAGGCTGTCGGGGTCGGAGGCCACGTCCCGAGGCTAGGCGGCGGGGACGGAGCCCACCAGGACGATCGTCCCGGCCGCCGGCCCGGGCGGTCCGGGACGCTCCCGGGCACCACGCGGCCGCTCGGGACCCGGGGACCCCGGGGGCCCGGTACCTACGATGGCTGTCATGCCCTCACGAGCCGGAAGCCCCGGCCGCACCGCGACGGACCGGCCGAGGACGCGGCCGGGTCGGCCGCCCGCACGACGGCGGCGGTGAGCGGCATGGGTCTGGACGCCGCCCTGGTCCTGGTCTTCATCCTGGTCGGGGGGCTGTTCGCGGGCAGCGAGATCGCCCTGGTCTCCCTGCGCGACAGCCAGATCGAGGGGCTGCGCCGCCGGGGCGGCCGCGGCGAACGGGTCGCGCTGCTCGCCGCCGACCCCAACCGGTTCCTGTCCGCCGTGCAGGTGGGCGTGACCGTCACCGGGTTCTTCTCCGCCTCGTTCGGGGCCGCGACCCTGGCGCCGGCCCTGGCGCCGGGCCTGGTCCGGCTGGGCCTGGGCGAGGGCGCGGCGCAGACCACCGCGTTCATCGGGGTGACGCTGGTCATCGCCGCCCTGTCGCTCGTGCTGGGTGAGCTGGCCCCCAAGCGGCTGGCCCTGCAGCGCGCCGAGGGCCTGTCGCTGCTCGCGGCCGCTCCGCTCGACGTCATCGCGCGGGTGCTGCGTCCGGTGATCTGGCTGCTGTCGAGGGCGACGGACCTGGTGGTGCGCCTGCTGGGCGGCGACCCGGACGCCGGCCGTGAGGAGATGGGCGAGGAGGAGCTGCGGTCCCTGGTCCGCGAGCACGAGGCCCTCGACCCCGACGAGCGTCGCATCGTCAGCGAGGCGCTCGACCTGGCCGACAAGATGGTCCGCGACGTCCTGATCCCGCGCACCGAGGTCACGTTCCTGGACGGGGCGCTGTCGGTGGGCGGTGCCCTCGACGTCGCCGTCGACCAGCCGCACTCCCGATACCCCGTCGTCGGCGACAGCGCCGACGACGTGCTCGGGTTCGTGCACGTGCGCGACCTGTACGGGGCCGTCCGTCGGGGTCGGGCGGCGGAGCCGCTGCGCGACAACCTGCGGGCGGTCCCGTTCCTGCCCGAGACCCTGCCGGTGCTCACCGCCATGAGCGTCATGCGCAGGGCCGCCGTCCACCTCGCCGTCGTCGTCGACGAGTACGGCGGCACCGCGGGCATCGTCACCCTCGAGGACTTCGTCGAGGAGGTGCTGGGCGACATCCGTGACGAGTACGACGAGCAGCTGGTGGAGCGCGCGGAGCTCCCGGCCGGGGTCGTCGAGCTCGACGGGCTGACCCACGTCGACGACGTCGGGGACCACGTCCCCGGCCTGGTGCTCGACCCGGGCAGCAGCGAGGCGGGGTTCGAGACCGTCGCGGGGTTCGTGATGGCCAGGATGAACCGGGTGCCCGAGGTGGGGGACCGGGTCGGGCTGCACGGCTACCAGCTCGTCGTCACCGAGATGGACGGCCGACGGGTGTCCCGGGTCCGGGTCACGCCGCCGGCCGGTGACCTCAGCGGTAGTTGACGAACTGGAGCGCGACGTCCAGGTCGGCGCCCTTGAGCAGGGCGATGACCTCCTGCAGGTCGTCGCGGCTCTTGGCCGAGACCCGCATCTCGTCGCCGGTGATCTGGGCCTTGACGCCCTTGGGGCCCTCGTCGCGGACGATCTTGCCGATCTTCTTGGCGATCTCCTGGCTCAGGCCCTCCTTGAGGGTGGAGTCCAGGACGTAGGTCTTGCCGGAGGCCTTGGGCTCCCCGGACTCCAGGGCCTTCAACGAGATGCCGCGCTTGATCAGCTTGGTCTGCAGCACGTCGAGGGCGGCGGTGGTCCGCTCCTCGCTGCTGGCCTCGATCCGGATGGTGTCGTCACCGGACCAGCGCACCGAGGCGTCGGTGCCCTTGAAGTCGTAGCGCTGGGAGAGCTCCTTGGCCGCCTGGTTGAGGGCGTTGTCGACCTCCTGGCGGTCGAGCTTGCTGACGACGTCGAACGAGGAGTCCGCGGCCACGGTGATGCCTTCCTGATCGGGTGCGGTGGGCGTCCGGGGCGGTCGAGACCTGGTCCCCAGGCTTGCTATCCTCGCACCGCCGCGCAGGAGCACGCTCCTCGTGGCACGACCGGCAGGTTGCCCGAGCGGCCAATGGGAGCGGACTGTAAATCCGTCGGCATAGCCTTCGAAGGTTCGAATCCTTCACCTGCCACACCGAGCCCCGGGGCGCGCGAGCGCCCCGGGGCTCAGTCGTGCCGTCAGCGGTCGACGGGGTCGACAGGGCCGCCCTCGGCCTTCCACACGCCGTAGCGGTAGGTCGGGTCGATCTCGGTCAGCCGGGTGGGGGCCCCGATCATCAGCGGTCGCGGGTCGAGCGTGCCGATGACGAGCTCGCCCGGCTCGACGCGCACCATCTCCTGCGCCGGGTCGACGACCCGCAGGTCACGGTCGCCCAGCCAGTACTGGAACGCGGTGCCGGTCAGCAGCAGCGGTCGGTCGACCACCAGCATCACCGGCGCCGACGGGTACTCCTCCACGGTCTCGCGCAGCGTGAACAGGTCGCGCAGCCGCTGGTCGCGCTCGTCGATGGTGCGGTGCTCGGCCACGAACGTCCCGGTGACCGCCAGCAGCGCGACGACCCCGACCACCAGGGCGCTGGGCAGCCGGCGGACCTGGGCCCAGCGGATGCCGGCCAGCAGGACCAGCGCCGCGACCGTCGCCTGGACGAAGGGGACCCGCAGGTCGTCGGCGCCGTACTCCCAGCGCCACATCTCGATCCCCGGGACGTTCAGCTGCACCAGGCCACGGACGATGCCGCCCACGGCGAACAGCACGACCGCCACGGCGGTCCCCAGCAGCAGCACCGCCAGCATCGCCTGGCGCCAGATGGTCCGGTCCAGCCGCCGCGTCACGAGCACCGTGAGGCCCACGACGGCCAGCAGCGCCCAGATCGGGTCGGTGTACCGGCCGTAGACGACCTGGTCGAGCCGGCCGGCGCCGACCGTGAGACGGGTGGACAGGTAGGACGCGGCGATGACCAGCTGCGCGGCGGTCACCAGCAGCAGCACGGCCCAGGGGCCGGGGGTCCGTTCCCGCCACTCGCCCAGGGCGCGGCGCGCGGCCCAGATGACGCCGACGACGGTCAGCCCGCCCCAGGCCACCGCGCCGTACCAGGCCTGGCCGATGGTCAGCGACGTCATGAACCCGATGTGGAGCTGGCCGATCTGGTCGCCCGCCGCGGAGAACCGGTCGACCTCCCCGTACAGGGCCGCCTCCACGAGCCGGTTGCCGACGACCCCGGCGACCGCGCCGACCGCGGCGACGGCCACCACCAGGGGCCCGGTGCGCGGGCGGACCCGCCACGCCCACCAGGCCAGGACCAGCACCAGCAGGCCGACGGTCGGCAGGAAGCGGGAGTGCACGAGCGACAGGTAGCCGGTCAGCGCGGCCAGGGCGAACGCCGTCCCGGTCCGGCTCGCGACGGGCTCGAGCGGGGCCCCGGAGGCGGGGCTGCGTCCGGTGCCGTCGTCGTACAGCCGCAGCACCAGCAGGAACGCCGTCGCGACGAGCACGCCGAGGAGCGCCTCCGGCAGCGCGTACCCGGTGTACAGCGCCCGGCCGGGGGCGATGCCGACGACCACCGCGACGGCCAGCGCCGCCCGGGGCGTCGCGCCGAGGCGGCGGGCCACGGCCGCCCACACCACGACCGCCAGGGTGGCGAGCAGGACGTTGAACGCCACCGTCAGGTGCATGAACCGGACGGGGTCGTCGACCACGCGCCACAGCGGTGCCACCAACGCGCCCCAGCCGGCGGAGTAGCCGCCCGCGTGCGGCGGCATGATCAGGTCGGCCCCGCCGCCGCCGCCGAGCAGCCGGGCGGCCATCAGGTAGCCGATCTCGTCCTTGGTCTGCACCGGCGCGACGGCGTCCAGGCTCAGCGCGCCGTTGACCGCGGCGGTGGCACCCAGGCCGAGCACCCACTGCCAGGGACGGGCGGCGCCGGCGGGCCGGCTGCGTCCTGTGCGCCCGCGCGAGGCGGTGGTGGAGGTCGAGCCCGAGCCGGAGGTGGGCGTCGCGGGATGCTCCCGGGAGGCGTCGATCGTGGTGTCCATCGTCTCGGATTGTCCCTCACCCAGAGCGATGTCTGGTGACGCGGCGGTGTCGGCGCGGTCACGGATCGGCCACGGACCCGGTGGCGCCGCGGTGCCTCCGCGGTGTGCGCGAGCACGCCGTGGGGTCCTGTACCCTTTTCGTCGTTGCCCCGATAGCTCAGTGGTAGAGCATCTCCATGGTAAGGAGAAGGTCTAGGGTTCAAATCCCTATCGGGGCTCTGACGGGTGTCTGGGTGCAGACGCCCGACCAAGGCGGTGTAGCTCAGTTGGTTAGAGCGAACGACTCATAATCGTTAGGTCGTCGGTTCAAGTCCGATCACCGCTACCGACCGTCCCCAGGCACGACCGCCGAGAAGATCGTTGAAAGGTTCCCGAGATGGCCTCCAAGAGCGCTGACGTGCGTCCCAAGATCACCATGGCGTGCACCGAGTGCAAGGAGCGGAACTACATCACGAAGAAGAACCGGCGGAACGACCCCGACCGGCTCGACCTCGCGAAGTTCTGCCCCCGCTGCAGCAAGCACACCCCTCACCGCGAGACCCGCTGAGCGAGGTCGCGGCCGCACGTCCCGTGACCGACGACGCCGCGCTGGCCGGCCGCCGCTACTCCGCCCCGGCCACCTACGTGGTCGGGCGTGAGGTGGTCCGGCAGTTCGCGGAGGCGCTCGGTGCGGACCACCCCCTGCACCACGACGAGGTGGCCGCACGCGAGGCGGGGTTCGTCGACGTCGTGGCCCCGACCACCTTCGCGGTCGTCGTCGCGCAGCCCGCGACCGACGCCATGATGGCCGACCCCACGGTGGACCTGGAGTACTCCCGGATCGTGCACGGGGAGCAGACGTTCGTGCACCACGCCCCGATCGTGGCCGGTGACGAGCTGACCGCGACGATGACCGTGGCCGGCGTCCGACCGGCCGCGGGTGCCTCCATGCTGACGCTGGTGACCGAGGTCGCCACCGTCGCCGGGGAGCCGCGCAGCACCGTCACGGCCCTGCTGGTGCACCGGTGAGCGCGCGCCGCGGCTTCGACGGCGTCGCCGTCGGGGACACGCTGCCCGCGACCAGCTGCCGCTTCGACCGTGACGGGCTGGTGCGCTACACCGCCGCCAGCCGCGACTTCAACGCCATCCACTACAGCGACCGGGTCGCCACCGAGGTGGGCCTCCCTGGGGTCATCGTCCACGGGATGCTGACCATGGGCGCCGCCTCCCGGTTGCTCACCGAGTGGGCCGGCGACCCGACGGCCGTGGTCGGGTACTCCACCCGGTTCACCCGCCCCGTCGTGGTCCCCGACCCCGGCAGCGTCACGGTGGAGGTGAGCGGCACCGTCCGCTCGACCGACCCCGGGACCCGCCGCGTCGTGGTGGACCTGACCGTCACCTGCAACGGGGCGACGGTGCTCACGAAGACCCGCGCCACCCTCGCCCTGGCCTGACGGGCCCGGCCGCGCCGTACGGCGGCGTCGGGCGGCCGTGCCCCGCTCAGCGGGCAGCAGGCCCGGTCGTCGTGCCCAGGCGGAGCCTGACCTGCAGCGTCGTGTCGGTCCGACCTCCGCCGGCGAGGCGGGCCAGGACGGCCTCGGCGGTGCGCCGGGCCTTGTCCACCACGGGCTGCACCAGCGTGGTGAGCTCGTGCGGGGCGAGCCACGGGATCGACACCCCGTCGAAGCCGACCACGCTGACGTCCTCCGGCACCCGCAGGCCCAGCTCGGAGCAGGCCTGGACCACCCCCGCGGCCAGCACGTCCGACTGCGCCACGACGGCGGTGGGGCGGGCGTCGGCCGGGCCCTGCAGCAGGTGCAGCGCGGCCGTGCGTCCCTGCTCGACGGCGTTGGCCGACGTCTCCCACACCGCGACGGGTGTCAGCACGTCGTGCACGCCGTCCAGGCGGTTGACGTTGTCCGCGAAGCCGCCGCCCGACCGGCGACCGGCCGCCAGCGGACCCTCGTGCCCGTCCAGGCGCCAGGGCATCGTCACCACGGCGACGTCGCGGTGCCCGAGCCCCACCAGGTGACGGACCGCGGCGGCCGTCCCCGCTCGGTCGTCGATGCGCACCATCGACGCCCCGGGCACGTCCGGGCCCTCCACGGCGACCACCGGCACGCCGCGCCCCGTGGCCACCGCCAGCGCGGGGTCGTCGGCGAGGCCTCCGGTGGCGAACACGAGGGCGTCCATCGCCGCGGCCCGGTACTGCTCGGCGGGGGGCGCGCTGACGTCGTGGGTCATCGGCAGCAGCAGGATGGCCAGCCCCTCGCCGGCCAGGACGTCCACCAGGCCGTCGAGCATCGTCACGACGTACGGGTCCCGGAAGGCGTCGCGGAGCCGTTCGCCGACCACGACCCCGACGACCCCCGAGCGCCCCCGCCGCAGCGAGGCGGCGGTGGGGTCGGGGCCCGCGTAGCCGAGCTCCCGGGCGGCGGACATCACCCGCTCACGGGTGGCACCGGCGACGGGACCCGCGCCGGAGAACGCCAACGACGCCGTCGACCGCGAGACCCCGGCCGCGGCGGCGACGTCGCTGAGGGTGGCCCGGCCGCCGGGACGGCGGTCGTTCGGCTGCGCGGGCATGGGCTCCTCGGGGTGGACGGGTTGGCTCCTCGACCAGTGTGACGTAGCATCGCCGGGTCGCGATCGAATCGATTCGACCTTGGCGGTCCGGCCCACCGACCGCCAACCGACGTCGAGCACGAGGAACCTGCCGTGAGCGCCACCACCTCCCTGTCCGAGCGGACCGCTGTCACCGCGGCCCGCAACTCGGTGTACGCCGTCTTCGCCGTCAACGGCCTGCTGCTGTCGTCCCTGCTGGCGCGGTTGCCCGCCGTGCGGGACGACCTGGGGCTCAGCCCCGAGCAGCTGGGCATCACGCTGCTCGCGGCGTCGGTCGGCTCGGTGCTCGCGCTGCCGACGGCGGGGTCGTTGGTCCAGCGCCTGGGCGTGCGCCCGGTGATCGTGGTCGCGGCCGTCCTGGGCGCGCTGGGCGTCGCCGCCGCGGGGTTCGCCCCCGACCGGCTGGTGCTGGCGCTGTCGCTGTTCGCCTGGGGCTTCGCCAACGGTGCCTGGGACGTCGCGATGAACGTGGAGGCCGCCGACGTCGAGCGCCGGCTGGGCATCACGATCATGCCGCGCTTCCACGGCCTGTGGAGCGTGGGGACGGTCCTCGGGGCCACCGGCGCCGTGCTCGCGACGTACCTGTCCATCGGGCGAGGGCCCCACCTGCTGGTGGTGTCCGGCGTCGTCCTCGTCGGCGCGGCCCTGGCGGTGCGCAACTTCCTGCCCGCCGAGCTGGGCGCGCGAGGTGCGACCGCGGAGCACGCCGCCCGCACCGCGACCGCGGGCGACGACGGCGGCCCGGTCCGGGCCTACTCGCTGCGCGACGCCTGGACCGACCCGCGCACGCTGCTCATCGGGGTCACCATGCTCGGCTTCGCGCTGGCCGAGGGGATCGCCGGGGACTGGCTGGCGATCGCGGTGATCGACTCCCGGGGGGCGCAGGAGTGGGTCGGCACGTCGATGTACTGGGTGTTCCTGGCCTCGGTCATGGTCGGCCGGTTCGCCGGCCCGGTGCTGCTGGACCGCTACGGCCGCTACCGGCCGCTGCTGGTCATGGCCGCCATGGTCGCCCTCGGCGTGCTCTGCGTCGTGTTCGTCCCCGGCGTGCTCGGCGCGGCCGTCGGCGCCGTGCTCTGGGGCGTCGGGGTCAGCCTGGGCTTCCCCGTCGGCATGACCGCCGCCGCCGACGACCCGGTCCGGGCCGCGATGCGCGTGTCGGTCGTCGCGTCGGTCGCCTACACGGCGTTCCTGGCCGGGCCGCCCCTGGTCGGCCTGCTGGGCGAGGCGTTCGGCACCGACCTGGCCCTGCTCACCGCCTGCGGCGCGGCGTTGCTGGCGTTCTGCACCGCGGCGTCCATGCGTCCCCCGACCGACGGGACCGACGCGACCGACGGGACCGACGCGACCGACGGGACCGACGGGACCGAGCGGGACGTGCGGGACGGACCGGCGGCGGGCGGGAGCGGGCGCGACGGCTGCGACCAGGACGGCGAGCGGTCGCCTAGCCTGACCCGGTGAGCTCCCTCGCCGACCTGACCACGCTGCGGGTCGGCGGACCCGCCGCCCGGCTGGTCGTGGCCCACGACAGCGACGAGCTGCTCGCCGCCGTCCAGGACGTCGACGCGCGCGGCGAGCGGCTGCTGCTGGTGGCGGGCGGGTCCAACCTCGTGGTGTCCGACGACGGCTTCGACGGCACCGTGGTGCAGGTCGCGGTCCCGCCCGGCGGGGGGGTGGCCGTCGGGGGCGCGGACGCCTGCGGGGGCGCCGACCTCGTGGTGCAGGCCGGCGCCGACTGGGACCAGCTCGTCGCGCTGGCGGTCGCCCACGGCTGGGCGGGCCTGGAGGCGCTGTCCGGCATCCCGGGCAGCGTCGGCGCCACCCCGGTGCAGAACGTCGGGGCCTACGGGGCCGAGGTCGCGGACACCGTGGCCACCGTGCAGGTGTGGGACCGGGTCGAGCAGCGGGTGCGCACCCTGGCCAACCGGGACTGCGCCTTCGGCTACCGCGACTCGGTGCTCAAGCGCGCCGCCTCGACCGGGCCCGACGGGATGGACCGCTACGTCGTGCTCCGGGTGTCGTTCCAGCTGCTGCTGGCCGACCTGTCCGCCCCGGTCCGCTACGCCGAGCTGGCGGGGCGGGTCGGCGTCGCGGTGGGGGAGCGCGCCCCGCTGGCCGAGGTCCGCGACGCGGTGCTGGCGCTGCGCAAGGGCAAGGGCATGGTCCTGGACCCCGACGACCACGACACCTGGAGCGCGGGCTCCTTCTTCACCAACCCCGTCATGCCGGTCGCCGACCTGCCGGCCGCGCTGGTGGACGCGCCCGGCTGGCCCACCGGGGACGGGATGGTCAAGCTGCCCGCGGCCTGGTTGATCGAGCACGCCGGCATCGGCAAGGGCTTCGGCCTGCCGGGACCCGCGGCGGTCTCGACCAAGCACACCCTGGCCCTGACCAACCGGGGCGGGGCCAGCGCGGCGGACGTGGTCGGGCTGGCCCGTCAGGTGCGTGACGCCGTGCGGACCCGGTTCGGCGTCACCCTGGTGCCGGAGCCGCGGTTCGTGG
Source organism: Aquipuribacter aurantiacus (assembly GCF_051216895.1). NCBI lineage: Bacteria > Bacillati > Actinomycetota > Actinomycetes > Micrococcales > Intrasporangiaceae > Aquipuribacter > Aquipuribacter aurantiacus. The sequence goes on from NZ_JBPKAO010000002.1 coordinate 122,137, forward strand.
GTCTGACGCTCTGACCTGCTCGCCGCCCGGACGTCCGCCCGGCTCCTGCGGCGGCGGGGCGGCGAGCCACCGGTCCACCTCACCGAGCCAGCGGCGGACGTCGTCGGTCGGGGCGCACGACAGCCGCAGGCTGTGCCGGGCCAGCTCGGCCAGGGCCTCGTCGGTCAGGCCCGCGACGTCCCGGGCGACCTCGTACTGGGCGGTGAGCCGCGAGCCGAACAGCAGGGGGTCGTCGGCGCCCAGCGCGACGGCGGCGCCGGCGGCCAGCAGCGCCCCGAGCGGGACGTGGGCCGCGGTCGGGTAGACCCCCAGCCCGACGTTGCTCGCGGGGCACACCTCCAGGCCCACCCCGGCGGCGACCACGCGGTCCAGGGTCCGCGGGTCCTCGACGCTGCGGACGCCGTGGCCGAGACGGTCCGGGTGCAGCGTGTCCAGCACGTGGTCGACGTGCTCGGCGCCCAGCAGCTCGCCGCCGTGCGGCACGCACGCGAGCCCGGCCCGTCGCGCGATGGCGAACGCGGGGGCGAACGCGGCCGTGTCGCCACGCCGCTCGTCGTTGCTCAGACCGAACCCCACGACCTGGCCGGGACCGTCCCCGACGTGCCGGGCCGCCAGGCGGGCCAGCGTGCGCGCGTCCAGCGGGTGCCGGACCCGGCTGGCGGCCACCACCACCGCGACCTGGCAGCCGGTGGCGGCGCCGGCCTCCCGGGCGGCGTCCAGCACGATCTCCAGGGCCGGCGTCAGCCCCCCGACCAGCGGCGCGTAGGACGTCGGGTCGATCTGCAGCTCGAGCCGGCGGGACCCCTCGGCCGCGTCGTCGGCGGCCGCCTCGTGGACGAGGCGGCGCATGTCGGACTCGTCGCGCACGCAGGCCCGCGCCGCCTCGTACAGCCGCTGGAACCGGAACCAGCCCCGCTCGTCCGCGGGCACCCGGAGCAGGTGGTGCTCGCGCAGCAGCTCCGGCAGCGGCAGGTCGTGCCGCTGCGCCAGCTCCGACAGGGTCTGCGGTCGCATCGACCCGGTGAAGTGCAGGTGCAGGTGCGCCTTGGGCAGCGCCCGCAGGTCGCGCCGCCCCCGGGGGGTGGTGCCCCGGTCGGGGGTCGCGGTGTCCGGCACCGGGCGATCCTGCCAGCCGGGCGCAGGGGAGCGGCTACAGCAGGCCGTGGCGGGAGGCGACGACCACGGCCCGGGTGCGGTCGTCGACGTCCAGCTTGGCGAACACCCGCAGCAGGTGGGTCTTGACGGTCGCCTCGCCGATGTACAGGCGTCGGCCGATCTCGGCGTTGCTCCAGCCCTCGGCGACGCCTCGGAGCACCTCGGTCTCCCGGGCCGTCAGGTGCGGTGCCGCCGGGGCCCGGACCCGGTGCAGCAGGCGTGCCGCGACGGCGGGCGCGAGCACGGTCTCGCCGCGGGCCGCCGCCCGGACGCCGGCGACCAGGACCTCCTGGCCCGAGTCCTTGAGCAGGTAGCCCCGCGCTCCGGCCTCGACCGCGCGCAGGATGTCGGCGTCGGAGTCGTACGTGGTGAGGACCAGCACCGCGGCCCCCGGGTCGCGCCGCAGGATCGCCTCGGTGGCGTCCGTGCCGTCGAGGCCGGGCATCCGCAGGTCGGTGAGCAGCACGTCCGGGTCGAGCTCCTGGTGCAGCCGGACGGCCTCGTGACCGTCGGCGGCCTCACCCACGACCTCCAGGTCCGGTTCGAGACCCAGCAGCGCGACGATGCCGGCCCGGACCACCGGGTGGTCGTCGGCGACCAGCACGGTGACGCCGGTCGTCCCGGTGCCGGCCTGCTCCTCGGCGGCCGCCCGGTCCGGGGCGGTCATCGGCTCGGCACCTCGACGGCCAGGCGGGTCCCGCCCCCGGTGACCGGGTCCAGACCGACCGTGCCGCCCACGTCACCGGCGCGGGCGCGCAGCCCGTCCAGCCCGAAGCCCGCCCCCTGCCGGTCGGGGTCGTAGCCGACCCCGTCGTCGGTGACCTCCAGCCGCAGCGGACCGGCGGGGTCGCGGTGCAGCCGCAGCCCCACGGTGCGGGCGGCCGCGTGCTTGCGCACGTTGGCCAGGCCCTCCTGGGCGCTGCGCAGCAGCACCACCGCGGTCTCCGGCGTCAGCACGTCCTCCAGCGAGTCGTCGACGTCGACCTCGACGGTGGTGCCCGTCTCGGTCGCGAACCGGTCCGCCAGCCGCCCGAGCGCGCCGGCGAGGTCGCTCCCGTGGACGTCGACGGGTGAGAAGGCCGCGACCAGGGCCCGGGCCTCGGCCAGGTTGGTGCGGGCGACCTCCTCCATGGTCTCCAGCCGCCCCGCGACGACCTCCGGCGGCGACGAGACCAGCTCGCGCCGGGCCACCTGCGACAGCATGACCAGGCTCGTGAACCCCTGGGCGAGCGTGTCGTGGATGTCGCGGGCCATCGAGGCCTGCACCTGGGCGGCGCCCGCCGCCCGCTCGGCGGCGGCCAGGTCGGTGCGGGTCGACTCCAGCTGGGCGATGAGGTCCGCCCGGTCGGCCGACTGCTCGACGACCGAGCTGAACCACAGGCCGAGCGTCAGGCTGAACAGGAAGCTGACCACGATCGCGACACCGGCGGTGCGCAGGGACCCGACGTCACCGCCGGCGGCGAGCACGAAGCCGGTCAGCGCGGCCAGCGACACCACCGCCGTGGCCACGGACGCCCGCAGCCGGCCCTCGACCAGCATCCAGACCTGCGGGTAGGCCAGGAACAGCAGGAACGAGGTACCCCCGCCGCTGACCCACAGCAGCACCGGCAGCGCGACCACGAGGACGCCCAGGTAGCCGAGGGCCCGCCACTGGGAGCGGTCGCGGGCGGCCGGGCCGCCCAGCACGGCGTAGGCCAGCGCGAGGGCGCCCAGGGCACCCGCGCCGGCCACCGCCCGGCCGCCGCGGGTCCCGCCGTCCAGGAGCAGGGAGAGCACCGTGAGGCCCAGGACCACCCAGAACGCGGTGTGCCAGCCCACGACCGCGCGGTCCCAGGCGTGGGGGACCGCCCGGTCCCAGGCGTCCCGCTCCGCGACGGCGGCGCCCGGCGCCGGTGAGGGGGTCACGAGCCCGCCCTCAGCCGTGGCGCCGCGGCAGCCAGCGGAACGTCAGCCTGGCCAGCACCAGCCCGGCCAGCAGCCACGCGACGAGCACGACCGCGGTCTCCGTCGTCTGCCACGAGCCCGAGGGTTCCACCTGGAGCCAGCCCGTGTCATCGAGGAAGACCGACCGCATGCCCTGCGCCATCCACTTGAGCGGGAACAGGGAGGCGACGTCGACCATCCAGGTCGGCAGCTGGCTGATGACGAAGTACACCCCGGAGATGAACTGCAGGACGATCATGGGCGGCGTCACGATGGCGCTCGCCGACCGGGCGTTGGGCGGCACGGAGCTGAAGGCGATCCCCAGGACGGTCCCGGCCGCGGCGCCCAGGACGACGATCCAGGTGAACCGGGCCCACAGCTCGGCCGTCGCGGGGAGCGTGACGTCGAACAGCAGGACCGCCACGGTCAGCAGGATCACCAGCTGCAGCGCGGTCGTCAGCAGGACCTGCCCGATCTTGCCCAGGAAGAACGCGACCGGGGGCATGGGGGTGCCCCGCAACCGCTTGAGGGTGCCGTTGTCGCGCTCGATGGCGATCTCGATCGCCATGGTCTGGAAGCTGGTCAGCAGCACGCCGGCCGCCGCGACACCCGCGACGAAGTACTGGCTGAAGCTGACGCCCGGGGCGATCTCGTCGTCGAACACCGAGCCGAAGATGACCATGAGGATGGCCGGGAACAGCAGGCTGAACACCAGCGAGTCCCGCTGCCGGAGGAACTGCAGGGTCTCCACCCGGGTCCGCGAGGCGGCGATCGTCAGGGTGCTCATGCCGTCACCTGCTCCTGCGCGGGGTCGGCGCCCGCACCGGCCTCGTGCCCGACCAGGGTCAGGTAGACGTCCTCGAGCGAGGAGCGCCCGACCGTCAGCCCGGGGACCTCGCCGCGGGCGTCGGGACCGGCGTGCTCGGCGAGGAGGCGGCGCACCACGGCCGACGGGGTCGTCGTCCGTTCCTCCCGGGGTCGTCCGTCCGGGTCGCGCCACCGCACCACGGCCACGTCGCGCAGCGGCCCGCCCAGCTCGTCCGGTGGGCCGCAGGCCACCAGCCGCCCGTCCGCGACGACGGCCACCCGGTCGGCGAGCCGCGCCGCCTCGTCGAGGTAGTGGGTGGTCAGCAGGATCGTGGTGCCCGCGTCGCGCAGGTCCTCCAGCACCGCCCAGAACTGCCGCCGGGCCTCCGGGTCGAAGCCCGTGGTCGGCTCGTCCAGGAACAGGAGCTCGGGCCGGCCGATGACGGCGAGGGCGACGTCGAGGCGACGACGCTGCCCGCCGGACAGCGCGGCCACCCGGGTCCTGAGCCGCTCGCCCAGCCCGACCAGCGCGGCGACCTCGGCCACCGGTCGCGGGTCGGGGTACAGGGTCGCCCAGTGCCGCAGCAGCTCCGCGACGGTCAGGTCGAGCGGCTCGGAGGTGTCCTGCAGCACGATCCCGACCCGCGCGCGCCAGGACAGCGGGGCCCGCCAGGGGTCCGTGCCGAGCACGGCCACCTCACCGGTGTCCCGGTGCCGGTAGCCCTCGAGGATCTCGGTCGTCGTCGACTTGCCGGCCCCGTTGGGCCCCAGCAGGGCGAAGACCTCGCCGTGGGCCACGTCCAGGTCCAGGTCCGCGACGGCCGTCCGGTGGACGCCGCCCCCCACGGCGTAGGTCTTGCTCAGGCCCCGGACCCGGACGGCGAGGTCGACCGCGTCGGGCAGCGTGGCGTCGGGCCGCCCGGGAGCCGGGCCGGTCGCGTCGGGGCTCGCGGCGCCGGGGCTCGCGGTGCCGGGGCGGGGGAGCGGTGCGCCGGTCGTCGACGTGGTCTCGGCTGGTGTGCTCATGAGCCGAGCGTGCTCCAGCGGCGCGGGTCGGCACGAGCACCGGTGCACCGACGCCCGGGTCCACCGGTCGGTGGACCCGGGCGTCGGGTCGGGCGGGTGCGGTGGCCGCGGGGCCTCCGGGGGCGGGTCAGGCCCCCGCGAGGAGGCGCTGGATCCGGGTGACGCCCTCGACCAGGTCGTCGTCACCGAGCGCGTAGGACAGCCGCAGGAACCCGCTGGGCCCGAACGCCTCGCCGGGGACCACCGCCACCTCTGACTCCTCGAGGATCAGCGTCGCGAGCTCGGCCGAGGTCTGCGGGGTGCGCCCGGCGATGGTCCGGCCCAGCACGCCGCGGACGTCGGGGTAGGCGTAGAACGCCCCCTGCGGGACCGGGCAGGTGACCCCGTCGACCTGGTTCAGCATGTCGACCATCAGACCGCGACGGCGGTCGAAGGCCTCGCGCATGGCGTGCGCCGCGTCCAGCGTGCCCGTGACCGCGGCCAGCGCCGCGCGCTGGCTGACGTTGGCCACGTTGCTGCTGAGGTGGGACTGCAGGTTGGTCGCGGCCTTGATGACGTCGACCGGCCCGATCATCCAGCCCACGCGCCAGCCCGTCATGGCGTAGGTCTTGGCCACGCCGTTCAGCACGACGCAGGTGTCGGCCAGCTCGGGCACGACCACCGGCATGGACTCCGCGCTCACGCCGTCGTAGGTGAGGTGCTCGTAGATCTCGTCGGTGACGACCCAGACGCCGTGCTCCAGCGCCCAGCGCCCGATGGCCTCGACCTGCTCGCGCGGGTAGACCGCCCCCGTGGGGTTGGACGGCGAGCAGAACAGCAGCACCTTGGTCCGCTCGGTCCGTGCGGCCTCGAGCTGCTCGACCGTCACCAGGTAACCCTGCTCGGGACCGGCGAACACCTCCACCGGCACGCCGCCGGCCAGGCGGACGGCCTCGGGGTAGGTGGTCCAGTAGGGAGCGGGCAGGAGCACCTCGTCGCCCGGGTCCAGCAGCGTGGCGAACGCCTGGTAGACGGCCTGCTTGCCGCCGTTGGTCACCAGCACCTGCGAGGCCGTGACCTGCAGCCCGGAGTCGCGGGCGGTCTTGGCGGCGATGGCCTCGCGCAGCGCGGGCAGGCCGGCCGCAGGGGTGTAGCGGTGCATCGCGGGCTCACGGGCCGCGACCAGCGCGGCGTCGACCACCTCCGGCGGGGTGGGGAAGTCCGGCTCGCCCGCGCCGAACCCGATCACGGGACGGCCGGCGGCCTTGAGCGCCTTGGCCTTCGCGTCCACGGCCAGGGTGGCGGACTCGCTGATGCCTCCGATCCGGGCGGAGACACGAGGGCGTGCGGACGTGGGCTGCTGCGAGGGCTGCTCAGGCATGACCCCATCTTGCCGCTCCCGGCCTGCCGCCGCCGTCGGGACCGGTCGCGTGGCGCCGAGTTCGACCCACGGGGTCGAAGGGCCGTATGCTGACCGACCGGCGTGCATCCGCCGTCGTCACCGTGCCCTCGGCGCGGTTCCGGCAGCGGGGGTCCGTCGAAGGGCAGTGGCGCAATTGGTAGCGCACCGGTCTCCAAAACCGGCGGTTGTGGGTTCGAGTCCCTCCTGCCCTGCGCATCGATCGGACGAACCAGGGCGACCTGGACCAGCGAGAGAAGGCAGCAGACGGTGACGGACACCCGCGAGGGCACGACCAGCCCGGCCGATCGACGCCGCGGCGGCTTCGTGCTGTTCCTGCGTCAGTGCCTCGCCGAGCTGCGCAAGGTCGTCCGTCCCACCCGGGACGAGCTGGTCGCCTACACGAGCGTCGTGCTCGTCTTCGTCGCCGTGGTCATGACCTACATCAGCATCCTCGACTTCGGGTTCGGCCGGCTCGTCCTGTGGGCGTTCGGCGGCTGAGCCGCTGCGAGGGCCGTCCGACCGGCCACCGTCCCACCCCGATCCCAGGAAGCAGGTTCACCACATGTCCGACCAGCCCGACGTCGCACGCGACGCCGAGGACACCGTCGAGGCGGTCCCGACCGCCGACGACGTGACGACGGACGACCTCTCCCACCTGGACGAGTCCTCGCTGACCGTCCAGGAGGCCGACCTGGCCGCCACCGAGGGCGCCGACGTCCTCACCGAGGGCTACGTCGACGAGCCCGCCGACGCCACGCAGGTCGAGGCGGCCGACGAGGCCGTCCCCGCCGACGGCGAGGCGACGGACCAGGTGGACCCCGACGAGGCCCCGGCCGACCCGGTCGAGGAGCTGCGCACCGAGCTGCGTCGTGCCGTGGGCGACTGGTACGTCGTCCACAGCTACGCCGGCTACGAGAACCGCGTCAAGACCAACCTCGAGGCGCGGATCACCTCCCTCAACATGGAGGAGTACATCCACCAGGTCGAGGTCCCCATGGAGGAGGTGACCGAGATCAAGAACGGGCAGAAGAAGGACGTCCGTCGGGTCCGGATCCCCTCCTACGTGCTGGTCCGCATGGACCTCACCGACGAGTCCTGGGGTGCGGTCCGTCACACCCCCGGCGTCACCGGCTTCCTGGGCTCGGCCCACCACCCCGTCCCGCTCACCCTGGACGAGGTCATGGGCATGCTCGCCCCGACCGTCGCGGTCCCCGCGGCCTCGACCGGCAAGGGCGGCGGGGGCGGTACGAGCTCCTCGTCCGCGGCCACCGTCGACTTCGAGGTCGGCGAGTCGGTCACCGTCATGGACGGCCCGTTCGCCACCCTCCCGGCGTCGATCTCCGAGATCAACGTCGACTCCCAGAAGCTCAAGGTCCTCGTGTCGATCTTCGGCCGCGAGACGCCCGTCGAGCTGTCGTTCAACCAGGTGTCCAAGCTCTGAGGAGCTGCTCCACCCAGGGCGCCGGACGGCACCACCGCACCACCACCACCCACACAGCAGAAGGACCCGAGAAGTGCCTCCCAAGAAGAAGAAGGTCACTGGAGTCATCAAGCTCCAGATCAAGGCCGGCGCGGCCAACCCCGCCCCGCCGATCGGCCCCGCCCTCGGTGCGGCCGGCGTCAACATCATGGAGTTCTGCAAGGCCTACAACGCCGCGACCGAGTCGCAGCGCGGGGACATCGTCCCCGTCGAGATCACGGTCTTCGAGGACCGCTCGTTCACCTTCATCACCAAGACCCCGCCGGCCGCACAGCTGATCAAGAAGGCCGCCGGGATCGAGAAGGGCTCGGGCACCCCGCACACCGACAAGGTCGCCACCATCAGCCAGGAGCAGGTGCGCAAGATCGCCGAGACCAAGCTGGCCGACCTGAACGCGAACGACCTCGACCAGGCCTCCAAGATCATCGCCGGCACCGCCCGCAGCATGGGCGTCACCGTCTCCGACTGATCCACCCGGCACCACGTGGGAGGGCCGCGCGCGGCCCGCCGACCACGACTCCACCACGCCTGCAGCAGCGGGCGGACCCCACCACAGGAGCAGACATGAAGCGCAGCAAGGCCTACCGCGCCGCGGCCGACAAGATCGACGCGGACAACCTGTACACCCCCGCCGAGGCCGTCGGGCTGGTCAAGCAGACCGCGACCACCAAGTACGACGCGACCGTCGAGGTCGCCATGCGTCTGGGCGTCGACCCCCGCAAGGCGGACCAGATGGTCCGCGGCACCGTCAACCTGCCCCACGGCACCGGCAAGACGGCCCGCGTCCTGGTCTTCGCCACCGGTGAGCGCGCGCAGCAGGCCCTCGAGGCCGGCGCCGACCACGTCGGCAGCGACGACCTGCTCGAGAAGATCCAGGGCGGCTGGCTCGACTTCGACTCCGTCGTGGCCACCCCGGACCTGATGGGCAAGGTCGGCCGCCTGGGCAAGGTGCTCGGCCCCCGCGGTCTGATGCCCAACCCGAAGACCGGCACCGTGACGATGGACGTGGCCAAGGCCGTGACCGAGATCAAGGGCGGCAAGATCGAGTTCCGCGTCGACAAGCACTCCAACCTGCACTTCATCATCGGCAAGGCGTCGTTCGACGAGGCCAAGCTCCTCGAGAACTACGCCGCCGCGATGGAGGAGGTCCTCCGCCTCAAGCCGTCCTCGTCCAAGGGGCGCTACATCTCCAAGACGACGATCGCCGCGACGATGGGCCCGGGCATCCCGGTCGACCCGACCGCCTCGGCAGCCGTGGACGCCAACGCCTGAGCACCAGCACCCCAGCACCAGCACCACCCGCACGCGGGGCCCGGACCGACTCGGTCCGGGCCCCGCGTCGTCCGCGGGAGGGTGGGCCGGGACGGGGCGATTTGGTCCGCGGCGCAACCGGGCCGTACCCTGCAACCACCGAAGACCGCTGGTCGGCACCCTCACGGGTGTGTCGAAGGATCCGGGAGACGACCCGGACGGCCCGCGCAGGTGCTGAGCAAGGCCCCCTCGTGGGTCCACGCCCCGTGCCTCGCGCCGGGGCGTTCGTCGTCTCTCCCGGGTCCTCCGTTCGGTCGGGACCGCGCACGCGGTCCTGCAGAAGACGGAAGGAACACCATGCCCACCCAGGAGAAGGCTGACGCCGTCGCCGAGCTCGCGGACCTGTTCCGTGCCTCGAACGCGGCCGTCCTCACCGAGTACCGCGGGCTCACCGTCTCCCAGCTGACGAAGTTGCGCGCCGCCCTCGGCGAGAACGCGACGTACGCCGTCGTCAAGAACACGCTCACGAAGATCGCCGCCGAGAAGGCGGGCTTCGAGGGCCTGGACCCCGCAGACCTCAAGGGCCCCACGGCCATCGCGTTCGTGACCGGTGACCCGGTCGAGGCCGCCAAGGGTCTGCGTGACTTCGGCAAGGAAGCCCCCGCGCTCGTCATCAAGGGCGGTGTGCTCGACGGCCGCCCGATCGACGCGGACGGCCTCAAGAAGCTGGCCGACCTCGAGCCGCGCGAGGTGCTCCTCGCCAAGCTCGCCGGGGCCATGAAGGCGCCGCTGTCCAAGGCGGTCTACCTGGCCAACGCCCCGCTCGCGAAGGCCGCCCGTGCGGTCGACGCGCTGCGGGTCAAGCGCGAGCAGGAGAGCGACGCGGCCTGACGGTCGCCCGCCCGAGACGCACGAGCACGAGACGCACGAGCACCACACCGCGACACCGGCCCGGCCGCACCGCGCGGGGCCTGCACCATCCGTAGACACCAGGAAGAAGGACACCCCATGGCGAAGCTCACCGCCGACGAGCTGCTCGAGCAGTTCAAGGACATGACCCTGATCGAGCTCTCCGAGTTCGTGAAGAAGTTCGAGGAGACCTTCGAGGTCACCGCCGCCGCGCCCGTCGCCGTCGCCGCCGCTGGTGGCGCCGCTGGTGGCGCCGCGGAGGAGGCCGCCGAGCAGGACGAGTTCGACGTCGTCCTCGAGGCTGCCGGCGAGAAGAAGATCCAGGTCATCAAGGAGGTGCGCGCCCTCACGAGCCTGGGCCTCAAGGAGGCCAAGGACCTCGTGGACGCCGCCCCCAAGGCCGTCCTGGAGAAGGTCGACAAGGAGGCCGCCCAGGCCGCCAAGGAGAAGCTCGAGGGTGCCGGCGCGACCGTCACCGTCAAGTGACCCACGCTCTCTGACCCACCCGCCGGGCGCACGCCCGGCACACAGGTCGCCCCGACCCCGCGCGGACACCGTGCGGGGCCGGGGCGATTTGCCTTGCAGGGGCCGACGACCTATCGTTGTCCTTTGCTGCCCAGCCTCTGACTCCCGTGGGATTGACCACGGGTGTCAACCATGCAACGAAAACCCACAGCAGGCCCGTGGAAGGACCCGTCTTGGTCGCCTCGCGCACCGCGCCCGCTCCTCGTGTACAGCCCGTACCGGTGAACCCCCGACCCTCTTTCGCCAAGATCCGTGAGCCGCTCGAGGTCCCCGACCTCCTGGCGTTGCAGACGGAGAGCTTCGACTGGTTGCTCGGCAACGACAACCACGTCGCTCGTCTCGAGGCCCTCGGCGAGGACCCCGGTGCTTCCGGTCTCGCCGAGATCTTCGAGGAGATCAGCCCCATCGAAGACTTCTCGGAGACGATGTCCCTGTCGTTCCGGGACCACCGCTTCGAGCCCCCCAAGTACTCCGTCGAGGACTGCCGCGAGAAGGACATGACCTACGCGGCCCCGCTCTTCGTGACCGCCGAGTTCATGAACATGACCACCGGCGAGATCAAGAGCCAGACGGTGTTCATGGGCGACTTCCCGCTCATGACCGACCGCGGCACCTTCGTCATCAACGGCACCGAGCGTGTCGTGGTGTCGCAGCTGGTGCGCTCGCCCGGCGCCTACTTCGAGCGGGTGCGCGACAAGACCTCCGACAAGGACGTCTTCACCGCCAAGCTCATCCCCAGCCGTGGCGCGTGGCTCGAGTTCGAGATCGACAAGCGCGACGCGGTAGGCGTGCGCGTCGACCGCAAGCGCAAGCAGTCGGTCACGGTCTTCCTCAAGGCGCTCGGCATGACCGAGCAGGAGATCCGCGAGGAGTTCGCCGGCTACGACAGCATGCTGTCGACGCTGGACAAGGACACCACCGCCGACTCCGACGCGGCCCTGCTGGACCTGTACCGCAAGCTGCGTCCGGGCGAGCCGCCCACGCGCGAGGCGGCCCAGACCCTCCTGGACAACCTCTACTTCAACCCGAAGCGGTACGACCTGGCCAAGGTGGGGCGCTACAAGCTCAACCGCAAGCTGGGCGTCGACAAGCCGCTGGCCGACTCGACCCTGAGCCTGGCCGACATCGTCGCGACGCTGAAGTACCTGGTGACGCTGCACCACAACGCGGCCACCGGTGACGACCAGCGGACGATGTCCGGGCACAAGGCGGGCGAGGCCGTCGAGCTTCGCGTCGAGGTCGACGACATCGACCACTTCGGCAACCGTCGCCTGCGCAACGTCGGCGAGCTCATCCAGAACCAGGTCCGCACGGGCCTGTCCCGGATGGAGCGCGTCGTCCGGGAGCGGATGACCACCTCCGACGTCGAGGCGATCACCCCGCAGAGCCTCATCAACATCCGTCCCGTGGTCGCGGCCATCAAGGAGTTCTTCGGGACCTCCCAGCTGTCGCAGTTCATGGACCAGAACAACCCGCTCGCCGGCCTGACGCACAAGCGTCGTCTGTCCGCGCTGGGCCCGGGTGGTCTGTCCCGTGACCGTGCCGGCTTCGAGGTCCGCGACGTCCACCCGTCGCACTACGGCCGGATGTGCCCGATCGAGACCCCGGAGGGCCCGAACATCGGCCTGATCGGCTCGCTCGCCACCTACGCGCGGATCAACTCCTTCGGCTTCGTGGAGACCCCGTACCGCAAGGTCGCCAAGGGCGTCGTCAGCGACGAGGTCCAGTACCTCACCGCCGACGAGGAGGACAACTTCGTCGTGGCGCAGGCCAACGCGCCCCTGGACGAGAAGAGCCGCTTCGCCGAGGACCGCGTGCTGGTCCGGACCCGCTTCGGCGAGGTGGACTACGTCCACGGCGACGAGGTCGACTTCATGGACGTCTCGGCCCGGCAGATCAGCTCTGTCGCGACCGCGATGATCCCGTTCCTGGAGCACGACGACTCCAACCGCGCGCTCATGGGTTCCAACATGCAGCGTCAGGCCGTCCCGCTGGTCCGGGCCGAGGCGCCGTTCGTCGGCACCGGCATGGAGCTGCGGGCCGCGGTCGACGGCGGCGACGTCGTCGTGGCCGAGGCCGGGGGAGTCGTGCAGGAGGTCGCCGCCGACGCGGTGACCGTCGCGCAGGACGACGGGACCTACCGCACCTACCGGGTGCACAAGTTCCGTCGCTCCAACCAGGGCACGTCCTACAACCAGCGCGTGCTGGTGGACTCCGGCCAGCGCATCGAGCCGGGCTCCATCCTGGCCGACGGTCCCTCCACCGACGGTGGCGAGATGGCGCTCGGGCGCAACCTGCTCGTGGCGTTCATGCCGTGGGAGGGCCTCAACTACGAGGACGCCATCATCCTCAGCCAGCGCCTGGTGCAGGACGACGTCCTGTCCTCGATCCACATCGAGGAGCACGAGGTCGACGCCCGCGACACCAAGCTGGGCCCCGAGGAGATCACCCGGGACATCCCCAACGTCGGCGAGGAGGTCCTCGCGGACCTCGACGAGCGCGGGATCATCCGCATCGGTGCCGAGGTCGTCCCGGGCGACATCCTGGTCGGCAAGGTCACGCCCAAGGGCGAGACCGAGCTCACCCCCGAGGAGCGCCTGCTGCGCGCCATCTTCGGCGAGAAGGCCCGTGAGGTCCGCGACACGTCGCTCAAGGTGCCCCACGGCGAGACCGGCACCGTCATCGGCGTCCGGCTGTTCGACCGCGACGAGGGCGACGAGCTCCCGCCGGGCGTCAACCAGCTGGTCCGGGTCTACGTGGCCCAGAAGCGCAAGATCACCGACGGCGACAAGCTCGCCGGACGCCACGGCAACAAGGGCGTCATCTCGAAGATCCTGCCCGTCGAGGACATGCCGTTCATGGAGGACGGCACCCCCGTCGACATCATCCTCAACCCGCTCGGCGTCCCCGGCCGCATGAACATCGGCCAGATCCTCGAGCTCCACCTCGGCTGGATCGCCAGCCAGGGCTGGAAGATCGAGGGTGCCCCCGAGTGGGCGGCCCGGATGCCGGACACCGTCCGCGAGGTCGCACCCGGCACCAACGTCGCCAGCCCGGTCTTCGACGGGGCGCACGAGGACGAGGTCACCGGTCTGCTGAGCTCGACGCTGCCCAACCGTGACGGTGACCGCCTGGTCAACGCCGACGGCAAGGCGAACCTGCTCGACGGCCGCTCCGGTGAGCCGTTCCCCGAGCCGGTGTCGATCGGCTACATGTACATCCTGAAGCTGCACCACCTGGTCGACGACAAGATCCACGCCCGCTCGACCGGTCCGTACTCGATGATCACGCAGCAGCCGCTGGGTGGTAAGGCGCAGTTCGGTGGTCAGCGGTTCGGCGAGATGGAGGTCTGGGCGCTCGAGGCGTACGGCGCGAGCTACGCGCTGCAGGAGCTGCTCACGATCAAGTCCGACGACGTGATCGGCCGCGTGAAGGTGTACGAGGCCATCGTCAAGGGCGACAACATCCCCGAGCCGGGGATCCCGGAGTCGTTCAAGGTCCTCATCAAGGAGATGCAGTCGCTGTGTCTCAACGTCGAGGTGCTGTCGTCCGACGGCACGTCGATCGAGATGCGTGACTCCGACGACGACGTCTTCCGCGCGGCGGAGGAGCTCGGCATTGACCTGTCCCGGCGCGAGCCGAGCAGCGTCGAAGAGGTCTGACGGCCTTCCCGGGAGCACGGCGGCCGGCCCTGACCGGCCGGCCGCCGGCTCCCACCTCCTGACGAGCGACGAACGCAACGAGAGAAGGAATTTGTGCTCGACGTCAACTTCTTCGACGAGCTCCGCATCGGCCTGGCCACCGCCGACAACATCCGCGCGTGGTCGCACGGCGAGGTCAAGAAGCCGGAGACCATCAACTACCGCACCCTGAAGCCGGAGAAGGACGGGCTCTTCTGCGAGAAGATCTTCGGTCCGACCCGGGACTGGGAGTGCTACTGCGGCAAGTACAAGCGGGTCCGGTTCAAGGGGATCATCTGCGAGCGCTGCGGCGTCGAGGTGACCCGCGCCAAGGTGCGTCGTGAGCGGATGGGCCACATCGAGCTCGCCGCCCCCGTCACCCACATCTGGTACTTCAAGGGCGTCCCCAGCCGTCTGGGCTACCTCCTGGACCTGGCGCCCAAGGACCTCGAGAAGGTCATCTACTTCGCGGCCTACATGATCACGTCGGTCGACGACGACGCGCGCCACCGCGACCTGTCGAGCCTGGAGACGGGCATCGTCAACGAGAAGGCCGAGATCGAGCGCCGTCGTGACGGCGAGATCGACGAGCGCGCCAAGCGTCTCGAGGGCGACCTGGCCGAGCTCGAGGCCGAGGGCGCCAAGGCCGACGTGCGCCGCAAGGTGCGCGAGGGCGCCGAGCGCGAGATGTCGCAGATGCGCCGTCGCGCCACGCAGGAGCTCGACAAGCTCGAGGCGGTCTGGGACCGGTTCAAGAACCTCAAGGTCCAGGACCTCGAGGGCGACGAGCAGCTCTACCGCGAGATGCGCCTGCGCTTCGGCATGTACTTCGAGGGCGGGATGGGTGCGGCTGCGCTGCAGAAGCGCCTGGAGACCTTCGACCTGGACGCCGAGGCCGTGTCGCTGCGCGAGACGATCGCCACGGGCAAGGGCCAGAAGAAGACCCGTGCCCTCAAGCGGCTCAAGGTCGTCAGCGCGTTCCTGTCCACCACCAACTCGCCCATGGGCATGGTGCTGGACTGCGTCCCGGTCATCCCGCCGGACCTGCGCCCGATGGTGCAGCTGGACGGTGGCCGGTTCGCGACGTCGGACCTGAACGACCTGTACCGCCGGGTCATCAACCGCAACAACCGCCTCAAGCGGCTGCTGGACCTCGGTGCGCCCGAGATCATCGTCAACAACGAGAAGCGCATGCTCCAGGAGGCCGTCGACGCGCTGTTCGACAACGGCCGCCGCGGGCGGCCCGTCACGGGTCCCGGCAACCGTGCGCTCAAGTCGCTGTCCGACATGCTCAAGGGCAAGCAGGGCCGGTTCCGCCAGAACCTGCTGGGCAAGCGCGTCGACTACTCCGGCCGTTCGGTCATCGTCGTCGGCCCGCAGCTCAAGCTGCACCAGTGCGGCCTGCCCAAGCAGATGGCGCTGGAGCTGTTCAAGCCCTTCGTCATGAAGCGCCTGGTCGACCTCAACCACGCCCAGAACATCAAGTCCGCCAAGCGGATGGTCGAGCGCTCGCGCTCGGTCGTGTGGGACGTGCTGGAAGAGGTCATCAGCGAGCACCCCGTGCTGCTGAACCGGGCGCCCACGCTGCACCGCCTCGGCATCCAGGCCTTCGAGCCCCAGCTGGTCGAGGGCAAGGCCATCCAGATCCACCCGCTCGTCTGCACGGCGTTCAACGCCGACTTCGACGGTGACCAGATGGCCGTGCACCTGCCGCTGAGCGCGGAGGCGCAGGCCGAGGCCCGCATCCTCATGCTCTCCAGCAACAACATCCTCAAGCCGTCGGACGGTCGTCCGGTGACCATGCCCACCCAGGACATGATCATCGGCCTGTACCACCTGACCAAGGACATGCCCGAGGAGACCGTCGGCACCGGCCGCGTCTTCTCCTCGGTGTCCGAGGCCCTGATGGCGCTGGACCGCAAGGAGATCCACATCGGCTCCAAGGTCCGGATCCGCATCCCGGACCTGGTCCCGCCGCTGGACTGGCAGGCGCCGGAGGGCTACGTCGAGGGCGAGAACATCACCCTGGACACCACCCTCGGTCGCACGCTGTTCAACGAGGCGCTGCCGTTCAGCTTCCCCTTCGTCAACTACACCGTCGACAAGAAGAAGCTGTCCTCGATCGTCTACGACCTCGCCGAGCGCTTCCCCAAGGTGCAGGTCGCGGCGTCCCTGGACGCGCTCAAGGAGGCCGGTTTCCACTGGGCCACCCGTTCGGGCACGACGGTCGCGCTGTCGGACGTCATCGCCCCGGCGAACAAGAAGGAGCTCCTCGAGGCCTTCGAGACCCGGGCCGACAAGGTCCAGAGCCAGTACGAGCGCGGTCTGATCACCGACGACGAGCGTCGTGGTGAGCTGATCGAGATCTGGACCGAGGCGACCGACGTGGTCTCCCAGGCCATGGAGGACAACCTCACCGACACCAACACCATCTACCGCATGGTCACCTCGGGAGCCCGGGGCAACATGATGCAGATGCGTCAGATCGCCGCCATGCGCGGCCTGGTCGCCAACCCCAAGGGCGAGATCATCCCGCGGCCGATCAAGTCGAACTTCCGCGAGGGCCTGTCGGTGCTCGAGTTCTTCATCTCCACCCACGGTGCCCGCAAGGGCCTCGCGGACACCGCCCTGCGCACCGCCGACTCGGGGTACCTGACCCGTCGTCTGGTGGACGTCAGCCAGGACGTCATCGTCCGCGAGGAGGACTGCGGCACCGAGCGCGGCCTGGTCATGCCGATCGCGTCCGACAACGCCGAGGGCGTCCTCACCAAGGACGAGCACGTCGAGTCCACGGTGTACGCCCGCAGCCTGGCCACGGACGTGGAGGTCGACGGCGAGACCATCGCCACGGCCAACACCGACCTGGGCGACATCGTCATCGACTCGCTCATCGCGGCGGGGGTGCACGAGGTCAAGGTGCGCTCCGTCCTCACCTGCGAGAGCCACGTCGGTACGTGCGCGCTCTGCTACGGCCGTTCGCTGGCCGCCGGCAAGCTCGTCGACATCGGCGAGGCCGTCGGCATCGTCGCGGCCCAGTCGATCGGTGAGCCCGGTACGCAGCTGACCATGCGTACCTTCCACACCGGTGGCGTGGCCGGCGACGACATCACGCAGGGCCTGCCCCGCGTCGTCGAGCTGTTCGAGGCGCGCACCCCCAAGGGCAACGCCCCGATCGCCGAGGTGACCGGGCGCGTGCGCCTGGAGCGCAACGAGGCCGACGTCGTCACCGCCGTCACGGTGGTGCCGGACGACGGCAGCGAGGAGATCGAGGTCGCCGTCAGCTCCCGCTCCAAGCTCCTCGTCAAGGACGGCCAGAACGTGGTCGTCGGCGAGCAGCTGACCGCGGGTGTGGTCGACCCCAAGCAGGTCCTGCGCCTGCTGGGGCCGCGCAAGGTGCAGCAGCACCTGGTGGACGAGGTCCAGCGGGTCTACCGCAGCCAGGGCGTGACGATCCACGACAAGCACATCGAGGTCATCGTCCGCCAGATGCTCAAGCGGGTGACGATCATCGACTCCGGCGACGCGAACCTGCTGCCGGGCGAGCTGACCGAGCGCACGCGCTTCGAGACGACCAACCGCGAGGTGGTGCGCAACGGCGGCAAGCCCGCGTCGGGCCGCCCCGAGCTGATGGGCATCACGAAGGCCTCCCTGGCGACGGAGTCGTGGCTCTCCGCGGCGTCGTTCCAGGAGACCACCCGGGTGCTCACCGACGCGGCGATGAACGCCAAGTCGGACCCGCTGGTCGGGCTCAAGGAGAACGTCATCATCGGCAAGCTCATCCCCGCCGGCACCGGCCTGGCTCGCTACCGCGACGTCACGGTCGAGCCGACGGAGGAGGCGAAGGCAGCCATGTACACGCTGCCCAGCTACGACGACGCCGACTACACGCCGTTCGGTTCCGGCAGCGGGCAGGCAGTGCCCCTGGAGGACCTGGACTTCGGCGGCAGCTACCGCTGACGCACCTCGGGCCGGCATCCCCCTGACGGGGGGTGCCGGCCCGGTGCGCAGGCGTTTTGACCGGGCAGGCTCGGGATAGGTACCCTCTCCCGAGTCGCCCGGTCTGACCGGGTCATCGCGCGTGCCACAGCAACACACGTGCAGCAAGCGCGACACGCCCGAGTGCGGGGGTCAGACGGACCCCGCCGGCCAGGCAACATCCACGACATCAAGTAGGGAGTACCGCAGCGGTGCCCACGATCCAGCAGCTGGTCCGCAAGGGCCGCCAGGACAAGCCGGTGAAGAACAACACGCCTGCGCTCAAGGGTTCGCCCCAGCGCCGTGGTGTCTGCACCCGCGTCTACACGACCACGCCCAAGAAGCCGAACTCGGCGCTGCGCAAGGTCGCTCGCGTGCGCCTGAGCAACGGCATCGAGGTCACCGCCTACATCCCCGGTGTCGGCCACAACCTGCAGGAGCACTCCATGGTGCTCGTGCGCGGCGGCCGGGTGAAGGACCTGCCCGGCGTCCGCTACAAGATCGTCCGCGGCTCGCTCGACACCCAGGGTGTCAAGAACCGCAAGCAGGCTCGCTCGCGCTACGGCGCGAAGAAGGAGAAGAGCTGATGCCCCGCAAGGGTCCCGCCCCGAAGCGGCCGCTCGTCGTCGACCCGGTGTACAACTCGCCGCTGGTCACGCAGCTGGTCAACAAGGTGCTCCTCGACGGCAAGAAGTCCGTCGCCGAGCGCACGGTGTACGGCGCGCTCGAGGGCGCCCGCGCCAAGACCGGCAACGACCCGGTCATCATCCTCAAGCGCGCGCTCGACAACGTGAAGCCGGCCCTCGAGGTCCGCTCGCGTCGCGTCGGTGGCTCCACCTACCAGGTGCCCGTCGACGTGCGTCCCGCCCGGTCCACCACGCTGGCCCTGCGCTGGCTCGTGGGCTTCTCCCGCGCCCGTCGCGAGAAGACGATGACCGAGCGGCTCATGAACGAGATCCTGGACGCCAGCAACGGCCTCGGCGCCTCCGTCAAGCGACGCGAGGACATGCACAAGATGGCCGAGTCCAACAAGGCGTTCGCGCACTACCGCTGGTGAGGTCGGCGGCGCCCACGAGGCGCCGCCCCTCCCGCGGCGAAGGGTGCCCGCAGACGGTCACCCCACCGCCAGCTCCATCGGCACGCATCAGCCAGACGGCTCATCTGCTCTTCAGTCAGCCCAGCGAGGAAGGCCCACCGTGGCTCAGGACGTCCTGACCGACCTCACCAAGGTCCGCAACATCGGGATCATGGCGCACATCGACGCCGGCAAGACCACCACGACCGAGCGGATCCTGTTCTACACCGGGATCAACTACAAGATCGGCGAGGTGCACGACGGCGCCGCGACGATGGACTGGATGGAGCAGGAGCAGGAGCGCGGCATCACCATCACGTCGGCCGCGACGACCTGCTTCTGGGAAGGCGCCCAGATCAACATCATCGACACGCCCGGCCACGTCGACTTCACCGTCGAGGTCGAGCGGAGCCTCCGCGTGCTGGACGGCGCCGTCGCGGTGTTCGACGGCAAGGAGGGCGTGGAGCCCCAGTCGGAGACCGTCTGGCGTCAGGCCGACAAGTACGACGTCCCCCGCATCTGCTTCGTCAACAAGATGGACAAGCTGGGCGCGGACTTCTTCTTCACGGTCAAGACGATCGTCGACCGCCTGGGCGCGACGCCGCTGGTCATCCAGCTGCCGATCGGCGCCGAGAACGACTTCATCGGTGTCGTCGACCTCGTCTACATGCGTGCCCTGACCTGGCGCGGCGACACCGGCAAGGGCGAGGCGTACGAGATCGAGGAGATCCCGGCCGACCTGGCCGACCAGGCCGCGGAGTACCGGGCCGCCCTCATCGAGGCCATCTCCGAGGCGGACGACGTCCTGCTCGAGAAGTACATGGCCGGCGAGGAGCTCACGCCCGAGGAGATCAAGGCCGCGATCCGGAAGATGACGATCGCCTCCGACGTCTACCCGGTGCTGTGCGGCTCGGCGTTCAAGAACAAGGGCGTCCAGCCCATGCTCGACGCCGTCCTGGACTACCTGCCCACGCCGCTGGACGTGCCGCCGATGATCGGCCACGACGTCCGCGACGAGGAGAAGGAGATCATCCGCAAGCCGGACGCCTCCGAGCCCTTCTCCGCGCTGGCGTTCAAGGTCGCCTCGCACCCGTTCTTCGGCAAGCTCACCTACGTCCGGGTCTACTCCGGCCGGGTGGCTGCGGGCTCCGGTGTCGTCAACTCGACCAAGGGCAAGAAGGAGCGCATCGGGAAGCTCTTCCAGATGCACTCCAACAAGGAGAACCCGGTCGACGACGCCCAGGCCGGCCACATCTACGCGATGATCGGCCTGAAGGACACGACGACCGGCGACACCCTGTGCGACCCGCAGGACCAGGTCGTCCTGGAGTCCATGACCTTCCCGGACCCGGTCATCTCGGTGGCCATCGAGCCCCGGACGAAGTCCGACCAGGAGAAGCTCTCCATCGCCATCCAGAAGCTGGCCGAGGAGGACCCCACCTTCCAGGTCGAGCAGGACGAGGAGACCGGCCAGACCATCATCAAGGGCATGGGCGAGCTGCACCTCGACATCCTCGTGGACCGCATGCGGCGCGAGTTCAAGGTCGAGGCCAACGTCGGCAAGCCCCAGGTGGCGTACCGCGAGACGATCCGCCGCACGGTGGAGAAGTACTCGTACACCCACAAGAAGCAGACCGGTGGCTCGGGTCAGTTCGCCAAGATCCAGTTCACGATCGGCCCGCTGGTGGACCCCGAGGAGGGCGCCACCTACGAGTTCGAGAACAAGGTCACCGGTGGTCGTGTCCCGCGCGAGTACATCCCCAGCGTCGACGCCGGCTTCCAGGACGCCATGCAGGTCGGCATCCTGGCCGGTTACCCGATGACCGGCGTGAAGGCGACGCTGACCGACGGGGCCGCGCACGACGTCGACTCCTCGGAGCTGGCCTTCAAGATCGCCGGCTCGGCCGGGTTCAAGGAGGCGGCCCGCAAGGCGGACCCCGTCCTGCTGGAGCCGATCATGGCCGTCGAGGTGCGCACGCCCGAGGAGTACATGGGCGACGTCATCGGCGACATCAACTCCCGCCGTGGGCACATGCAGTCCATGGAGGACGTGTCGGGGGCCAAGAGCGTCAAGGCCACCGTCCCGCTGTCGGAGATGTTCGGCTACGTCGGCGACCTGCGGTCGAAGACCCAGGGGCGCGCGGTGTACACCATGCAGTTCGACTCCTACGCCGAGGTCCCCAGGAACGTCGCCGACGAGATCGTCAAGAAGATCCGCGGCGAGTGAGACCTCGCGGGCGGTCTAGTCTTTGACCGGCCGTGCGTGAAGAACGACTGAACGAGACCACCACCGCACTGCACACCTACGACCACCGTCGGGCGAACCCGTCGGCGGAGATCAGTCCGAGGAGGAGCCCCAGTGGCTAAGGCGAAGTTCGAGCGGACCAAGCCGCACGTCAACATCGGCACCATCGGTCACATCGACCATGGCAAGACGACGCTGACCGCGGCCATCACCAAGGTGCTCCACGACAAGTACCCGGAGCTGAACGCCGCTTCGGCGTTCGACCAGATCGACAAGGCGCCGGAGGAGCGCGAGCGGGGCATCACGATCTCGATCGCGCACGTCGAGTACCAGACCGAGTCGCGGCACTACGCGCACGTCGACTGCCCCGGTCACGCCGACTACATCAAGAACATGATCACCGGTGCGGCCCAGATGGACGGCGCGATCCTCGTGGTCGCCGCGACCGACGGCCCGATGCCCCAGACCAAGGAGCACGTCCTCCTGGCCCGCCAGGTCGGCGTCCCCTACATCGTCGTCGCCCTGAACAAGGCCGACATGGTGGACGACGAGGAGATCCTCGAGCTCGTCGAGGTCGAGGTCCGCGACCTCCTCAACCAGTACGAGTTCCCCGGCGACGACCTTCCCGTGGTGCGCGTCTCCGCGCTCAAGGCGCTGGAGGGCGACAAGGAGTGGGGCGACAAGCTCCTCGAGCTCATGGACGCGGTCGACACCGCCATCCCCGAGCCCGAGCGCGCCATCGACCAGCCGTTCCTCATGCCCATCGAGGACGTCTTCACCATCACCGGTCGTGGCACGGTTGTCACCGGTCGCGCCGAGCGTGGTGTCCTCAAGGTCAACGAGGAGATCGAGATCGTCGGCATCAAGGACACCTCGACCCGGACCACGGTCACGGGCGTCGAGATGTTCCGCAAGCTGCTCGACGAGGCCCGTGCGGGTGAGAACGTCGGTCTGCTGCTGCGCGGCATCAAGCGCGAGGACGTCGAGCGCGGCCAGGTCGTCGTCAAGCCCGGCTCGATCACGCCCCACACGGACTTCGAGGCCCAGGTCTACATCCTGAGCAAGGACGAGGGTGGGCGTCACAACCCCTTCTACTCGAACTACCGTCCGCAGTTCTACTTCCGCACCACCGACGTCACCGGCGTCATCACGCTGCCCGAGGGCACCGAGATGGTCATGCCCGGCGACGACACCCAGATGACGGTGGCGCTGATCCAGCCCATCGCCATGGAGCAGGGTCTGCGCTTCGCCATCCGCGAGGGTGGCCGCACGGTCGGCGCGGGTCGCGTCACCAAGATCATCAACTGATCCTCAGACGGCGGCGTCCCGGTTCTCCGGGGCGCCGCCGTCGTGCGTCGGGGGAGCGGGCGGTCGTCGGCGGGCCGTGACCCCGACGCGAGGACCAGCCGGTTTGGATCAGGCGCCGCGGTCTGTCAGACTGTCGCGGTTGCCCGGTGCACCTCGGTGCCCACCAACGGCCTCAGGGTCGGGGGGACGGCAGCACACACGAAGAACGCGAGCCGACCAGAACGTGGACAGGGCGACACGCCCGACCGCGGGGGTCGGACACCGGGCCGGAGTACCGGCCCACCCCAGACCAGAGCACGACCACCGGATGGCGGCCCCACGCGGCCGGGAACCGGTACCGAAGAGAGAGAGTGGATGACGCCATGGCGGGACAGAAGATCCGCATCAGGCTCAAGGCCTACGACCACGAGGTGATCGACTCCTCGGCGCGCAAGATCGTCGAGACCGTGATCCGTACCGGTGCCTCCGTGGCCGGCCCCGTGCCGCTGCCGACGGAGAAGAACGTGTACTGCGTCATCCGCTCGCCGCACAAGTACAAGGACAGCCGCGAGCACTTCGAGATGCGCACCCACAAGCGGCTCATCGACATCCTCGACCCGACGCCCAAGACGGTGGACTCGCTCATGCGGCTGGACCTCCCCGCGGGCGTCGACATCGAGATCAAGCTCTGAGGGATCGACTGTGACTGTGGAGAGAGAAGTGCGGGCCCTGCTGGGCCGCAAGCTCGGCATGACCCAGGTGTGGAACGCGGACAACGTCCTCGTGCCCGTCACGGTCGTCGAGGCAGCCGGAAACGTCGTCACCGACGTCAAGACCAAGGACAAGGACGGCTACGCGGCCGTGCAGCTCGGCTACGGGCGCATCGACCCGCGCAAGGTCAACAAGCCGATGTCCGGTCACTTCGAGCGTGCGGGTGTCCCGCCGCGCCGTCACCTGGTGGAGGTGCGCACCACCGGTGCGTTCGACCTCGGCCAGGAGGTGGGGCTGGAGTCCTTCGTGGACGGTGACGTCGTCGACGTCGTCGGGACCACCAAGGGCAAGGGCACCGCGGGCGTCATGAAGCGCCACGGGTTCAAGGGCGTCAGCGCCAGCCACGGCTCCCACCGCAACCACCGCAAGCCCGGGTCGATCGGCGCCTGCGCCACCCCGGGTCGCGTCTTCAAGGGCGTGCGGATGGCCGGGCGGATGGGTCACGAGCGTCAGACCACCCAGAACCTGCTGGTGCACGCCGTGGACGTCGAGCGCGGCTACATCCTCGTCAAGGGCGCCGTCCCCGGCCCCCGGGGCTCCGTCGTGCTCGTCGCGACCGCCTCGAAGAAGACCCGGAAGGAGGCCTGACATGGCCACGGCCACCAAGCCGGCCGCCGCGTCGACCGACACCGACGGCACGCTGAGCGTCAAGGTGCTCGCGGCGGACGGCTCGAGCTCGCGCACCATCGACCTGCCCGCGGAGCTGTTCGCCGTCCAGACGAACATCCCGCTGATCCACCAGGTCGTCGTCGCGCAGCTCGCTGCCGCCCGTCAGGGCACGCACAAGACCAAGAACCGTGGGGAGGTCTCCGGCGGCGGCAAGAAGCCGTACCGCCAGAAGGGGACCGGCCGGGCCCGTCAGGGCTCGACCCGCGCGCCGCAGTTCGCCGGTGGTGGCGTCGTCCACGGCCCCACCCCGCGCGACTACTCGCAGCGGACCCCCAAGAAGATGAAGGCCGCCGCCCTGCGCGGGGCCCTGTCGGACCGGGCCCGCCACAGCCGCATCCACGTGCTGGAGTCCCTGGTGACCGGTGAGCTGCCCTCGGCGGCCTCCGCCCGCAAGGCTCTCGCCGCGGCCAGCAGCCGCAGCAACCTGCTCGTCCTGGTCAGCCGGGACGACGAGCTGTCGTGGAAGAGCGTGCGCAACCTCGCGGGGCTGCACGTGCTCGCCGTGGACCAGCTCAACACCTACGACGTGCTGTGCAGCGACGACCTCGTGTTCGTGGGCTCGTCCCTGGACGAGTTCATCGCGGCCCGCACCACCGGCAACGAGGAGGCGACGAAGTGACCGAGTCGAGCTTCGCCCACGTCGGCAAGGACCCGCGCGACATCCTGCTGGCGCCCGTCGTCAGCGAGAAGTCCTACGGCCTGCAGGAGGAGGGGAAGTACACCTTCCTCGTCGACCCGCGCGCCTCGAAGACCGAGATCAAGATCGCGGTCGAGAAGGTCTTCGGCGTCAAGGTCGCCGGCAAGGGCGTCAACATCATCAACCGTCAGGGCAAGGCGCGTCGCACGCGCTACGGCACCGGCAAGCGCAAGGACACGAAGCGCGCGATCGTCACCCTCCGCGAGGGCACGATCGACATCTTCGGTCCGGTCGCGTGATCTCGAGGACTGACTGACATGGCTATCCGCAAGTACAAGCCGACGACCCCCGGTCGCCGCGGCTCCTCCGTCGCAGACTTCGTCGAGGTCACGCGCAGCACGCCCGAGAAGTCGCTCGTCCGCCCCCTCACCAAGAAGGGCGGCCGCAACAACTCGGGCCGGATCACCACCCGCCACCAGGGCGGTGGCCACAAGCGCGCCTACCGCATCATCGACTTCCGTCGCCACGACAAGGACGGCGTCAACGCCAAGGTCGCGCACATCGAGTACGACCCCAACCGCACGGCGCGGATCGCGCTGCTGCACTACGTGGACGGCGAGAAGCGCTACATCCTGGCGCCGAACCGTCTGTCCCAGGGCGACGTCATCGAGAACGGCCCCGGGGCCGACATCAAGCCCGGCAACAGCCTGCCGCTGCGCAACATCCCGGTCGGCACCGTGCTGCACGCCATCGAGCTCCGTCCCGGTGGGGGCGCCAAGATCGCCCGCTCCGCCGGCACGAGCGTCCAGCTGGTCGCCCGTGAGGGCACCAACGCCCAGCTGCGGATGCCCTCGGGCGAGATCCGGAACGTGGACGTCCGCTGCCGCGCCACCATCGGCGAGGTCGGCAACGCCGAGCAGTCGAACATCAACTGGGGCAAGGCCGGCCGGATGCGGTGGAAGGGCAAGCGCCCGACCGTCCGCGGTGTCGTCATGAACCCCGTCGACCACCCGCACGGTGGTGGTGAGGGCAAGACCTCCGGTGGTCGCCACCCGGTCAGCCCGTGGGGCAAGCCCGAGGGTCGTACGCGCCGGTCGAACAAGGCCAGCGACAAGCAGATCATCCGTCGCCGCAAGTCCGGCAAGAAGCGCTGAGAGGAGTTGCGACGATGCCACGCAGCCTGAAGAAGGGCCCGTTCGTCGACGACCACCTGACCAAGAAGGTGGACACGCAGAACGAGGCCGGGACCAAGAACGTCATCAAGACGTGGTCCCGCCGCTCGATGATCGTGCCGGACATGCTCGGGCACACCATCGCCGTGCACGACGGCCGCAAGCACGTCCCGGTGTTCGTCACCGAGTCGATGGTCGGCCACAAGCTGGGCGAGTTCGCCCCCACCCGCACCTTCCGCGGGCACGAGAAGGACGACCGGAAGGGCCGTCGCCGCTGACGCGGCGACGCCCTCCGAGACAGGTCAGGAGCCAGATATGGAAGCCACGGCGAAGGCGCGCCACGTCCGCGTCACGCCCATGAAGGCCCGACGCGTCGTCGACCTCGTGCGCGGCAAGCGTGCGACCGATGCGGTCCAGGTCCTGCGGTTCAGCCCGCAGACCGCGGCCGAGCCGGTCCGCAAGCTCGTCGAGAGCGCGATCGCGAACGCACGGGTGGAGGCGGACAAGTACGGCGAGCGTTTCGTCGCCGACGAGCTCGTCGTCACCACGGCGTTCGTGGACGAGGGCCCCACGCTCAAGCGGTTCCAGCCGCGAGCGCAGGGTCGTGCGTTCCGCGTCCGCAAGCGAACCAGCCACATCACCGTGGTCGTCGCCTCTCCCGAGGTCTCCGCGGCCGGTGCCGGCACCGAGAGCACGAAGGGAGCCCGCTGATGGGTCAGAAGGTCAACCCGAACGGGTACCGGCTCGGCATCACGACCGAGCACAAGTCGCGTTGGTTCGCCGACTCGACCACCACGGGTCAGCGCTACAGCGACTACGTGGGCGAGGACGTCAAGATCCGCAAGCTCATGACCGTCGGTCTCGAGCGCGCCGGCATCGCCAAGGTCGAGATCGAGCGCACCCGTGACCGGGTCCGCGTCGACCTGCACACCGCGCGTCCGGGCATCGTCATCGGTCGCCGCGGCGCCGAGGCGGACCGCCTGCGCGGCGAGCTGGAGAAGCTCACGGGCAAGCAGGTCCAGCTGAACATCCTCGAGGTCAAGAACCCCGAGGGCGACGCCCAGCTGGTCGCCGTCGGAATCGCCGAGCAGCTGTCCAGCCGCGTGTCCTTCCGTCGTGCGATGCGCAAGGGCATGCAGTCCTCGCAGCGCGCCGGCGCCAAGGGCATCCGCGTGCAGGTCTCCGGTCGCCTCGGCGGCGCGGAGATGAGCCGCACGGAGTTCTACCGCGAGGGCCGGGTCCCCCTGCACACCCTGCGCGCCAACATCGACTACGGCTTCTTCGAGGCCAAGACGACGTTCGGTCGCATCGGCGTGAAGGTCTGGATCTACAACGGCGACAAGACCGCCAAGGAGCTCGCCCGCGAGCAGGCCTCGGCCGCGCCCCGTGGCGCCGGTCGTCGTCCCCCGCGTGGTGACCGTCCCGAGCGTCCCCAGCGCACCGAGCGCGGTCCCCGCAGCGAGGCCCCCGTCGAGGCAGCGGCTCCCGCCGCCGCCGAGGCACCCGCGGCCGCTCCCGCTGCGGAGGCGCCCGCCACCACCGGATCGGAGGCCTGACAGATGCTTATCCCGCGTCGCGTCAAGCACCGCAAGCAGCACCACCCGAGCCGCTCCGGAGCGGCCAAGGGCGGTACGCAGGTGACGTTCGGCGAGTGGGGCCTCCAGGCCCTCGAGCCGGCGTACGTCACCAACCGGCAGATCGAGTCCGCTCGTATCGCCATGACCCGCCACATCAAGCGTGGCGGCAAGGTCTGGATCAACATCTACCCGGACCGCCCCATCACCAAGAAGCCCGCCGAGACCCGCATGGGTTCGGGCAAGGGCTCGCCGGAGTGGTGGGTCGCCAACATCAAGCCGGGCCGTGTCATGTTCGAGCTGAGCTACCCCAGCGACGACGTCGCCAAGGAGGCGCTCACCCGTGCCATGCACAAGCTGCCCATGAAGTGCCGCATCGTGCAGCGTGAGGGTGGTGACATCTGATGTCGGTCGGTAGCAAGGACCTCGCCCCCGAGAACCTCCGCACCTTCGACGACGCCAGGCTGGTCGAGGAGCTCCGCAAGGGCAAGGAGGAGCTGTTCAACCTGCGCTTCGCCTCGGCCACGGGGCAGCTCGAGAGCCACGGCCGCCTCAAGGCGGTCAAGCGAGACATCGCTCGGATCTACACCGTGATGCGTGAGCGCGAGCTCGGCATCACCACCCAGGAGGTCGCATCATGAGCACCGACGCACCCAAGGCTGTCGAGGCCGCTCAGGCTGCGACGTCCGAGCGTGGCAACCGCAAGACCCGTCGCGGCTACGTCGTCAGCGACAAGATGGACAAGACCGCAGTGGTCGCCGTGGAGGACCGGGTCAAGCACCCCCTCTACGGCAAGGTCCTTCGTCGCACGAGCAAGGTCAAGGCGCACGACGAGGCCAACGCGGCCGGTGTCGGCGACCTCGTCCTGATCATGGAGACCCGCCCGCTGTCCGCGACCAAGCGCTGGCGCGTGGTCGAGGTCCTCGAGAAGGCTAAGTGAGGCAGCAGTGATCCAGCAGGAGTCCAGGCTCAAGGTCGCCGACAACACCGGTGCGAAGGAGATCCTCTGCATCCGCGTGCTCGGCGGTTCCGGCCGTCGCTACGCGGGTATCGGGGACACCATCGTCGCCACCGTCAAGGACGCGATCCCCGGTGGCAACGTCAAGCGGGGTGACGTCGTCAAGGCCGTCATCGTGCGCACCGTCAAGGAGCGCCGCCGTCCCGACGGCTCGTACATCAAGTTCGACGAGAACGCCGCCGTCATCCTCAAGGGCGACGGCGACCCCCGCGGCACCCGCATCTTCGGCCCGGTGGGCCGCGAGCTGCGTGACAAGCGGTTCATGAAGATCATCTCGCTGGCACCGGAGGTGCTCTGATGGCTAGTCGCGGCACGTTCCGCATCAAGAAGGGCGACACGGTGGTCGTCATCGCCGGCGCCCGCCAGTCGCGCGGTGGTGACCGGGGCAAGACCGGCAAGGTCCTGTCCGTCAACCACGAGACCAACCGGGTCCTCGTCGAGGGCATCAACCGGGTGACCAAGCACGTGAAGGCCGGCCAGACCGGTCGCGGCTCGCGCACCGGCGGCCTCATCCACACCGAGGCCCCGGTCCACGTGTCGAACGTGGCCCTGGTCGACCCCGAGTCCGGCAAGCCCACGCGCGTCGGCATCCGCGTCGAGACGCAGGAGCGCGGCGGACGGGAGCGCAACGTGCGCGTCCGCGTCGCCCGTCGCTCCGGCAAGGACATCGCATGAGCACCGAGACCACCGAGACCACCGAGACCCAGACCGACACCACCGAGGCCGCGCCCAAGCCCCGGCTCCAGGCGCGCTACCGCGAGGAGATCCTCCCCGCGCTGCTCGAGGAGTTCGGCTACGGCAACGTCATGCAGGTGCCGGGTGTCGTCAAGGTCGTCGTGAACATGGGCGTCGGCGAGGCCGCTCGCGACTCCAAGCTGATCGACGGCGCCGTCCGCGACCTCACGGCCATCACCGGCCAGAAGCCGCAGGTCACCAAGGCCCGCAAGTCGATCGCGCAGTTCAAGCTGCGCGAGGGCATGCCCATCGGGGCCCACGTCACCCTCCGCGGTGACCGCATGTGGGAGTTCCTCGACCGGCTGCTCACCGTCGCCCTGCCCCGTATCCGCGACTTCCGCGGTCTGTCGGGCACGCAGTTCGACGGTCGCGGCAACTACACCTTCGGTCTCGTGGAGCAGGCGATGTTCCACGAGATCGACCAGGACAAGGTCGACCGCGTCCGCGGGATGGACATCACCGTGGTGACGTCCGCGACCAACGACGACGAGGGCCGGAGCCTGCTGCGCAAGCTCGGCTTCCCCTTCAAGGCTGTCTGAGGAGAGGAGGACCGACCATGGCGAAGACCGCTCTGATCAACAAGGCCAACAAGACCCCGAAGTTCAAGGTGCGCGGCTACACCCGCTGCCAGAAGTGCGGGCGACCGCACTCGGTCTACCGCAAGTTCGGGCTGTGCCGCATCTGCCTGCGCGAGATGGCGCACGCCGGCGAGCTGCCCGGCGTCACCAAGTCGAGCTGGTGAGCAGGGCTCGTCCCTGACCCACCGCACCCGCACCACCCCCTGAACCACTCTCCACAGCGCCGAAGGTCCGAACCCGGAAACCGCGGCGAGAAAGGGCAGAAGCCCGATGACGATGACTGATCCGATCGCAGACATGCTCACGCGTCTGCGCAACGCCAACTCGGCGTACCACGACGACGTCTCCATGCCGTTCAGCAAGCTCAAGGCGAGCGTGGCCGACATCCTCAAGCAGGAGGGCTACATCGCCGGCTGGACCGTGGCCGACGCCGAGGTGGGCCGCACGCTCACCCTCCAGCTGAAGTTCGGCCCCTCCCGGGAGCGCTCGATCGCCGGCCTGCGCCGCGTGTCGAAGCCCGGCCTGCGGGTCTACGCCAAGTCGACCAACCTGCCCAAGGTCCTGGGTGGCCTCGGCGTCGCGATCCTGTCGACGTCGTCCGGGCTGCTGACCGACCGCCAGGCCGCCAAGAAGGGCGTGGGTGGGGAAGTCCTCGCCTACGTCTGGTGAGTCGAGAGCGGAGCTGAGGAGACACACATGTCGCGCATCGGCAAGAACCCCGTGCCCGTCCCCTCGGGCGTGACGGTGGACCTCGACGGTCCCCACGTCACGGTCAAGGGGCCCAAGGGCCAGCTCAGCCACGTCGTGGCCGAGCCCATCACCGTCATCAACGAGGACGGGTCCATCACCGTCAGCCGGCCGAACGACGAGCGTCGTTCCAAGTCGCTGCACGGCCTGACCCGGACCCTCATCGCCAACATGGTCACCGGCGTCACCGACGGATACGTGCGCAAGCTCGAGATCCACGGCACCGGCTACCGGGTCCAGGCCAAGGGCAGCAACCTCGAGTTCGCCCTCGGCTTCAGCCACCCCGTCACGATCGTGCCGCCCGCCGGCATCTCCTTCTCGGTCGAGAGCCCGACCCGTTTCACGGTGTCCGGCATCGACAAGCAGCAGGTGGGCGAGGTCGCCGCCAACATCCACAAGCTCCGTAAGCCCGACCCCTACAAGGGCAAGGGCATCCGCTACGAGGGCGAGCAGATCCGCCGCAAGGTCGGAAAGGCTGGGAAGAAGTAATGCCCACAGTCGTCGAGCGCAGCACGCGCCACGGTGGTCGGGGTCGCGTCGCGGCCCGTAGCCGTCGTCATCAGCGCGTCCGCAAGCACATCACCGGGACCACCGAGCGTCCGCGCCTGGTCGTCACCCGCTCCCTGCGCCACATCGTGGCGCAGGTGGTGGACGACACCACCGGCCGCACCCTGGCCTCGGCCTCCACCCTCGAGGCGGACCTGCGGGCCGCCTCCTCCGACAAGGTCGCCAAGGCCCGTGCGGTCGGCGAGCTCGTCGCCGAGCGCGCCCAGGCCGCCGGTGTGACCGCCGTGGTCCTGGACCGCAGCGGCAACAAGTACCACGGCCGTGTCGCGGCCGTGGCGGACGGCGCCCGCGAGAAGGGGCTGTCCCTGTGATCACCCGCCTCGTGACCGTGCACCCGATGGAAGGAACCCTCTGATGGCAGGACCCCAGCAGCGTCGCGGTGGCCCCCCCGGGGCCGGCGGCACCGCCGGTGGCACCGGCGGCCCCGAGGGCGGCCGCGAGCCGCGTCGCGGTGGCCGTGACGGCGGTCGTCGTGACGACCGCGGTGGCCGTGGTGGCGACGACCGCAACAACTACGTCGAGCGCGTCGTCGCGATCAACCGCGTCTCCAAGGTCGTCAAGGGTGGACGTCGGTTCTCCTTCACCGCCCTGGTCGTCGTCGGTGACGGCGACGGCATGGTCGGCGTCGGCTACGGCAAGGCCAAGGAGGTGCCCGCGGCGATCAGCAAGGGTGTCGAGGAGGCCAAGAAGAGCTTCTTCCGCGTCCCCCGCATCGCCGGCACCATCCCCCACGCGATCCAGGGCGAGAAGGCCGCGGGCGTCGTCCTGCTGCGTCCCGCCAGCCCCGGTACCGGCGTCATCGCCGGTGGCCCGGTCCGTGCGGTCCTCGAGGCCGCCGGGATCCACGACGTGCTGAGCAAGTCGCTCGGCTCCAGCAACGCGATCAACGTCGTGCACGCGACGGTCGCGGCCCTCAAGGGCCTCGAGCCGCCGGAGTCGGTGGCCGCTCGTCGCGGCCTGCCGATCGAGGACGTGGCCCCCGCCGCGCTGCTGCGTGCCCGGCAGGAGGCGTCCTGATCATGGCAACTGCACCCGGAACGCAGACCACCCTGCCCACCAAGAAGGCCGAGTCGACGACGACCACGCGTCTTCGGGTGACGCAGGTCCGGTCGACCATCGGTGGGACCGCCGGACAGCGGAACACCGTCCGGTCGCTCGGTCTCAAGCGCATCGGTGACGTCGTGGTGAAGGAGGACCGTCCCGAGATCCGCGGGATGGTCGTCACCGTGGCGCACCTCGTCTCGGTCGAGGAGGTCGAGTGACATGGCAAACCCCAGCAACGAGTCCGCGCTGAAGGTCCACCACCTGCGTCCGGCCCCCGGGGCCCGGACCGCGAAGACCCGTGTGGGTCGTGGTGAGGCCAGCAAGGGCAAGACCGCCGGTCGTGGCACCAAGGGCACCAGTGCCCGCTACCAGGTGTCCGCCGCCTTCGAGGGTGGTCAGACGCCGCTGCACATGCGTCTGCCCAAGCTCCGCGGCTTCACCAACCGGTTCAAGGTGACCTTCCAGGTCGTCAACCTCGACAAGCTGTCGGAGCTCTACCCCGACGGTGGCACCGTGACCCCGGCCGACCTGGTCGCCCGCGGCGCCGTCCGAGACAACGCCCCCGTCAAGGTGCTCGGCACCGGCGACGTGTCGTCGAAGCTCGAGGTGTCGGCGCACAAGTTCTCGGCGTCGGCCAAGGCCAAGATCGAGGCGGCGGGCGGCACGGCCACCACCGTCTGACCGACGCACCGTGCACCATCGCCGGGACCGTGCCGGCGTCGACTCCCACCATCAGGACCGGGGCCTCGTGCCCCGGTCCTGGTGTTAGGGTCCGACGCACGGAACGATCCTGGCTGATCAGGGCGGATCGACCGTCCGAGCCCGTTGGGCCCATCTGGAGGTAGTTCGTGGTCAGCCTCGGCGCGTTCGTCAGCGCTTTCCGGACCCCCGATCTGCGCGCGAAGATCCTCTTCACGCTCGGGATCATGGCGCTGTTCCGCTTCGGGTCGTTCATCCCGACGCCGGGCGTCGACTTCCGCAACGTCCGCGAGTGCCTGGCACTCGCCGAGACGTCGGGGGTGTTCGGCCTCATCAACCTCTTCAGCGGTGGGGCCCTGCTCCAGCTGTCGATCTTCGCCCTCGGGATCCTCCCGTACATCACGGCGAGCATCATCGTGCAGCTGCTGACGGTGGTCATCCCTCGCTTCGAGGAGCTGAAGAAGGAGGGCCAGACCGGCACCGCGAAGCTCACGCAGTACACGCGGTACCTGACGATCGGCCTCGCGATCCTGCAGTCCACGACCTTCGTGTCGCTGGCGCGGGACAACTCCATCTTCGGCGGCGCCTGCAGCCCCGAGCAGTTCCCCGTGATCCCGGACCAGAGCATCCCGATCCTGGTCCTGATGATCACCACCATGACCGCCGGTACCGGCCTGGTGATGTGGCTCGGGGAGCTCATCACGGCCAAGGGCGTCGGCAACGGCATGTCGCTGCTGATCTTCACCTCGATCGCCGCCACGTTCCCGAGCTCGCTGTGGGCCATCGCCACGCAGCAGTCCATCGAGACCATGCTCGTCGTGGTCGCGGTCGGCCTGGTCATCGTCGCCCTGGTCGTCCTGGTCGAGCAGAGCCAGCGCCGGATCCCGGTGCAGTACGCCAAGCGCATGGTGGGCCAGCGGGCCTACGGCGGCACCAGCACCTACATCCCGCTCAAGGTCAACATGGCCGGCGTCATCCCGGTCATCTTCGCCAGCTCGCTGCTGTACCTGCCGGCGCTGGTGTCGCAGTTCTCGCCGGAGTCGGAGTGGGCGCTGTGGATCGGCCGCTACTTCGTGACCGGTGACCACCCGTTCTACATGCTCGCCTACTTCCTGCTCATCGTGTTCTTCACGTTCTTCTACGTCGCCATCACGTTCAACCCGGACGACGTGGCCGAGAACATGCGCAAGTACGGCGGCTTCATCCCCGGCATCCGCGCCGGGCGCCCCACCGCGGAGTACCTCGACTACGTCATCACCCGCATCACGTTCCCGGGGTCGATCTACCTGGGCCTGATCGCCCTGATCCCGCTCGTGGCGATCGTCCTCGTCGGCGCCAACCAGAACTTCCCGTTCGGCGGTGCGTCCATCCTGATCGTGGTCGGCGTCGGGCTGGAGACCGTCAAGCAGATCCAGTCGCAGCTGCAGCAGCGCAACTACGAGGGGTTCCTTCGATGACCCGGCTCGTGCTGCTCGGCCCGCCCGGGGCGGGCAAGGGCACCCAGGCCGCGCGCGTCGCCGACACCCTTGGCGTCCCCGCGATCTCCACCGGGGACATTTTCCGTCGCAACGTGACGGAGGGCACCGAGCTCGGTGTCACCGCCAAGAGCTACATGGATGCCGGTGACTACGTGCCGGACTCGGTCACCAACGCGATGGTGGCCGACCGGCTCGCCCAGCCCGACGCGAGCGGCGGCTTCCTGCTGGACGGCTACCCCCGCACCGCGGACCAGGTCAGCGAGCTGGACCGGATGCTGTCGGCCGCGTCCGTGCAGCTGGACCACGTCGTGGAGATCACGGCTGACCCGGACGAGGTCGTCAAGCGGCTGACGATCCGCGCGGCCGAGCAGGGCCGCAGCGACGACACCGAGGAGGTGTTCCGCCACCGGTTCGAGGTCTACGCGGAGCAGACCGCCCCGCTGGCGCAGATCTACGCCGACCGCGGCCTGCTCGTGCAGGTCGACGGCATGGGCGAGGTCGACGACGTCACCCGCCGCCTGCTGGCGGCCATCGGCCGCGAGGGCTGAGGCCCCCGCCGCATGTTCGGTCGGGAACGGATCGAGTACAAGACGCTGGAGCAGGTGCGCGTCATGCGTCGCGCCGGGCTCGTGGTGGCGGCCGCCCTGGACGCGGTCCGTGGTTCGGTGCGGCCGGGCATCACGACCGACGAGCTGGACGCCGTGGCGGCCGGCGTGATCCGGGACGCGGGCGCCACGTCGAACTTCCTCGGGTACCACGGGTTCCCCCGGACCGTCTGCGCATCGGTGAACGAGCAGATCGTCCACGGGATCCCGGGTCCGACGGTGCTGGAGCCGGGCGACCTGCTGAGCATCGACTGCGGTGCCGTCGTGGACGGCTGGCACGGGGACGCGGCGTTCTCGGTGCTGGTCCCGGCCGCTGACGGCAGCGACGTCGCGCCCCGCGCCGACCACGACCTCGTCGAGGCGACCGAGGAGTCGTTGTGGCGGGGGATCGCGGCGCTGCAGGTGGGGGAGCCGCTGGGTCGGGTCGGCGAGGCCGTCGACGACTTCGTCACCCGCGAGTGCGGCGGCCGTTACGGCCTGGTCGAGGAGTACACCGGCCACGGCATCGGCACGGCCATGCACCAGCCGCCGGAGGTGCTCAACTACCGCGCGCAGGGACGGACCCCCAAGGTGCGCGTGGGCCTGTGCGTGGCCGTGGAGCCCATGCTGACGGCCGGCTCCCCCCGGGCGCGCGTCCTGGACGACGAGTGGACGGTGGTCACGGTGGACGGCTCCCGGGCCGCTCACGCCGAGCACTCCGTCGCGGTGCTCGAGGACGGGCTGTTCGTCCTGACCGCCCCTGACGGGGGACGGTCCCGGCTCGAGCCGGCCGGTGTCCCGGTGTCGCAGCTGCTCACCTGACACAGGCGGTCACCGATCCGTCCGTCCTGGGCGGTTCGGCGGTGTGCTCGGGGGTCCCCCGTCACTACCTGTGAGAGCGCCAGTCATAGGTATGCGGCCTTGATTGACAGCGGGGTGCCCGGCTGGTGCCCTTTGCGTGACGTGTCCGCGTCGTCGTCATGCACCCCAGCCGAAAGGTCCCCGCCGTGTTCCTGCGTACCCGCTCCCGCGCCCTCACCCTGGCCGCCGTCCTCGTCGCCGCCCTCGCCGGCGGCTTCGTCGCCTCGACCGCTGCGTCCGCGTCGGCCTCGGCCGCGACCACGCCGACCGCCAGCTACCTGCCGTACAAGAGCTCCCTGCCGTACGAGGCCGGGGTGCCGGCGAAGTCGTACCTGCCGTACAAGAGCGACCTGCCGTACGAGGCCGGGGTGCCGGCGAAGTCGTACCTGCCGTACAAGAGCGACCTGCCGTACGAGGCCGGGGTGCCGGCGAAGTCGTACCTGCCGTACAAGAGCGACCTGCCGTACGAGGCCGGGGTGCCGGCGAAGTCGTACCTGCCGTACAAGAGCGACCTGCCGTACGAGGCCGGGGTGCCGGCGAAGTCGTACCTGCCGTACAAGAGCTACCTGCCGTACGAGGCCGGGGTGTCGGCGAAGTCGTACCTGCCGTACAAGGGCTACCTGCCGTACGAGGCCGAGGTGTCGGCGAAGTCGTACCTGCCGGACAAGAGCTACCTGCCGTACAAGGGCTACCTGCCGTACGAGGCCGAGGTGTCGGCGAAGTCGTACCTGCCGGACAAGAGCTACCTGCCGTACAAGGGCTACCTGCCGTACGAGGCCGAGGTGTCGGCGAAGTCGTACCTGCCGGACAAGAGCTACCTGCCGTACAAGGGCTACCTGCCGTACGAGGCCGAGGTGTCGGCGAAGTCGTACCTGCCGGACAAGAGCTACCTGCCGTACAAGTCGTACCTTCCCTACGCGTCGGGGCTGGCCGCGCCGACCGGCGTCAGCGCCTACTTCACCGCCGTCTGAACGCGGACGGTCCGACCAGGACGTATCTGGCCGTAGACGCGCGCCTCCTGCTCGCGGGACCATCGGGGTTCTGTCCCGACCGCGAGCAGGAGGACCGTCCATGACCGAACCAGCCGTGCCTGAGGAGACCGGGCCGGAGCCCGATCCGGACCCGCCCGAGACCGACGACCCGCCCCTGCCGCCCCAGAAGCCGCACCGGGTCCCGGTCACCACGTGACCGTCGTCGTGCGTACCGGCGGACCGCGGACGCGCACGACGGAGGCGTGACGGCGGGCCCGGTCGTCGGCGGCGCGCTGGGCCTCCACCAGCGTGCGGTCATCGCTGCCCGCGAGGGCAGGATGCAGACGGCCGCCCGGCTGGTCGACCTGGCGCTGTCGGCCGACCCGGACCCGGACCTGCGGGCCCGGGTCCTCGTCCACCGGGCCTACCTCGTCGCCGAGTCGCACTCCTCGGCCGAGGGTCTGCGTCTGCTCGACGAGCTCGACGCCGAGCTCGTCTCGCCGGAGCTCCGAGGGCTGTCCGCGGTCAACCGGGGGCTGGTCCTGGCGCGGCGCGACGCGGGGCAGGCGGTCGAGGCGTTCGACCGGGCCCTTCGCCTGCTGCCCAGCGGTGACCCGGAGCCGCGGGTGGCCGCCCTGATCAACCGGGGCTCCCTGCGGCTGGAGATGGGTGACCTGACCCCTGCGGCGGCCGACTTCCGCCGGGCCGTGGACCTGGCGAGCCGGGC
Source organism: Aquipuribacter aurantiacus (assembly GCF_051216895.1). Taxonomy (NCBI): domain Bacteria; kingdom Bacillati; phylum Actinomycetota; class Actinomycetes; order Micrococcales; family Intrasporangiaceae; genus Aquipuribacter; species Aquipuribacter aurantiacus. The sequence goes on from NZ_JBPKAO010000002.1 coordinate 159,688, forward strand.
CGGGCTGCCCGTCCTCGCCGCCATGGCCTCGTCCAACCTGGGTTACACGTTCATGCTGGGCGGGGACATCCCGGCCGCGCTGCAGGTGCTCGACCGGGCCGAGCCGGGGTTGGCCGGGCTGTCCCCGGTGCTCGCCGCCCGCTGCCGCGTCACGCGGGCCGAGACGCTCATGGCCGCAGGGCTGCTGGACGACGCGGGCCAGCAGCTCGACACCGCGGCCCGGGTGCTGGGCCGGCACCGGGCGACGTACGACCAGGCCGAGGCCGAGGGCGAGCTGGCGCGGGTGCTGATCGCGCGGGACCAGCCGGCCGCGGCACGGCGGGTGGCGGCCCGGGCCGCCCGCCGCTTCTCGCGGCTCGGCGCGACCGTCCAGGCGTTGCAGGCCCGACGGCTCGAGCTCTACGCGGGCCTGCTGCTGGGCCGGGGGGTGGCCGCCGCGGCCGAGGAGGCCGTCACGCAGACCGCCACCTTCACCGACCTCGGTCTGGACCACCAGGCCCGGCGGTCGCGGCTGCTCGCGGCCGAGGCCTACCTGCGGCTGCGACGTCCCGCCGACGCCCGGGCGGCGCTGGGCGGTGCCCATCGGCTCCGACGGGGCGACGGCGTGCTCGACCGGATCCGGACGCTGCAGGTGCGCGCCGCGCTGGCCGAGGCCGAGGGGCGGGGGGCCGACGCCGGCCGGGACCTGCGGCGCGCCATGGTGGACCTGCACCGTCACGCCAGCGGGATGGGGAGCCTCGAGCTGCGGGTGGCGGTGGCCGTGCACGCCCGGCAGATCTCGCGGGCCGGGGTGGAGCGGGCGCTACGGACCGGTGACCCGGGACGCGTCCTGGGCTGGGCCGAGCTCACGCGGGGGCTGTCGCAGCGTCTGCCACCGGTCACACCGCCACGTGACCCGGTGGCCGACGGGTGGTCCCAGGAGCTGCGGCTGGTCCGGGCGCGGGTCCGCGAGGCCGGACCGGGACGCGCCGGGGACCAGCCGCGGGCGCGCGCCGCAGAGCTCGAGCGGCTGCTGCGGACCAGGGCGTGGCGCGCCCACGGGCGCACGGAGGTCGGGTCCGGCGGCTCCACGCTGCCCGTGGCCTCGCTGACGGACCTGCTGGCCGGCGCGGGCGGGGTGGCGCTGAACCTGCTGGTCGCCGACGGCGACCTCCTCGGCGTCGTGGTGGGGGCCGGGCGGACGCGCCTGGTCCGCCTCGGCGGGCTGCGACTCGTGGTCGACGACAGTCGCCGGCTGCGGGCGGACCTCGACCTGCTCGCCTCGTCCCGCACACCGGCGCCGATCCGGGCCGTCGCGAACGCGTCCGCCGCGGCGGCCCTGGCGCGGCTGGACCGGGACCTCGTCCGGCCGCTCCTGCAGGGCGGGTCCGGGACGGACGAGGGACCGGTGCTGGTGGCGCCGCCCGGCGAGCTGTCGCTGGTGCCGTGGGGGTTGCTGCCGAGCCTGCACGGGCGAGCGGTCACCGTGAGCGCGACGGCCACGGCGTGGGCCCGCGGGCGAGCCCGGGCCCGGCTGGGGAACAGGCCCAGGGTGGGCAGCGTCTCCGGACCCGGTCTGGCCCACGGCGACCGCGAGGCCGCCGAGGTGTCCGGTGTCTGGCCCGGCGGCCACGCGGTGGCCCGGGCGACCGCCGCGCAGGCGGTGCTGGTCGCCGCCGGCTCCGACGTGTTCCACGTCGCCGCGCACGGCGTCCACGAACCGCAGAACCCGTTGTTCAGCCACCTCCTCATGGCGGACGGGCCGCTGTTCGGGCACGAGCTGCACGGACTCGAGCGGGTCCCCAGCCACGTGGTGCTGTCCGCCTGCGAGCTGGGCTGCGCCGAGACCAGGCCGGGGGACGAGCGGCTCGGCATGACCGCCGCGCTGCTCGCGGCCGGTGTGGGCAGCGTCGTGGCGGGGGTGGCGCGGGTGGACGACCAGGTCAGCGCCCGGGTGGCCGTCGCCCACCACGGCGGGCTGGCCGCCGGGCTGAGCCCGGCCCTGGCCCTGGCCCGGGCGCTGGCGGCGGAGCCCCCGGGCGCCGCGCCGGCGCCCTTCGTCTGCTTCGGCTCGGGGTGGTGAGCGCCGGTGACCGTCGGATTTCGCCCCACCACCGCTTTGGCGTACTCTTGGCGGTTGGCACACGGCTTCCACGTCCCGTTCCCCCCCGCGGCTGGTCTGGGTGAACGGGATTCGTCACGCGTGGGCTCAGGTCGCACCACCGGTGCGCACCTTTCATGGAGGCTCCTACCCAGGAGCACGTAGCGATAGCGGAGGCACATGCCGAAGAAGGACGGGGTCATCGAGATCGAGGGCAGCGTGGTCGAAGCCCTCCCCAACGCCATGTTCCGCGTCGAGCTGGAGAACGGGCACAAGGTGCTCGCGCACATCTCCGGGAAGATGCGGCAGCACTACATCAGGATCCTCCCCGAGGACCGCGTGGTGGTTGAGCTCAGCCCGTACGACCTGTCCCGCGGACGCATCGTCTACCGCTACAAGTGACGGCTCGCCCCGGTGGGGGCAGAGGCCGCCAGGGAGTCCATCGATGAAGGTCAAGCCCAGCGTCAAGAAGATCTGCGACAACTGCAAGGTGATCCGCCGTCACGGCCGGGTCATGGTGATCTGCACCAACCTGCGCCACAAGCAGCGCCAGGGCTGAGCAGCACCGCCGGACGTTCCTGCGTCCACCCAGCACGCAGCAGCACAGCAGCACCCACTGCGGTACCCGACTCGGGACCGGCCCACGTGCCGGACCCGGACGACACCCCCGGACGAGGGCCGGGGACCTCGAGCGCACGGCTCGCGGGCAGGTACCGCTCCAGACCCTCAGGTACGAGAGGCAACTGACATGGCACGTCTCGTCGGTGTCGACCTCCCCCGCGACAAGCGGGTCGAGATCGCACTCACCTACGTCTTCGGCATCGGCCGCACCCGTTCGGTCGAGACCCTGACGGCCACGGGCATCAGCCCCGACGTCCGGGTCAAGGACCTGACCGAGGACCAGCTCGTCGCGCTGCGCGACCACATCGAAGGTGCCTACCGCGTCGAGGGTGACCTCCGACGCGAGGTGGCCGCCGACATCCGCCGCAAGGTGGAGATCGGCTCCTACGAGGGCCTGCGTCACCGCCGCCACCTGCCCGTCCGCGGCCAGCGCACCAAGACCAACGCACGTACCCGGAAGGGTCCGAAGCGGACCGTCGCCGGCAAGAAGAAGGTCGGCAAGAAGTGACCGCTGACCACGTCAGCGTCCTCCCCGGCACCGCTACCCGGACCGTCTGAGCAGGAGAGACCAGCCGCATGCCACCCAAGACCCGAGCCGCCTCCGCCGCGCGCAAGCCGCGCCGCAAGGAGCGGAAGAACATCGCCGCGGGCGTCGCCCACATCAAGAGCACCTTCAACAACACCATCGTGTCCATCACGGACCCGGGCGGGAACGTCATCGCCTGGGCCAGCTCGGGCCAGGTGGGGTTCAAGGGCTCGCGCAAGTCCACGCCGTTCGCCGCGCAGATGGCGGCCGAGGCCGCTGCCCGTCGCGCGCAGGAGCACGGCATGAAGAAGGTCGACGTCCTCGTCAAGGGCCCCGGTTCCGGTCGTGAGACCGCGATCCGGTCGCTCACCGCGGCAGGCCTGGAGATCGGTGCGATCTCCGACGTCACCCCGCAGCCGCACAACGGCTGCCGCCCGCCCAAGCGCCGCCGCGTCTGAGCGCCTGAGCCTGAGAAGGAGAGAACACACATGGCTCGTTACACCGGCCCTGACTGCAAGCGGTGCCGCCGCGAGAAGACCAAGCTGTACCTGAAGGGCGCGAAGTGCGACACGCCCAAGTGCCCGATCGAGATCCGGCCGTACCCGCCGGGCGAGCACGGGCGCGCGCGCACCAAGGAGTCCGAGTACCTGCTCCAGATGCGTGAGAAGCAGAAGATGGCCCGCATCTACGGCGTCCTCGAGAAGCAGTTCCGCAACTACTTCAAGGAGGCGAACAGCCAGCAGGGCAAGACCGGCGAGAACCTGCTGCGCCTGCTCGAGTCCCGTCTGGACAACGTCGTGTACCGCGCCGGCTACGCCAAGAGCCGCGACATGGCTCGCCAGCTGGTCAAGCACGGCCACTTCGTGGTCAACGGCCACAAGGTCGACATCCCCAGCTTCCGCGTCAGCGAGCACGACGTCATCGAGGTCCGGCGCTCCAGCGTCGAGATGACCCCGTTCGTCATCGCCCGCGCCGAGGCGGGGGAGCGCACCGTGCCCGCGTGGCTCGAGGCCAACCCGAACAAGATGCAGATCCTGGTCCACGGCCTCCCGGCCCGTCAGGTGATCGACACGGCGGTCCAGGAGCAGCTGGTCGTCGAGCTCTACTCCAAGTGAGCCCCCGGGGCCGCACCCCCCGGGGTGCGGCCCCTGCACGTCGCCCGGGCGTCATATAGCGGTCGCCCAGAAGAAGGAGAACATCCGTGCTCATCGCACAGCGCCCCACCCTGTCCGAGGACGTCGTCGGCGACGCCCGCTCGCGGTTCGTCATCGAGCCCCTCGAGCCGGGCTTCGGCTACACCCTCGGCAACAGCCTCCGCCGCACCCTGCTGTCGTCCATCCCGGGCGCAGCCGTCACGAGCATCCGCATCGACGGCGTGCTCCACGAGTTCTCGACGGTCACCGGCGTCAAGGAAGACGTCACCGAGGTCATCCTGAACCTCAAGGAGCTCGTCGTCTCCAGCGAGTTCGACGAGCCGGTCGTCATGTACCTGCGCAAGCAGGGCCCCGGCCTGGTCACCGCCGCCGACATCGCGCCGCCGGCCGGTGTCGAGGTGCACAACCCCGACCTCGTCATCGCGACGCTCAACGAGAAGGGCAAGCTCGAGATCGAGTTCACGGTCGAGCGCGGCCGTGGCTACGTCTCCGCCGCCCAGAACAAGTCCGGCGAGTCCGAGATCGGCCGTATCCCGGTCGACTCGATCTACTCCCCGGTCCGTCGCGTCACCTACAAGGTCGAGGCGACCCGTGTCGAGCAGCGCACGGACTTCGACCGTCTGATCGTGGACGTCGAGACCAAGAGCTCGATCAGCCCGCGTGACGCCATGGCCTCGGCCGGTCGCACCCTGACCGAGCTGTTCGGCCTGGCCCGCGAGCTGAACGTCGAGGCCGAGGGCATCGACATCGGCCCGTCGCCGAACGACGCCGCCCTGGCGGCCGACCTGGCCCTGCCGATCGAGGAGCTCGACCTGACGGTCCGCTCGTACAACTGCCTCAAGCGCGAGGGCATCCACTCGGTCGGCGAGCTCGTCGGCCGCAGCGAGGCGGACCTGCTCGACATCCGGAACTTCGGCGCCAAGTCCATCGACGAGGTCAAGGCCAAGCTCGCCGGTCTGGGTCTGCAGCTGAAGGACAGCCCTCCCGGCTTCGACCCGGCCGCGGCGCTGGCGAACTACACCGAGGACGGCGACCCCGTGTCCGACGACCCGTTCTCGGCTCCCGGCTACGACACCGACGACACGTCGGCCGTCGAGGACGAGCAGCTCTGACCCTCCGCCCGGCTCCCGGTCGGCACCGCTGACCGGACGCCGGCCCACCCCGGCCCGACCATCGCAAGGAGAACCACATGCCTACCCCCACCAAGGGCCCCCGTCTCGGCGGGGGACCGGCGCACGAGCGGCTCATGCTCGCCAACCTGGCGACCTCGCTGTTCGAGCACCGGCGCATCACGACGACGGAGGCCAAGGCCAAGCGCCTGCGTCCGCTCGCCGAGCGCATGGTCACCTTCGCCAAGCGCGGTGACCTGCACGCCCGTCGCCGCGTCATGACGGTCGTCAAGGACAAGAGCGTCGTGCACTTCCTCTTCACCGAGATCGCGCCGCTGGTCGCGGACCGTCCCGGCGGCTACACGCGCATCACCAAGGTGGGTCCCCGCAAGGGCGACAACGCCCCGATGGCCGTCATCGAGCTGGTCCTGGAGCCCTTCAGCCCCAAGGTCGCCACGGTGAAGGAGGCGGAGGCCGCCACCAAGCGTTCCGCCGGGTCGGCGAAGAAGTCCGGGACGCAGAGCGCCCCGGCCGCCGAGGCCGAGGCGGCGACGACCGACACCGTCGAGGCGGCGGAGTCCGGTGACCCCGACGCCGCCGTCGACGCGGCGGCCGAGGCGGAGGGCGCGGCGGCCGAGGCCACCGCGACCGACGCACCCGACGCCGCCGAGGCCGAGGCGGACGCCGAGGTCGCGACCGAGCTGGCCACCGACGCCATCGACGAGGCGGCCGACAAGGACGCGAAGTCCTGACCGACCGCACCGCATGACCGTCGAACCACACCACGGACCCGCCGTCGACCCCGACGGCGGGTCCGTGCGTCTGCGCCTGGACCTGGCCTACGACGGCACCGACTTCAAGGGGTGGGCCGTCCAGCCCGGGCTGCGTACCGTCGCCGGTGTCGTGGGCGACGCGCTGGCCACCGTGCTGCGGACCGACCCCGACCGGGTGATGCGCACCCTCGCCGTGGCCGGGCGCACCGACGCCGGCGTCCACGCCGCGGGCCAGGTCGCCCACCTGGACGTGGGCCGGGACGTCCTCGCCCGCGCCGGGGGACCCGAGGGCGTCACCCGGCGGCTGCGGGGCATGCTCGCCCCGGACGTGCGGGTGGCGTCGGTCACCGAGGCCGACGAGGGCTTCGAGGCCAGGTTCTCGGCCCTGCGCCGGCACTACCGGTACCGGGTCTGCGACCACCCCGCCGGTCCGGACCCCGTGCGGCGTCGGGACACGCTGGCCCACCCCCGGGCGCTGGACCTGGCGGCCATGAACGCCGCCTCCGCGCAGCTGGTCGGCCTGCGGGACTTCGCCGCGTTCTGCCGCCGTCGGGCGGGGGCCACCACCACCCGCACGCTGCTGACCTACCGGTGGGACCGGGAGGCCGACGGCACCGTGGTGGCCACGGTGAGCGCCGATGCGTTCTGCCACTCGATGGTCCGGTCCGTGGTCGGGGCCGTGCTGCCGGTGGGGGACGGCCGGCTGGGGACGGGCTGGCCCCGGGAGGTGCTGCGCGGCGGCCGACGGGACGCGCGTGTCACCGTGGCGGCGGCGCACGGGCTCACCCTGGTCGCCGTCGACTACCCGGACGCCGCCGGGCTCGCGGTCCGGGCGCGGGAGTCACGGGTGCGACGGGACGGAGCCGTTCACCGACCGCGTCAAGAGAAGGTTGACAGGGTCGAGGCGTCAAGACATCCTTGACGCATGGCATCCCGCTGGTCCTCTGCTCCCCGTCGCCTCGTGCTGAGCCGCCTGCTCCCGGTCGGCCTGCTCGGCGTGGTCGTCGCCGCCGGCGTCGCGGCGCTGCTCGTCGACGACGACGCGACCGACACCGTGCTCGGCGCCATCACGGGGGCCTCGGCGATGCTGCTGCTGGGCGCCGTGCTCGTGCAGGTCCTCGTCGCCCGCGCCGACCGGGGCGCGCGCGACCGGATGGCCCTGGACGGGCTGGAGCCCCTGCGCGCGGCGCAGCGCGACACCCGCCGCACGGCACCGCGGGCGGTGCCCGGCGAGGAGCCCCGCCCGTCGGCCCCGGCTCCGGCGCCGCGGTCGCTCGACGACGAGATCGCGTGAGCCGGTCCGCCGGGTCCTCGACCGGGTTGACCGACGCGGACGAGACGCGCCTGCGCGAGGCGGTCGCGGAGGCCGTGCTCTCGGCGCCGCGTGGCCTGCGGGAGTCCATCGAGGCCGACCCGGCCGCCTCGCTGGCCCTGGTCCACGCCAGCCGGGTCGCCGCGGAGGAGACCAGCCGGCTGCTGCAGGAGGCCGTGGCCAACGCCCGGGCCGCCGGCCACAGCTGGGACGCGATCGGACGTCTGATCGGGGTGAGCCGGCAGGCCGCGCAGCAACGCTTCGGCCCGGCGGGTCCACCGGCGACGAGCGGACCGGACCGCCGCGTCGGGGACGGCACCCCCGAACGACGCGTGCTCTACCCGCTGACGGTGTTCGACGAGATGGTCGTGCTCGAGCGCGAGGGCCGGCACGGCTGGCACATGGTCGAGTTCGGCACGCTGTTCCACGTCGTCGAGGCGTCGGACCACGTCTGGCAGCACCGCCGGGCCGTCTGGTCCCCGCTGGCCTCGCGGGCCCTGGACGACGAGGGCTGGCAGCTGGTGGGGGGGTGGAGCTTCCCGTGGGGGTACTACAAGCGGCGCCTGGACCTGCCCGCCGAGCCGGAGGAGCGCTGAACGACCGGCGGGACCCCCGGCTGGGATGATCGGGCGGTGACCGATGCCGCGGCCCTGGACGCCGCCGACCCGCTCGCGGGGTTCCGGGACCGGTTCGTCCTGGACCCCGACCCCGTGGCCTATCTGGACGGCAACTCCCTCGGCCGGGCGCCCCGCGCGACGCTGGAGCGGCTGACCCGGCTGTACCGCGACGAGTGGGCGACGGCCCTCATCCGCAGCTGGGACCACTGGGTCGACCTGCCCGTGCAGGTGGGCGACGAGCTGGCCGCAGCGGTCCTGGGGGCCGGCCCCGGGCAGACGGTCGTCGCCGACTCCACGTCGGTGCTGCTGTTCAAGGCCCTGCACGCCGCGGCCTCCCTGCGACCGGACCGCGAGGAGGTGGTGGTCGTCGGCGGCGACTTCCCGACCGACGCGCACCTCGCAGCCGAGGTCGCCCGGGCCCGGGGCCTGCGGCTGCGCACGATCCCGCCCCGCCCGCCGGAGGCGGTGACGGCGGCCGACGTCGCGGCGGTCGTCGGCCCGCGGACCGCGTGCGTGCTGCTGAGCCACGTCGACTACCGCAGCGCCGCCGTGGCCGACATGGCCGCGGTGACCGCAGCGGTCCACGACGCCGGTGCGGTCGTGGTGTGGGACCTGTCGCACGCCGCCGGGGCGGTCCCGCTGCGGCTGGACGAGCACGGGGTGGACCTCGCGGTCGGGTGCACCTACAAGTACCTGTGCGCCGGACCCGGGGCCCCGGCGTTCGTCCACGTCGCCGCCCGGCACCACGAGGCGCTGGTCAACCCGGTCCCGGGCTGGTTCGGCGCCGCCGACGTGTTCGCGATGAGCCCGGAGCACGTCCCCGCGCCCGGCATCCGCAGGATGCTGTCGGGGACCCCGACGGTGCCCGGGCTGGTCGCGGTCCAGGAGGGCGTCCGGCTCGTGGCCGAGGCCGGCGTGGACGCGATCCGGGCCAAGAGCCTTCTGCTCACCGGCCTCGTGCTGGCCCGCGCCGAGCAGGACCTGCTCCCGCTCGGCTGGCGCTCCGCCTCCCCGGCCGATGCCCGCCGACGGGGCAGCCACGTCGTGCTCGCCGGGCCCGGGGCGGAGGACCTGGTCCGCCGGGCCACGGCCCGAGGCGTGGTGGCCGACTTCCGCCACCCCGACCTGGTCCGCATCGGGCTGTCCCCGCTCAGCACGTCCTTCGCCGAGGTCGACCTGGCGATGGACGTGCTGGCGCAGGAGGCCGCGTCCGGGCGGTGACGGGCGCGCCGACCCGCCCGTGGACCCGCGCCCGGACGACGGCTCAGACCCGCTCGGGGTCCGCGGTCACCGTCGCGTAGGGGTAGGGGAGGGGGCGGTCGCTCGCGGTGTCGAGGGCCTGCGCCTGCTCGGGCGTCAGCTCCCAGCCCACGGCGCCCAGGTTGGCCTCCAGGTGGGCGATGGTGCGCGCGCCCAGGATGGGGGCGACGACCCCCGGCCGACCGAGCAGCCAGGCGAGCGCGACCTGGGCCACGGTGCGACCGGTCTCCTCCGCCACCTGGTCCATCACGTCGAGCAGGTGCCACGTCCGGTCGTTGGCGTAGGCGTCCCAGGACTCGCCCCAGCCCTGCTTGCCGGCCTCGTCGAGCCGGGTGTCCGCCGGCGGGCCGGCCATGTCCCGGCGGTAGCGCCCGGTCAGCCAGCCGCCGCGCAGGGGGCTCCACGGCAGGATGCCGAGCCCCTCGTTGCGGCTGACCGGGACCAGCTCCCACTCCAGCTCGCGGTCCAGCAGGTTGTACAGGGCCTGGAGGCTCACGAAACCCTCCCAGCCGTGCGCCGCCGCGGTGTCGACCGCCTTCTGCAGCTGCCAGCCGGAGTAGTTGCTGGCGCCCACGTAGCGGACCTTGCCCTCCTGGACCAGGGCGTCCAGCGTGGACAGGGTCTCCTCCAGCGCGGTCGCACCGTCCCAGGCGTGCACCTGGTACAGGTCGACGTGGTCGGTCTTGAGCCGGCGCAGGCTGTTCTCCACCGACCGGCGGATGTGCCCGCGCGACAACCCCTGGTCGTTGGGCCCGTCACCCATCGGGAAGCGGACCTTGGTCGCCACCACCACCCGCTCGCGCGGCCCCGTGACCAGCCAGTCACCGAGGATCTCCTCGCTGCGGCCCTGGCCGTACACGTCCGCGGTGTCCACGAACGTCCCGCCGGCCCCGACGAACGTGTCGAGCATGGCGTGGCTGGTGGCCGGGTCGGTCTCCCGACCGAAGGTCATGGCACCCAGGCAGAGCTCGCTGACCTTGAGGCCGCTTCGGCCGAGGAATCGGTATCGCATGCCCGCGACGCTATCGGCGGGAGCCACCGCGTTGCCAGCGGGCGCCGGGAGCGGTCATGCTCGCGCCCCGTGGGTCATGTCGACGTGGTGCAGGTGGGGTACGGGCTGCCGGACGGGCGGCCGCTGCTGTCGGAGGTGTCCTTCCGGGTCCCCGAGGGCGTCACGACCGCGCTGGTCGGGCCGAACGGCGTCGGCAAGACGACCCTGCTGCGGATGGTGACCGGGCAGCTGGTCCCCGACACGGGGTCGGTCGTGCACTCCGGCGGGCTGGGCGTGATGGCGCAGTTCGTCGGCAGGGTCGGCCGCGGGGGTGGTGCCACGGCAGGTGGACCGGGCGACGGCGGGGCCGCGGGGGCGGACGGGGTCGTGGTGCCGGACGCCGACGGCGTGGTCACCGTCGAGCGGCTGCTGCGCTCGGTCGCACCCCCGCGGGTACGCGCGGCCGGTCACGCCGTCGACGACACCGAGCTCGCCCTGATGGACGACGACAGCGAGCCCGCGCAGCTGCGCTACGCCCAGGCCCTCGCGGACTACGGCGACGCCGGTGGCTACGAGCTGGAGAACACCTGGGACCGCTGCTGCCTGGCCGCGCTCGGGGTGGAGTGGGAGCGGGCCCGCTCCCGCGACGTCGCGACCCTGTCGGGCGGGGAGCAGAAGCGGCTCGTGCTCGAGGCGCTGCTGCGCGGGCCCGACGAGGTGCTGGTGCTCGACGAGCCGGACAACTACCTGGACGTGCCCGGCAAGACCTGGCTGGAGGAGCAGCTGCGCGCCACGGCCAAGGCCGTGCTGCTCGTCTCGCACGACCGTGAGCTGCTGGCCCGGGGCGCCGACCGCGTGGTCACGCTGGAGCCGGGGGCGGCCGGGGCGACCGCCTGGGTCCACGGCGGCGGCTTCGGTACCTGGCACGCGGCCCGCGAGGACCGCAACGCCCGGCTGGAGGAGCTGGGCCGCCGGTGGGAGGAGGAGCGCGAGAAGCTCGTCGCCCTGGTCCTGCGGTACAAGGTCAAGGCCGCGTTCAACGACGGTCTGGCCAGCCAGTACCAGGCTGCCCAGACCCGGCTGCGCAAGTTCGAGGAGGCGGGTCCGCCCCAGGCCCTGCCCCAGCAGCAGCAGGTGACGATGCGGCTGCGCGGGGCCCGCACGGGCAAGCGGGCCGTGGTGGCCGAGCAGCTGCTGCTCCGTGCGGCCGACGGCAGCCCGCTGGTGCAGCCGTTCGACCTCGAGGTCTGGTTCGGCGACCGGGTGGCCGTGCTGGGGTCCAACGGCTCGGGCAAGTCGCACCTGCTGCGGCTGCTCGCCGCGGGTGGTAGCGACCCCGACGTCGAGCACCGACCGGTCGGGTCGCCCCAGCCACCCGTGCGCCACGACGGCGCGGTGCGGCTCGGCGCCCGGGTGCGACCGGGGTGGTTCGCGCAGACCAACGACGCCCCGCACCTGCTGGGGCGGACCCTGCTGGAGGTGCTGCACCGCGGCGACAGCCACCGCGACGGGCTGCCTCGCGAGCCGGCGAGCCGCGTCCTGGACCGCTACGGGCTGGCCCAGGCGGCCGAGCAGCGCTACGACGTGCTGTCGGGAGGGCAGCAGGCTCGCTTCCAGATCCTGCTGCTGGAGCTGTCGGGGTGCACGCTGCTGCTGCTCGACGAGCCGACCGACAACCTGGACCTGGACTCCGCCGAGGCCCTCGAGCACGGTCTCGCCGGCTTCGAGGGGACGGTGCTGGCGGTGACCCACGACCGTTGGTTCGCCCGGGGCTTCGACCGGTTCGTGGTGGTGGGGGAGGACGGGTACCTGCGGGAGGTGCCGGAGCCGGTGTGGGACTCCGGCCGGGTGGGACGCGCGCGCTGAGCCGCCCCTGGACCGTGACCGACCGACGCAGGGCTCAACGCAAGAATTGCGTCCGTCTTTCGTAACAGCGTGGACTTGTGATCACGAAATTGCGTGGCTACCGTCCTGGGTGCGACCGGTTTGCCCTGTCCGGACGCATGACCTCAACGCCGAGGAGAGACATGACCCCCCACGCCCCCCGCCGTAGCGCCCGGACGCGCGACGCGCGCCCGCTGAGGACCGTGGCCGTGGCGGCCGCCGCCGCGCTGCTCGTCCCGCTGGTGGCGGCCGCTCCCGCCTCGGCCGACCACACCGCCGCCCCCACCTCCGTCACCGTGGTGGGTGACCTGCAGGGCGCCCTCGGCTGCCCGGGGGACTGGCAGCCCGACTGCGCCGCCACCCGGCTGAGCGACCCCGACGGCGACGGCACCTGGACGGGTTCCTTCGAGCTGCCGGCCGGTCAGTGGCAGTACAAGGTCGCCATGAACGGCACCTGGGACGAGAACTACGGCGCGGGTGGGGTCGCCAACGGCGACAACCTCGCGTTCTCGACGTCGGGCCCGACCGACGTGGAGTTCTCCTACGACGAGGACACCCACGTCGTCAGCCACGACGCCGGCGCCTCGGGCGAGGTCGACCCCGTCCTTCTGGACATGACCCGCCCCAGCGCCCGCGACGACCTGACCGACGAGGTCTTCTACTTCGTCCTGCCCGACCGGTTCTCCGACGGCGACCCGACCAACAACACCGGGGACGTGGGCGGCGACGACCGGCTCGAGCACGGCTACGACCCGACGGACGAGGGCTTCTTCCACGGCGGGGACCTGGCCGGGCTGCTCGACAAGGTCGACTACCTCGAGGACATGGGGGTGACGGCCATCTGGATGGCCCCCGTGTTCAAGAACCAGCCCGTGCAGGGGGACGGCGCCGGTGAGACGTCGGCGGGGTACCACGGCTACTGGACCGTCGACTACACCCAGATCGACCCGCACTTCGGCACCAACGAGGAGCTCGAGGAGCTCATCGACGAGGCTCACTCGCGCGACATCAAGGTGTTCTTCGACATCATCACCAACCACACGGCCGACGTCATCAAGTACCAGGAGGGCGTGTACGACTACATCTCGAAGACCGCCGAGCCGTACCGGGACGCCGACGGGAACGTCTTCGACGACCGCGACTTCGCCGGCAGCGACGACTTCCCGGAGCTCGACCCCGCGGTGAGCTTCCCGTACACGCCGGTCGTCCCCGAGGGGGCCCCGGTCAAGTCTCCCGCCTGGCTGAACGACGTGCGGTACTACCACAACCGGGGCGACAGCTCCTTCGCCGGCGAGAACTCCGTGTACGGCGACTTCTTCGGCCTGGACGACCTGTTCACGGAGCACCCGGACGTGGTCGACGGCATGATCGAGATCTTCAAGCCCTGGGTGGACCTGGGCGTCGACGGCTTCCGGATCGACACCGTCAAGCACGTCAACATCGAGTTCTGGCAGGAGTGGACCCCGGCCATCGAGGACTACGCCGACTCGATCGGTAACGAGGACTTCTTCATGTTCGGCGAGGTCTTCAGCGCCAACACGGAGCTGCTGTCCCTGTTCACCACCAAGGGCGAGATGCAGGCCGTCCTCGACTTCGGGTTCCAGAACGCGGCGACGAACTTCACCGCCCGCAACGCCAGCGCCCGGACCATGAGCGACTTCTTCGCGGCCGACGACTACTACATCGACGCCGAGGCCAACGCGTACAGCCTGCCGACCTTCCTGGGCAACCACGACATGGGGCGCATCGGCCACTTCATCGCCGCGGGCAACCCCGGCGCGGACGACCAGGAGATGCTCGCCCGCGACACCCTCGCGCACGCGCTGATGTACTTCTCGCGCGGCATGCCGGTCGTCTACTCCGGCGACGAGCAGGGCTTCACCGGCAGCGGCGGCGACAAGGCCGCCCGTCAGGACATGTTCCCCAGCGTCACGCCGATCTACCTGGACGACGACCAGATCGGTACCGACGCCACCGCGGCCGACGACAACTTCGACCCCACGCACCCGCTGTACGTCACGCTGGCCGAGCTGGGCGAGGTGACGGGCGAGCACGCGGCCCTGCGCTCCGGCGCCCAGCTGCCCCGGTACGCCGCGGACGGGCCCGGTGTCCTGGCCTTCAGCCGGGTGGACCGCGAGGAGCGCGTCGAGCACCTGGTCGTCACCAACAACGCCGAGGCGACCAGCTCGGCCACGTTCGACGTCGGCACCCCCGGGGCCACCTTCACCCCGCTGTGGTCGGCCACCGGCGACGCCGAGGCCGTGACCGCGGACGCCGACGGCTCGGTGACCGTCGAGGTCCCCGCGTTCGAGGCCGTCGTCTACCGGGCCGGCACCACGCTGCCGGTGAGCGAGGCCGCCCCCGGCATCACGGTGGCCCAGAGCGGCGTCATCGACCTCGACCTCGACGGGCAGACCCGTGAGGCCTTCGTCTTCCAGGCCGCCCTGGACCGCGACCTCTACGCCGAGGTCACGTTCCACAGCCGGGTCGACGGCGGCGAGTGGACCTACGCCGGCACCGACGACAACGCGCCCTACCGCATCACCGTCGACACCGAGCAGCTCGACGCGGGTGCCGTGGTCGAGGTCGCCGCGGTCGTCGACGACCTGAACGGGAACACCGCCGGCGCCCAGACCTCGGCCGTCGTGGCCGAGGAGCCCGAGCAGCCGGTCAGCGGTCTGCAGGAGAACCTCGTCGTCCACTTCCCGGAGACCGAGGACGTCGACGACCTGAGCATCTGGGCCTTCGGCGACATCGAGCCCGGGCTGATGGACGGGCGTACCTACCCGAACGGCCTGGAGTGGAACGGCGAGGACGACTACGGCGTCTTCCGCCACATCGACCTGGACACCAGCGACGGCGAGAACCAGGACGTCGGCCTCATCGTCGTGGACTCCGCGGGCAACAAGATCGGCACGACCGCCGACCGCTTCGTCGACCCGTCCGTCACGCCCGAGGTGTGGCTGTCGCCCGACAGCGGCGAGGTGTTCACCAGCCAGGCCGCGGCCCAGGGCTTCGCGACCGTGCACTACCAGCGGGCCGACGGCGCCTACGACGGCTGGGGCCTGCACCTGTGGGGCGACGGCCTGCCCGAGGGCGTGCCCACCGAGTGGGCCTCGCCCCGCATGCCGGACGGGGTCGACGAGTTCGGCGCCTACTGGCAGGTGCCCGTGTCCGACGTGGCCGAGGCGGTCAACTTCATCATCAAGAAGGGCGACGAGAAGGCACAGGTCGCCGACCAGTCCTTCGTGCCGGTCGAGCAGCCGAGCGCCTGGGTCGTGCAGGGCGACGAGGCCACCTACGCCCAGCGGGCGGCCGCCCTGGACCTGGCCGTCATCCACTACAACCGTCCCGACGGCGACTACGGGGACTACGACAGCAACGACTTCAACGACTTCTGGGGTCTGCACGTCTGGACCGGGGCCGCGCAGGGGACGCAGTGGCCGCAGCCGCTGAAGCCCGTGCGGACCGACCGGTTCGGCGTCGTCTTCGAGGTGCCGCTCGCCGAGGGCGCGACGTCGCTCAGCTACATCCTCCACCGCGGCGACGCCAAGGACCTGCCCGAGGACCAGAGCCTGGACCTGGTGGGCATCGGCCACGAGGTCTGGATCCTGTCCGGGCAGGAGGGCTACCTGCTGCCCGTGCAGGCGGGTGCCGGCGGTGGGGTCGGCGACCTGGGTGAGGAGCGCGCCCAGTGGCTGACCCGTGACGTCATCGCCCTGGACGTCGACGACGCGGCGGCCACCTACGCGCTGCACACCTCGCCCGACGGTGGGCTGCAGGTCGGGCCCGGCGGCGTCGAGGGCGGTGACTCCGTCGAGCTGGAGTGGCTGTCCGCGGAGCTGCCGGCCGACCTGGCCGAGCGGTTCCCGCACCTGGCCGGCTACGCCGCGCTGGGTGTGCCCGACGGCGTCGACGTGCCCGAGGCGCTGAAGGGCGCCCTCGCGGTGTCCGCGGTCCGCGGCGGCAGCGTCGTCGTGGCCACCGGGGTGCAGATCCCGAACGTGCTGGACGACCTGTACGCCGACGGCGCCCGTGAGGCCGACCTCGGCGTCACCTTCGACGGCGAGGTCCCGACGATCAGCCTGTGGGCCCCGACCGCGCGCTCGGTCACGCTGCACCGCTTCACCGACCCCGAGGCCCCGGCTCCGGGTGAGACCACCGCCATGGCGCTGGACGAGGGCACCGGCGTCTGGTCGGTCACCGGTGAGCCCGGCTGGGACCGGCAGTACTACCTGTTCGAGGTCGAGGTGTACGTCGCCTCGACCGGTGAGGTCGAGCGCAACGTCGTCACCGACCCGTACTCGGTGAGCCTGGCGACCAACTCCGCCAAGAGCCAGGTCGTGTCGCTGGCCGACGCCGACCTGGCCCCCGCGGGCTGGTCCGACGTCGCCACCCAGGCCCCGGCCACCCCGGAGGAGCTCGAGATCTACGAGCTGCACGTGAGGGACTTCTCCATCGGTGACCAGACGGTCCCGGAGCAGATGCGCGGCACGTTCAAGGCGTTCACGCAGAACGGCTCCGACGGCATGACCCACCTGCGCGAGCTGCAGGAGGCCGGCCTCACGACGGTGCACCTGCTGCCGACGTACGACCTCGCGAGCATCGAGGAGGACCGCGACACCCGGGTCGAGCCCGACGTCCCCGACGCCGGGCCGGCATCGCCGGAGCAGCAGGAGGCCGTCATGGCGGTCGCCGACGAGGACGGCTTCAACTGGGGCTACGACCCGTTCCACTACAGCACCCCCGAGGGCTCGTACGCCACGGACCCGCAGGGCACGACCCGCATCGTCGAGTTCCGCGAGATGGTGCAGTCGCTCAACGACAACGACCTGGGCGTCGTGGTGGACGTGGTCTACAACCACACCTTCGCGGCCGGCCAGGACGACAAGTCGGTGCTCGACCGGGTCGTCCCGGGCTACTACCACCGGCAGCTGGAGGACGGGACGGTCGCGACGAGCACCTGCTGCCCGAACACGGCGACCGAGCACGCGATGATGGAGAAGCTCATGCTCGACTCCATCGTGCTGTGGGCCACGGAGTACAAGGTCGACGGGTTCCGCTTCGACCTGATGGGCCACCACTCCAAGGCGAACATGCTCGCCGTGCGGGAGGCGCTGGACTCGCTCACCCTCGAGGCCGACGGCGTGGACGGCGAGAACATCTACGTCTACGGCGAGGGCTGGAACTTCGGCGAGGTCGTCAACGACTCCCGCTTCGAGCAGGCGACCCAGGCCAACATGGCCGGCACCGGGATCGGCACGTTCAGCGACCGGCTGCGCGACGCCGTCCGGGGCGGTGGACCGTTCGACGAGAACCCGGGCGTCCAGGGCTTCGGCTCGGGGCTGTTCACCGACCCGAACGGCTCCGGTGTCAACGGTGACGAGGCCGCCCAGCGGGCTCGGCTGCTGCTGAACATGGACCAGATCAAGGTCGGTCTGGCCGGCAACCTGCGCGACTACACGTTCGTGGACCGCAACGGGAACACGGTGACGGGGGCGGAGGTGGACTACAACGGCAGTCCCGCGGGCTACACCGCCGACCCGCAGGAGAACGTCATCTACGTCTCCAAGCACGACAACGAGACGCTGTTCGACTCGAACGCCTTCAAGCTGCCGCAGGGCACGCCGATGGCCGACCGCGTCCGGATGCAGCAGCTCGGCCTGTCGACGGTGGCGCTGGGCCAGGGCGTGGCGTTCTTCCACGCAGGCAGCGACATGCTCCGCTCGAAGTCGCTCGACCGGAACAGCTACAACTCCGGCGACCACTTCAACGTGCTCGACTTCACCTACTCCTCGAACAACTTCGGGGTCGGCCTCCCGCCGGCACCGGACAACGAGGCCAAGTGGCCGTTCATGACCCCGCTGCTGTCCGACCCGGCCCTGAAGCCGGGCCAGGACGACATCGAGGCCTCGGTCGCCCGGTTCCGTGACCTGTTGCGGGTCGCGAACTCCTCGCCGCTGTTCGCGCTGACCACGGCCGAGCAGATCCAGGCCAAGCAGTCCTACCTGGACGGCAGCGAGGTGCCCGGCCTGATCGTCATGCACCTGGACGACACGGTGGGCGAGGACCTCGACCCCCGCCACGAGCGGGTCGTGACCCTGTTCAACGCCACCGACGCGGAGCAGACCTTCACCGCCGAGCAGCTCGTGGAGGCGGGCCTGGTGCTCAGCCCGGTGCAGGCCGGGGGAGCCGACCCGGTGGTCAAGGACGCGGTGTTCGACGCGGCCACCGGCACGTTCACCGTCCCCGCCCGCACGACCGCGGTGTTCGTCGAGCCCACGCCGCTGACGATCGACGTGCAGGTGCGCGACGGCGACCGGCCGGCACCGGTCAACCCCCGCAGCCGCGGCGTCATGCCGGTCGTGGTCCTGTCGCAGGACGGCTTCGACCCCGTCGCGGACGTCGACGTGTCGTCCCTGCGGTTCGGGGTGAGCGGCACGGAGGACTCCGTCGAGTCCTGCACCGCCACGCAGGACCGGAACGGCGACGGCGTGGCCGACCTGCTGTGCCGGGCCCGCGTCCAGGCGACCGGCGTGGTCGCCGGCACCACGGAGCTGCTGCTCAGCGGCACCACGGTGGACGGCACGCCGCTGACGGGCACGGCCCCGATCAGGACCATCGGTGCTCCGGGCGGGGGGCGGACGTGACACGCTGAGCACCACACCCGTGGGTACGGCCGCGGGAGCCCGGAGGCGTTTTGACCCCGGGTGCCCGCGGCCCGTATCTTTGGGCGCTGTTGCGTGCACGCACCGCGTGCTCGCCCGCTCCACCGCCGAGGCGGGCCTCCGGGCCCGCGTCCGGTGCGAGCGAATCAATCGGACGAGACCGGCTGGACGAGGTAGCACTGTGCGCACGTACTCCCCCCGACACGACGACGTCGAGCGTCGCTGGCACGTCATCGACGCATCGGACGTCGTGCTCGGCCGGCTGGCCAGCCAGGTCGCGCAGCTGCTGCGCGGCAAGCACAAGGCGGTCTACGCGCCCCACGTCGACACCGGTGACTTCGTCATCATCATCAACGCGGAGAAGGTCGCCCTGACGGGCAACAAGCTCCAGCAGAAGCTGGCCTACCGCCACAGCGGGTACCCGGGTGGCCTCAAGGCCATGGGCTACACCGAGATGCTGGCCACGCGCCCCACCCGCGCGGTCGAGAAGGCCATCGCGGGCATGCTGCCCAAGACGAGCCTCGGCCGTCAGATGCTGGGCAAGCTCAAGGTGTACGCCGGCCCCGAGCACCCCCACGTGGCCCAGAAGCCGCAGCCGTTCGAGATCACCCAGATCGCGCAGCAGTGACGCGACCCACCCTTCACGCTCACCCTGAGCACAGCCTGAGGAAGTAGGACTACCCGTGGTCGACGTCACCACCGACGCACCCGAGACCGACAGCGACACCGCCACCGACGAGGCTCCCGAGGAGTTCTCCGGCACCTACACGACCGAGTCGGTCGTGGAGGTCAAGAGCGGCGGGCAGAGCATCACCGCCCCCGGCGCGGCCGTCGGTCGTCGCAAGAAGGCCATCGCCCGCGTCCGCATCGTCCCCGGCTCCGGCCAGTGGGTCGTGAACGGCCGTTCGCTCGAGGACTACTTCCCGAACAAGGTCCACCAGCAGGAGGTCAACGACCCCTTCTCGGTGACCGAGACCGAGGGTCGCTTCGACGTCATCGCGCGCATCGGC
The DNA here is from genome assembly GCF_051216895.1 of Aquipuribacter aurantiacus. Lineage (NCBI taxonomy): Bacteria > Bacillati > Actinomycetota > Actinomycetes > Micrococcales > Intrasporangiaceae > Aquipuribacter > Aquipuribacter aurantiacus. The sequence goes on from NZ_JBPKAO010000002.1 coordinate 179,693, forward strand.
GGCGGCGGCCCCTCCGGCCAGGCCGGCGCCCTGCGGCTGGCCATCGCGCGGTCCCTCAACGGCATCGACGTCGAGGCCAACCGGGCCACGCTGAAGAAGGCCGGCTTCCTGACGCGTGACCCCCGTGCGGTCGAGCGCAAGAAGGCGGGCCTCAAGAAGGCTCGCAAGGCCCCCCAGTACAGCAAGCGCTGACCAGGCGCGACGAGCGCGGCTCGGCGGCTCGCGGATGACGAGGATCTTCGGCACGGACGGCGTCCGTGGTCGTGCCAACGTCGACGTGACCGCCGAGCTCGCGCTCGACCTGTCGGTGGCGGCGGCCCACGTCCTCGTGGAGGGCCGCCCCGACACCGGGGCCCGGCCGCGCGCCATGGTGGCCCGCGACCCCCGTGCGTCGGGGGAGTTCCTCGCGGCCGCGGTCACGGCCGGGCTGGCCAGCTCCGGGGCGGACGTGGTGGACGCAGGGGTCCTGCCCACCCCGGGCCTGGCGCACCTGGTGGCCACCCGCGACGACGTCGACCTCGGCGTCATGATCTCCGCCTCGCACAACCCGATGCCGGACAACGGGATCAAGTTCTTCGACCGGTTCGGGCACAAGCTCGCCGACGACGTCGAGGACGCGATCGCGGAGCTGGCGGGCAAGCCCTGGCAGCGCCCGGTCGGGGCCGCGGTCGGTCGGGTCCTGCGGGACGACACCGCCGTGCAGGCCTACGCCGCGCACTGCGTGGGCTCGCTGCCCGAGGGCGCACCGCTGGCCGGGCTGCGGGTCGTGGTGGACTGCGCCCACGGTGCCGCCTCGGTGGCCGCGCCGACCGCCCTGCGCTCCGCGGGCGCCCAGGTGCACGTCATCGGGGCCGAGCCCGACGGGCTCAACATCAACGACGGCTGCGGCTCCACCCACCTCGGCCCGCTGCAGGAGGCCGTGCTGGCCCACGGCGCCCACCTGGGCGTCGCCTTCGACGGCGACGCCGACCGGTGCCTGGCCGTCGACCACACCGGGGCCGTCGTCGACGGCGACCAGATCCTCGTGGTGCTGGCGCTGGCGATGCGCGAGGCGGGCCGTCTCCACGAGGACACCGTCGTGGCGACCGTCATGAGCAACCTGGGGCTGCGCCTCGCCCTGGAGGCCGAGGGCATCCGGCTGGTCACGACCGGCGTGGGTGACCGCTACGTGCTGGAGGCCATGCGCGAGGGCGGCTGGGTGCTCGGGGGCGAGCAGTCCGGGCACGTGGTCCTGCAGGAGTGGAACACCACAGGCGACGGGCTGCTGACCGCCATGCACCTGCTGCACCGGGTCGCCACCACCGGTCGGTCGCTGCGCGACCTGGCCGGGGTCCTCACCCGGTTGCCCCAGGTCCTCGTGAACGTCCCCGGTGTGGACAAGTCGCGGGTCGGCTCGGACCTGAGCGTCAGCGCCGTGGTCGCCGAGGTCGAGGCCGAGCTCGGCCGCAGCGGCCGCGTCCTGCTGCGGGCCTCGGGCACCGAGCCGCTGGTGCGGGTGATGGTCGAGGCGCCCGACCTGCCCAGCGCCCAGCGGCACGCGGACGCCATCGCGGCCGTCGTGGCGCGCGAGCTCTCGCTCGCCTGAGCGCCGCGGCGCCCCGTGCCCCCGCGCGGCACCCCGTGCCCCGGCGCGGCCGTCGGGACCCGGAAAACGTGTTGCCCCCTGCGCGTGCGGGGCGCAGCGTGTCCCCGTGACCACGACCGCGCAGCTCCTGCCCGTCGACCCGGCCTCGCCGCACTTCCCCGGCCTGGTGCGGCTGATGGAGGACGTGGACCGCGAGACGGTCGGTGACGACGCCTACGAGCCCTACGACGTCGACTACGAGAAGGCGTCCTGGCTCAGCGCCAACGGGCACAACGCGGGCTGGGTGGTGGTGGCGGACGGCACCGTGGTCGCCTTCGCGAAGGCGTTCATGCCGGACCGCGACAACACCCACGTCGTCGAGCTCGAGATCGGCGTCGCCGCCGGGCACCGGGGCCGCGGCCACGGCCGGGCCCTGCTGCAGGTGGTGTCCGACCACGCGCGCAGCGAGGGCCGGGACACCCTGCTGAGCGGCACGGGGTACCGACCCGACCCGGACGCCGCCTGGGCGCTGCACGAGCTCGCGGTGGCCGACGAGTCCCTCACGCGCCGGCCCACCCCCGGGGCGGTCCTGGGCGTCTCGTTCGCCCGGGCCAGCGGGGCCGACCTCGTCCAGACCGAGCTGCGCAGCCAGGTCCGGCTGCCGGTCCCGGCGCAGGTGCTGGCCCGGCAGGACGCCGAGGTGGCTGCCCACGCCGACGGCTGCACCACCCGCACCTGGACCGGGGCCTGCCCCGACGACCTGCTGGCGGACCGCGCGGCCCTGGCCGCGCGGATGGACACGGACCCGCCGCTGGGCGACATGGACTGGCGGCCGGGGGTGTGGGACGCCGACCGGATGCGTGACACCTACGCCGACTGGGCCCGCCGCGGGCTGCTGGTGGTGGGCGCCGGGGCGGTGTCGCCGGAGGGACGGCTGGTCGCGTTCAGCGAGATGGGCCAGGACCGGCGCCACCCGGCCATGGCGTCGCAGTTCGACACCATCGTCGACCCGGACCACCGGGGCCGCCGGCTGGGGATGCTCGTCAAGCAGGCCGCGCTGCGCGCCCTGGGCGAGGCAGCACCGCAGGTGGAGCGGGTGCAGACCTGGAACGCGCTGGAGAACGGGCCGATGCTGCGCGTGAACCGGGCGATGGGGTTCGTCCCGGTCGGGCTGTACGCCCTCTGGCAGCTCAAACTGACCTGAGCCCCAGACCGGCTCAGACCTTGCGCAGCCGTACCCGCCGGACCGAGTGGTCGGGGCCCTTGGTGAGCACGAGGCTGGCGCGGCCCCGGGTCGGCAGGACGTTCTCGCGCAGGTTGCGCTCGTTGATGTCCTGCCAGATCCGGACCGCCGTGGTGCGCGCCTGCTCGTCGGACAGGTCCGCGTAACGACGGAAGTACGACTCGGGTCGGGCGAAGGCCGTCTGGCGCAGCCGCAGGAACCGCTCGACGTACCAGCTGCGCACGTCGTCCACCCGGGCGTCGACGTAGATGCTGAAGTCGAAGAAGTCGCTGACCGCGACCCCCTGCCGGCCGTCGTTCCGGACCCGGGCGGGCTGCAGGACGTTCAGACCCTCCAGCACCAGGATGTCCGGGCGGCGCACGGTCACCTGCGCGCCCGGCACGATGTCGTAGGTGAGGTGGCTGTACACCGGCGCCGTCACCTTGGACCGACCCGACTTGACCGCCTGCACGAAGCGGAGCAGGGCCCGGCGGTCGTAGGACTCCGGGAAGCCCTTCCGACCCATCAGCCCCCGTCGCTCGAGCTCGGCGTTGGGGTATAGGAACCCGTCCGTGGTGACCAGCTCCACCCGCGGCGTCCCCGGCCAGCGCGCCAGCATCTCCCGCAGCAGGCGCGCCGTCGTCGACTTGCCCACCGCGACCGAGCCCGCCACCCCGATCACGTAGGGCGTGCGGGCCGGGGGGTTCTCGCCCAGGAACGTGGAGGTGGCCTCCCGGAGCCCGTCGTTGGCCTCCACGTACAGCGTCAGCAGGCGCGACAGGGGCAGGTACACCTCCTCGACCTCGTGCAGGTCGACCCGGTCACCCAGCCCCTGGAGCCGCAGCACGTCCTCCGCGCTCAGGGTCATCGGGGTGCTGCGACGCAACCGGCTCCAGGCGTCCCGGTCGAACTCGACGAACGGCGACGAGGCGTCCGGGTCCACCGGGAGCGCCGCCGGGACGTCGGAGGTCCCCGGCGGGGGCGGCGACGCGGAGGCGTGCGGGACGGCGGGGGGCACGGCCCCATCCTGCCGCGCGGAGGACCCCGGGGTCGCACGACCCACCCCGGGTCTGCTCCTAGACTCCTGGGCATGTGTGGAATCGTCGGAGTGACCGGTGGACAGGGCGCGCCGAAGGCGCTCGACGTGGTGCTCGGCGGCCTGCGTCGGCTGGAGTACCGGGGGTACGACTCCGCCGGCGTCGCGCTGCTGGCCGAGGACGGCATCCACGTGACCAAGCGCTCGGGCCGGCTGGGCCGCCTCGTCGAGGCCGTCACCACGGCCGAGACCGACGCCCCGGTGCCGGCCTTCTCCGCGCACACCGGTATCGGCCACACCCGGTGGGCCACCCACGGCGGGCCCACGGACGCCAACGCGCACCCGCACCTGAGCGAGGACGGCCAGGTGGCCGTCATCCACAACGGGATCATCGAGAACTTCGCCGTGCTGCGGGCCGAGCTGACCGCCGCAGGGGTCACCCTGCTGTCGGAGACCGACACCGAGGTCGTCTCGCACCTGCTGGGTCGGCGCCTGGCCGAGGGCGGGACGGACCTCGCCGGGGCCATGCGCGAGGTCGTCCAGCGGCTGGCGGGCGCGTTCACCCTGCTCGCGGTGTGGCGCGGCCAGCCCGACGTCGTGGTCGGCGCCCGCCGCTCGTCCCCGCTGGTGGTCGGGGTCTCCGACGACGCCACCTACCTGGGCAGCGACGTCGCCGCGTTCATCGACCACACCCGCGAGGCCGTCGAGCTGGGCGAGGACCAGGTCGTCGAGGTCCGTCCGGACGGGTTCACCATCACCGACTTCGCCGGGAACCCCGTGCAGGGGCGCCCCTACACCGTCACCTGGGACGCCGCGGCCGCCGAGAAGGGTGGCTACGCGACGTTCATGGCCAAGGAGATCGACGAGCAGCCCACGGCGGTCGCCGACACCCTGCGGGCGCGTTCCGACCTCGACGGCCGGCTGGTGCTGGACGAGATGCGCATCGAGGAGTCGGCGCTCGCGGCGGTCGAGAAGGTCGTCATCGTGTCCTGCGGGACGTCGTCCTACGCGGGCATGGTCGCCAAGTACGCCATCGAGCACTGGTCCCGGCTGCCGGTCGAGGTCGAGTACTCCCACGAGTTCCGCTACCGCGACCCGGTGATCGGTGCCCGCACGCTCGTGGTGGCCATCAGCCAGTCCGGCGAGACCATGGACACCCTGATGGCGGTGCGGCACGCCAAGAGCCTCGGCGCGACGGTCGTGGCGATCTGCAACACCCACGGCTCGACCATCCCGCGCGAGTCCGACGGGGTGCTCTACACCCACGCCGGGCCCGAGGTGGCCGTGGCCAGCACCAAGGCCTTCGTCGCGCAGATCACGGCCACGTTCCTGCTGGGGCTGTACCTGGCCCAGATCCAGCAGCGGATGGACGCCGCCGCCATCAGCGACGTCCTGGCCGAGCTGCACGAGGTGCCCGCCAAGATCCAGACCGTGCTGGACGGCTCCGACCACGTCCGCCAGATCGCGCGCTGGATGGCCGACACCCGCTCGGTGCTGTTCCTGGGCCGCCACGTCGGGTTCCCGGTCGCGCTCGAGGGGGCGCTCAAGCTCAAGGAGCTGGCCTACATCCACGCCGAGGGCTTCGCCGCGGGTGAGCTCAAGCACGGCCCGATCGCCCTGATCGAGCCCGGTCAGCCCGTGTTCGTCGTGGTCCCCAGCCCGCTGGGCCCGGACTCGATCCACAGCAAGGTCATCTCCAACATCCAGGAGATCCGGGCCCGGGGCGCCCGGACCATCGTCATCGCGGAGGAGGGCGACGAGGACGTGGTGCCCTACGCGGAGGAGGTCATCCGCGTGCCCCGCACCCCGCCGCTGCTGGCCCCGCTGGTCACGGTGGTGCCGCTGCAGGTGTTCGCGTGCGAGCTGGCCACGGCCAAGGGCCTGGACGTCGACCAGCCGCGCAACCTGGCCAAGAGCGTCACGGTCGAGTGAGCCGCCCGTGATCGTCGGGGTGGGCACGGACGTGGTGGACATCGCCCGCTTCATGGCCCAGCTGGAGCGGACCCCCGCGCTGCGGGCCCGCCTGTTCACCCCCGACGAGCGGGACCTGCCGCCCGCGTCGCTGGCGGCCCGCTTCGCGGCCAAGGAGGCCATCGCCAAGTCGTTGGGTGCTCCCGTGGGGCTGCGCTGGCACGACTGCACGGTCACCCGCGAGGTGGACGCCGCCCCGTCGGTGCGGGCCACGGGGACCGTGGCCGCCCGGATGGTCGCGCTGGGGGTCGCCCGGCTGCACCTGAGCCTGTCCCACGACGCCGGCATCGCCGCCGCCACCTGCGTCGCCGAGGCGGAGGACGACCGCGGGACACGCCCGTGACCCGGACGACGGACACGCTGCCGGCGCACCCCACGCTGCTGCCGGGTCACGACGGGGACGACGTGGCGGCGGCCGACCGGGCCCGCCTCGCCCAGGGCGCGGACCTGATGGCGGTGGCCTCGACCGCGCTGGCGCAGGCCTGCGCCGCCCGGCTGCGGGCGGCGTCGGGCCGGGTGTCCGGCGCCCGGGTCGTGCTGCTGGTGGGGGCGGGCAACAACGGCGGGGACGCGCTGTACGCGGGGGCGCTGCTGCGCCGCCGGGGCGTCGGGGTGACGGCGCTGCTGTGCGCCGGCACCCACCACGGGGCCGCGGCCGCCGAGCTGCGCCGCCGCGGCGGGGTGCTGCGGCAGCTCCCGGCGTCCTCGAGCGAGGGGTCCGAGGGGTCCGAGGGGTCCGAGGGGTCCGGTGCCGACCGGGTCGGGGGTGGGCTGCCGGGCGACGTCGTGGCCCGGCTCGACGAGGCCGACCTGCTCGTCGACGGGCTGCTGGGGATCGGCTCGCGCGGGGCCGCCCGGGGCGCCGCGGGAGCCGTCCTGGCCTGGCTCACGAGCCCGGACGGGTCACGACCGGGCTCCGTCGTGGCCTGCGACCTGCCCAGCGGCCTGGACGCCGCCACGGGGGCCACCGCCGGGCCGGTGCTGGCCGCGGACGTCACGGTCACCTTCGGCGTGGCCAAGCCCGGGCTGCTGCTGCCGTGGGCGCAGCCGTTCGTCGGGGCGCTGCAGGTGGTCGACCTGGGTCTGGCGCCGCACCTGCCGAGCCGACCCCGGCTGCGACGGCTGGCCCCGGCCGCGCCGGGGCACGCCTCGGCGCTGCTGACCGAGCGGTGGCCGTGGCCCTGGCGCCAGGCGGACAAGTACTCCCGCGGCGTCCTGGGCGTCGCGGCGGGGGACCCGGCCTACCCCGGGGCGGCCGTCCTGACCGCCGGGGCGGCCGTGCAGACCGGTGCGGGCATGGTCCGGCTGGTCCCGCCCGTGGACGCCCCCGACGTCGGCCGGCTCGTCCTGCAGTCCGTGCCCGAGGTCGTCGTGCAGGCCCTGCAGGACGTCGGCCGGGTGCAGGCCTGGGTCGTGGGCCCCGGCACGGGCGGCGGGGACGACGCCCGGGCGCACCACGTCCTCACCCGCTGCGACGAGCCCGCCGTGGTCGACGCGGGCGCGCTGTCGGTGCTGGCCCGGGCCCTGGCCGCGGGCACGCTCCGCGCCCCGGACCGGTTGCTGCTCACCCCCCACCTGGGTGAGCTGGCGCGGCTGCGCCAGGCCCTGGGCCTCGCCGAGGCGTCGTCCGACCCCGCCGACCGCTGGGCCGAGGTCAGGCAGGTCGCAGCGCGGACCGGGGCCACCGTGCTGCTCAAGGGGCCGGACACCCTCCTGGTGCGACCCGACGGGACCACCGTCGTGGTGCCCGGCGGCCCGCCGTCGCTGGCCACCGCCGGGGCGGGCGACGTCCTGGCGGGCGTGCTCGGCGGCCTGCTCGCTGCCGGGCTGGACCCGCTGCAGGCCGGGGTGCTGGGCGCCCACCTGCACGCGGTGGCCGCGCACGCCGCCGCCGGCCGCGGCCCGCTGCGGGCCCGGGCGCTGGTGGGCGCCCTGGCGGGGGTGCTGGCGGGCGCACACCCCGACGCCTGGGACCATGGCTGATGTGACAGCGCCATCGACAGCCACGCCCGGGCCGGGCGGCGCCCTGCCCGCGGACCCGGCGACGGAGCCCGACGGCGCCGTCGAGACCCGCGGCACCGACGTCGGCACCGGTCATGTCGTGGTGGACCTGGACGCGATCGCGTCCAACGTCGCCTCGATGGTCCGGCGGACCGGCCGGCCGCTGATGGCGGTGGTCAAGGCCGACGCGTACGGCCACGGCCTGGTCCAGGCCGCCCGCGCCGCGCTCGCCGGTGGCGCGTCGTGGCTCGGGGTCGCACAGCTCGACGAGGCCGTGCGGCTGCGCGACGCAGGGGTGGACGCACCGCTGCTGGCCTGGTTGCTGTCGGTGGAACCTGCGCCCGTGGCGGCCGCGCTGCGCCGCCAGGTCACCCTCGGGCTGTCGCACCTGGGCCAGCTGGACGTCGTCCTGGACGCCGCCCGGGCCAGCGGTCAGGTGGCCGACGTGCACATCAAGGTCGACACCGGACTGCTGCGCAACGGTGTCCCGATGGCCGACCTGCCCGTCCTCGCGCGGGCCCTGGCGGACGCCGAGCAGGCGGGCCTGGTCACCGTGGGGGGCGTCTTCAGCCACCTGGCCTGGGCGGACTCCCCGCGCCACGCCACGGTCGACCACCAGGGGAGGCTGTTCGCCGAGGCCGTCGACGTGGTCCGCGCGGCGGGTCTGCGCCCCACCTGGCGCCACCTGGCCAACTCCGCCGCGACCCTGACCCGCCCCGACCTGCACCTGGACCTGGTGCGCCCGGGGCTGGCCGTGTTCGGCCTGTCCCCGGTGCCGGACATCGCCGGACCGGACGAGCTCGGCCTGCGGCCCGCGCTGAGCCTGCGCTCCCGGCTGGTGCTGACCAAACCCGTGACGGCCGGCGAGGGCGTCTCCTACGGTCACGTCTGGACGGCCGGGCAGGACACCGTCCTCGGGCTCGTCCCGCTCGGCTACGCCGACGGGCTGCCGCGCTCGGCCACGGGCTCGGCCGAGATGTGGGTCGGTGGCCGGCACGGCCGTCGCGTCCCGGTGGTGGGCCGGATCTGCATGGACCAGGCCGTCGTGGACCTGGGGCCGGGTGCGACCGACCAGGTCGGGGACGAGGTCGTGGTTGTCGGCAGCGGTGCGCTGGGCGAGCCGACGGCCGAGGACTGGGCCGTGGCCGCGGGGACCATCTCCTACGAGGTCGTGGCCCGTCTGGGCGCCCGGCTGCCGCGGCGCTGGGTGGGCACGGGGCAGCCGCTGCTGCCGGAGGTCGAGCCGACGCTGCTGGACGAGGGTCCGGACGGGGGCCGGTCGTGGTGAGCGCCCCGGCGCCCTGGCGCCTCATCGGGCTCGGTGCGGGGCTGGCGGCCGCCGGGGCGGGTGTGGCCGCGGGCATCACGGCGGACCGGGTCCGGTCGCGCCGCCGTCACGCCGAGGCGGTCTTCGACCGCGAGGGCCTGGCGCTGCTGGGCACGGTCCACGGGGAGCAGCACGAGCTCGTCACCGACGACGGCGCCCGGCTCCACGTCGAGGTGGACGAGCCGTGCCCCCGCGGTGAGGAGGACGAGGCGCCCCTGACCGTCGTCCTGGTCCACGGCTACGGCCTCAGCAGCCAGTCCTGGCACTTCCAGCGCCTCGCGCTGCGCGGGCGCTACCGCGTGGTCACCTACGACCAGCGCGGTCACGGTCGCTCGGAGTCCGGTCCGGCCGGCACCGCACGGATCCCGGTGCTGGGTCGTGACCTCGACGCGGTGCTGGCCGCGTACGTGCCCGACGGCCCGGTCGTGCTGGTGGGCCACTCCATGGGCGGCATGACGGTGATGAGCCTCGCGAGCCAGCGGCCCGAGCTGTTCGGCAGCCGGATCTTCGGTGTCGGCCTGGTCGCGACCAGCGCCGGTGAGCTGGCCACGCTGGACTTCGGGCTGCCCGGCGGGGGCGCGGTGACGCGCGTGGCGCCGAACCTGCTCGCCCTCCTGGCGCGTCAGCCCCAGCTCGTCGTCCGCGGGCGACGGATGGTCGCCGACGTCGAGCGGCTGATCGTCCGACGCTGGTCGTTCGCCTCGCCCGTGCCGTCGGAGCTCACCCACTTCGTCGCCAAGATCATCTCCGACACCAGCCTGGACGTCGTGTCGGACTTCCTGCCCGGGTTCACCGAGCACGACGAGCTCGAGGCGCTGCAGGTCCTGGACGGGCTGGAGACGCTCGTGCTGGTGGGCGACAGCGACCGGATGACGCCGCCGCGGCACAGCGAGGCCATCGTGCGGGCGCTGCCGCACTCCGAGCACGTCGTGGTCCGTCACGCCGGGCACCTGGTCATGCTCGAGCACCCCGACGTGGTGACCGGCCACCTGCTCGACCTGGTGTCGCGCGCCATGCGGGTCGTGCAGTCGGAGTCGCGGCCCTCCCGTCGCCGACGCGGGCGCGCGGCCGAGGCCGTGCACCGCCTGGTGGCCCGGGACAGCGGCCCCGGGGGCAGCAGGCCCACCGGGACAGGGTCCGTCGACGGCCGGGCGGTGGGCCGCAGGTCGGGGCGGCAGGAGGTCGAGCGCGGTGCCTGACGGGACCGCCGTGCACGTCCTCTGCGTCTCCGCGGCCGCGACCCGCGCCCTCGGGCGGGCCCTGGGCGCCCGCCTGGACGGCGGGGACGTCGTGGTCCTCAGCGGGTCCCTCGGGGCGGGCAAGACCACGTTCGTCCAGGGCCTCGCGCTGGGCCTGGGCGTGACGTCACCCGTCACGTCACCGACGTTCGTCCTGGCCCGGGAGCAGCGGCCCGACCCGTCCGGTCCTCGCCCCGACGGTCCGCACCTGGTCCACGTCGACGCCTACCGGTTGGCCGGGGCACCGGAGCTGGACGACCTGGACCTGGACTCCGACCTGGCGCGTTCCGTCGTGGTCGTGGAGTGGGGCGAGGGCCTGGCCGAGCGGCTCAGCCCCCGGCGCGTGGAGGTCGCCATCGACCGCGACGGTGCCCCCGACCCCGGCGAGCCCGGTCCGCACGACGTCGCCGACGACGCGTCGCTGGACGAGCCGCGGGCCGTGCAGGTGCGGCTGGTGGGGGAGCACCCGGGCCTGGACCACGCCACGCTCGACTCGCTCGCGGCAGCGGTCACCACCGACCAGGAGGCACCGTGCTGATCCTCGCCCTCGACACCTCGACCTCGACGGTGTCCGTCGCCCTGCTGGGCGCCGACGACGACCCCGGCCGTCCCCGGGCCGCGCGGGACGTCCCCGAGGGCAACCGGCCCGCCGAGCTGCTGGCCCCGACCATCCAGGCGGTGCTCGCCGAGGCGGGCGTCACCCCCGCCGACCTGACCGCGGTCGCGGCCGGGGTGGGCCCGGGGCCGTTCACCGGTCTGCGGGCCGGTCTGGTCACCGCCCGCGCGCTGGCCCACGTCGTCGGGGTCCCCGTGCACGGCGTCTGCAGCCTCGACGCCTTGCACGCGGCCGCGGTCGCCGCCGGCGGGCCCGTGTCGGCCGTCGTCGCCACCGACGCCCGGCGCTCGGAGGTCTACTGGGCGCGCTACCGCGGCGGGCGCCGCCTCGGCGAGCCCCAGGTCACCAGCCCCGCGGAGTGCGCCCGGGCTGCCGTCGCGGCCGGCGTCCCGGTGCTGGGACGTGGGGCCCGGCTGCACGCGGACGCGCTGGTCGGGTCGTTCGCCCAGGTCCTGCTCACCGGGACCGACGGCAGCGTGCTGCCCCTGGACCCGCCGGCGGCCTGGGTCGCGGCCCTGGCGCGGGACAGCATCGTCGGCGAGGGCCTGCAGCCGCTGCCCCCGGACCCGATGTACCTGCGCCGCCCCGACGTGCAGGAACCGGGCGCCCCCAAGCGGGTGAGCGGGTGAGCGGCCGGACGGTCGACGCGGACCCGGTCGGCACGGACCCGGTCGGCACGGACCCGGTCGATGCGGTCCCGACGGGGCCGGGGGCACGGGTGTCGACGCAGCGGCTGCGCTGGTGGGACCTGGACGACGTGATGGCGGTCGAGGTGCCCGCCTTCGGACCGGACGCCTGGACCCGTGAGATGTTCCTGTCCGAGCTCGCCGAGGGGCGCAGCCGGCGCTACGTCGTCCTGCGCCCCGCCGAGGACGCCGCGGGGGACCCCGACACGGCCGCGCTGGCCGGCTACGTGGGGGTCGTCACGCACGGCCCCGACGCCGACGTGCAGACCCTCGCCGTCGACCCCGCGCGACGCGGCCTGGGTCTCGGCCGGCTCCTGGTCGACCTCGCGCGCTCGCAGGCCCGGGAGGCCGGGGCGAGGCGCCTCGGCCTGGAGGTGCGGGAGGACAACCGGGCCGCGCTCGCGCTGTACACCTCCGCCGGGTTCCGGCCCCAGGGACGACGACCCGGCTACTACGCGCCGAGCACCCCGGGCGGACCCCGGACCGCGGCCGTGCTCATGCAGGTGGACCTGTGACCGGGTCCTCGCGGGACGGGCGCCCCCGTCCGGACGGCCCGCTGGTCCTCGGCATCGAGACGTCCTGCGACGAGACCGGCGTCGGGCTCGTGGTGGGGCACACGCTGCTGGCCGACGCCCTGGCCAGCAGCGTCGACGAGCACGCCCGCTTCGGCGGGGTGGTGCCCGAGGTGGCCAGCCGCGCCCACCTGGAGGCCATGCTGCCCACCCTGGACCGCGCCTGCGAGCTCGCGGGCGTGCGGCTGCAGGACGTGGACGCGGTCGCGGTCACCAGCGGTCCGGGGCTGGCCGGGGCGCTGGTCGTCGGGGTGGCCGCCGCCAAGGCCCTCGCGCTCGGGCTGGGTCGCCCGTTGTACGGCGTCAACCACCTGGCCGCCCACGTGGCCGTCGACACCCTCGAGCACGGGCCGCTGCCGGAGCCCGCGATCGCGCTGCTGGTCTCCGGGGGGCACTCCAGCCTGCTGCGCGTGGACGACGTGACCGCGGACGTCGACGTGCTCGGCGCGACGCTGGACGACGCGGCGGGGGAGGCGTTCGACAAGGTCGCCCGGCTGCTCGGCCTGCCGTTCCCGGGCGGGCCCCACGTCGACCGGGTGGCCCGCGACGGGGACCCGGCGGCGATCCGGTTCCCGCGCGGTCTCACCGGCGCCGGGGCGGTGGCCCGGGACGGCACCGACCACCGCTACGACTTCTCGTTCTCGGGGCTCAAGACCTCCGTGGCCCGGTGGGTGGAGCGCGAGCGCGACGCCGGCCGCGACGTCCCGGTCGCCGACGTCGCCGCGTCGTTCCAGGAGGCGGTCGTCGACGTGCTCAGCGCCAAGGCCGTGGCTGCCTGCCGCAGCGAAGGGGTCCAGCACCTGCTGCTCGGCGGTGGCGTGTCGGCCAACAGCCGGCTGCGTGCCATGGTCCAGCAGCGGGCCGAGGCGGCCGGGCTGCAGCTGCGGGTCCCGCGCCCCGGGCTGTGCACCGACAACGGCGCGATGGTCGCCGCCCTCGGCAGCCTGCTGGTCGCCGCGGGCCGCGAGCCGTCCTCGCTCGACCTCGGGACCGACCCCGCCCTGCCGGTCACCAGCGTCCAGGGCTGAACCGCTCGGGGCGCACCCGGGGGAGCGGTCGGCGCCCGGCGCGCTGCGCCCCGTCGGGGCGGCCCGGTGGGGCGTACCGACCAGCGACACGCGAGCGGCTCAGGCCGGGTCTCGACCGACGAGCCCGCGTGTCGCGTCGCTGGTCGGTACACCGGGCGGCGCCGGGTGGCGTGGCGCGGGTGGCGCGGGTGGCGCGGGTGGCCGGGTGGCCGGGTGGCCGGGTGGCCGGGTGGCGCGGACGAGCGGGTGGCGTGGCGGGTGGCGTGGCGAGCGGGCGGGTGGCGGCCGGTTCAGACGCCGGGCAGCGGGTCGACGACCAGCACGATCCGCTCGTCCCCGCGCCGGGTCAGCACCACGGTCGCCTCGCCGTCCCCGTCCAGGCGTAGCGCGCGACGGAGCTCTTCGGGGTCGACGGGGCTGCCGCGGCGCTTGACCGTCACCCGGCCGACGCCGTGCTCGCGCAGGTACGCCCGCAACCGCTTCAACCCCCAGGGCAGCACGGCGCGCACGGCGTAGGAGCGGGCGAAGACCGTCGGCACGTACTCGTCGGCCGTGACGTAGGCGATCATCGGGTCGATCAGGCGCCCGCCCACCTCGGCGGCCACGTGGGCGACCAGCCCGGCCCGGATGACGGCGCCGTCCGGCTCGTGCAGCACCGAGCCGACCTCACCCACCGGCGCCACGGTCAGACCGGCGTCGCTCAGGGTGCCCGCGTCCTGGACCTGGACCGACGCCTCGTCACCCGCTCCGCCGCCCACGCTGCGCAGCACCGTCGCGGAGCGCCTGACCCCGACGGTGGCGGCGGCGCCCCACCAGAGCACGGCCTCCACCACGTCGCCGTCCACCGACGTCCAGGCCGCCGTCCAGCCGGCCGCCGGGCCGTCGGGGTCGACCAGGTCGCGCTCGACGCCCGGAGCCACCTTGGCGCCCACCGCCCCCACCCCGGTCTGCGGCAGGGCCAGCACCCACGACAGCGGCGGTGACCACTGCTCGGGGTCGAACAACCGGCGACCGTCGCGGCGACGGGCCGGGTCGACCCAGGCGGCGTCCACCCCGCCGGGCGTGCCGGGCCGGGCCACCGGCAGGGCGTCGGGGAAGTCGGAGACGTCGGCCAGGTGGACGTGGGCGCGCTCGAAGTGGCGCAGGTTGACGGTGGCCACGGCCGCCGTGGTCTCGTCCCGCTCGACGGCGTCGACGGCCAGGTCCATGCCGGCCATGGCCATGGCGTCCACCCCGATGCCGCAGCCCAGGTCGACCACGCGGGTGGCCCCGGCGCGCCGCAGCCGGTCGGCGTGCCGCGCGGCCACGGGAAGCCGGGTGGCCTGCTCGAGCCCGTCGGTGGTGAAGAGCATGCCGTCGGCGAACGCGCCGACCTTGGACCGTGCCGCCTGACGCAGCCGCGACTGCGTGAGCGCGGCGGCCACGACCTCCGGCGCGGTGCCGGCCTCCCGCAGGCGGCTGCCCAGGGCCAGCGCCGCGGTGGCGTCGTAGGGCGGCAGCGCCTCCAGCAGCGCCCAGCCCTCGGGCCGCAGCAGCGGGGCCACGTCCTCCTGGGCGGTCATGACCCGATCCTGCCAGCGATCCGGCGACGGCCGGGACGGGCCGTCTTCTGGCACTCAGGTTGACCGAGTGCTAAGCGCTGGCTAGTGTCCTTTCTGGCACTCGACGGCATCGGGTGCCAATCGCCTGACGACGGGTCGGCACCCGCGACGACGTCCCGTCCACGGCGGACCCAGACCGTTTCGGTCGACCGATCGGTCGATCGGCAAGTCGCGAAAGAGAGGCATTACGTGGCTGTCTCCATCAAGCCGCTCGAGGACCGGATCGTCGTCCAGACGCTCGAGGCCGAGCAGACGACCGCCTCCGGGCTGGTCATCCCCGACACCGCCAAGGAGAAGCCCCAGGAGGGCAAGGTCCTGGCGGTCGGCCCGGGTCGTTTCGACGAGGACGGCGAGAAGCGCATCCCGCTCGACGTCCAGGTCGGCGACACCGTGCTGTACAGCAAGTACGGCGGCACCGAGGTCAAGTACGGCGGCGAGGAGTACCTGATCCTCTCCGCCCGCGACGTCCTCGCCGTCATCGAGAAGTGAGCTGACACGACCTCACGGTCGTGACCCAGCGACGCTGACGACGCCGCCCCGGCCACTGGCCGCGGGCGGCGTCCGTCGCTGGACCCACCCGCTCCACCTGCGAGGAGCCGGACCCCAACCGGTCCCGGCACCCGCCACCACGGGCTCTGCTCCGCGGCGCCCGACACGTTCCCGAAACCCCAGTGCCATCACAGGAGTCTCATGTCCAAGCAGCTGTCCTTCGACGAGTCCGCGAGGAAGTCGCTCGAGCGTGGTGTCGACGCCCTCGCCGACGCCGTCAAGGTGACCCTCGGCCCCAAGGGCCGCAACGTCGTCCTCGCCAAGTCCTTCGGCCCGCCCGTCATCACCAACGACGGCGTCACCATCGCCCGTGAGATCGAGCTCGAGGACCGCTACGAGAACCTCGGCGCCCAGCTCGCCAAGGAGGCCGCCACCAAGACGAACGACGTCGCCGGTGACGGCACCACCACCGCCACCGTGCTGGCCCAGGCCATGGTCCACGAGGGCCTGCGCAACGTCGCCGCGGGCGCCTCGCCCGGTGGCCTCAAGCGGGGCATGGACGCCGCGGTGGCCGCCCTCGAGGCGCGTCTGGACGACATCGCCGTCGAGGTCACCGACTCCGCATCGGTCGCCCACGTCGCCACCGTGTCCGCGCAGGACCCGTCGGTCGGCGAGACCCTCGCCGAGGCCTTCGACAAGGTCGGCCGCGACGGCGTCATCACGGTCGAGGAGGGCTCCACCACCGGTGTCAGCCTCAACTTCACCGAGGGCATGCAGTTCGACAAGGGCTACCTGAGCCCGTACATGGTCACCGACACCGAGCGCATGGAGGCCGTCCTCACCGACGCCCACGTGCTGCTGGTCGGCGGCAAGATCTCCACCGTCAAGCAGCTCCTGCCGCTGATGGAGAAGGTCCTGCAGACCTCCAAGCCCCTGTTCGTCGTCGCCGACGACATCGAGGGCGAGGCGCTGTCCACGCTGGTCGTCAACAAGATCCGCGGCACCTTCACCGCCGTCGCCGTCAAGGCGCCGGGCTTCGGTGACCGCCGCAAGGCGATGCTGCAGGACATGGCCGTGCTGACCGGCGCGCAGGTCGTGACCGCCGACGTCGGGCTCGACCTGGAGCAGGTCGGCCTCGAGGTCCTCGGCTCGGCCCGTCGCATCGTCGTCACCAAGGACGAGACCACCGTCGTCGACGGTGGCGCGGACCACGCCGAGGTCTCCGCCCGCATCGGCCAGATCAAGGCCGAGATCGAGCGGACCGACTCCGACTGGGACCGCGAGAAGCTCCAGGAGCGCCTCGCCAAGCTGTCCGGCGGCGTCGTCGTCATCGAGGTCGGTGGCCACACCGAGGTCGAGGTCAAGGAGCGCAAGCACCGCGTCGAGGACGCGGTGTCGGCGACCCGCGCCGCGATCGAGGAGGGCATCGTCGCCGGCGGCGGCTCGGCCCTCGTCCACGCCCGCACCGCGCTCGAGGGCGACCTCGGTCGCACCGGTGACGAGGCCGTCGGCGTCGCGATCGTGCGTCGCGCCGTCAGCCGTCCGCTGTGGTGGATCGCCGCCAACGCGGGCCACGAGGGCTCGGTCGTCGTCGACAAGGTCGCCTCCCTGCCCCCGGGCCAGGGTCTGGACGCGGCCACCGGCGAGTACGGCGACCTGATCGCGGGCGGCATCGTCGACCCGGTCAAGGTCACCAAGGCCGCTCTGCGCAACGCCGCCAGCATCGCCGCGATGGTGCTCACCACCGAGGCGCTGGTCGTCGAGAAGCCCGAGCAGTCCGAGGACGCCGGTCACGGCGGCCACGGTCACGGCCACTCGCACTGACCTGACCTGAGCCGCGCGGGCCTGTCCCGCGCGGCGACGCAGAAGGCCCCCACCGATGTCCTGGTGGGGGCCTTCTGCGTCTGCGGGACCGGGCGACCGGGCGACGGGCAGGAGGTCCGTCTGCGCGGTGCTCAGGTGCCTGGGGTGCGGCGGGGCCGTCTCAGCTGACGGCGGCCAGCTTGCGGCCGCGGGAGTAGGCGGCCTCGCGCTCGTCCTCGGTCATGCCGCCCCACACGCCGTAGGGCTCGCGGACGGCCAGGGCGTGCGCCCGGCACTGCACCATCACGGGGCAGGCCTGGCAGATGGCCACCGCCGCGGCGTCACGGTTGCGGCGGGCCGGGCCACGTTCGCCCTCCGGGTGGAAGAAGAGCGTCGTCTCCTCCCCGCGGCAGGCGCCGTCCATCTGCCACTCCCACACCTCGGCGATGGGTCCGGGGAGTCTCGAGATCTCGGCCATGGGTTCCTCCTGCGTCGAACGTCCGTGGCGGCCGACGGGCCGGATCGGGTCGACTCCGGTGTCATTCGCTCGTACCTGACCAACTTAGAACCGCTTCACGGATTGTTCAAGACGCTTCGTGAAGTTGTTCTGACTCGGTTACTACCCGGTTGGGCACGACTTCAACCGCCGATCCGCCCCGGACATCCGGGTGTTTTCGGGCATCTGGGCGGCTCTGGCGCGATCTGCGTGTGCGATCAACGGCTGCGGTGGCCACAATCGCCTCATGGTCGAGGTGACGGTGGGTCGTGGTGGTGACGGGGCGGTCCCTCGACCCATGCTCACCGTGGCCGCCGTGGCCCGCCGTCTGGGGGTCGCCCCCGCGACGCTGCGCACCTGGGACCGGCGGTACGGCCTGGGGCCCTCCGAGCACACCGCCGGCTCCCACCGTCGCTACTCCGGGGTCGACGTCGCCCGGCTCATGGTGATGCGGCGGCTGACCCTGGAGGGGGTGCCGCCGTCGGAGGCCGCGAGGATCGCCCGCGTCAGCGACGTGCGGGAGGACGCCGGCCTCGCCTCGGTGACCACGCTCGCCGCGCGTCCGGTCCCCGTGGGCGGGCCGGCCTCCGTCACGGCCGGGACCGACGCGGCGACCGCCCGCGAGACCCGCCCCGACGGTGAGGACCGCGTGGACGTCCGCGTGGCGCAGGCCGTCGCGGAGGAGCTGGCGGCCGGGCTGGGCGACGAGCCGGACGGGTTGGACGAGGTGGACCTGCACGACGCCGGGCGCGTCCGTCGTGCCTCGCGTGCGGGCGGTGGTCAGGTCGTGTCGCTGCCGGACGGCACGCCGGCGGCCCGGGGGCTGGCCCGGGCGGCCATGGCGCTGGACTCCCACGAGTGCATGCGGCTGGTCCGCCAGCACGTCGAGCGTCACGGCACGGTGTCCACCTGGGACCACCTGATCGCACCCGTCCTGGTGGCCGTGGGTGAGCGCTGGCGCACCACCGGCACCGGTGTCGAGGTCGAGCACGTCCTGAGCGAGAGCATCCTGTCCAGCCTCCGCACCGTGTCGGCCGGGCTGCGCCACCCCGTCAACAGCCGTCCGGTGCTGCTGGCCGCGGCCGAGCAGGAGCAGCACGGCCTGCCGCTGCACGTGCTCACCGCCGCCCTGGCCGAGCAGGGTGTCTCCTCTCGGCTGCTGGGGGTCCGGGTCCCGCGCACCGCCCTGGCCGCCGCCATCCGCCGGAGCGGTCCGGCCGTGGTCTTCGTGTACGCCCACCTGCGGGTCGCCGACCCCGAGCAGCTGGACGGGCTGCCGCGGCTGCGCCCCAGCCCGTTGATCCTGCTGGGCGGGCCCGGCTGGAGCGGGGTCGACACCCCTCCCGGGGCGGAGCGGGTCGACGACCTCGGTGGTGCCACCGCACGCATCGCCTCCGCCGTGGGCGTGTAGGCCGCCGTTCGCCCGACCGGGGCACCCTGCCGGCTCAACCCCGGGAGCATGCCTGCCGATAGGTGACTCGGAGCACCCGGCCGGGTGCGGATGAGGAGTTCCCTGGTGGCCACCGTCCTGGTAGTCGACGACACGCCGATCGTGCGAGAGCAGCTCCGCCGTGCGGTCGCGGGCCTGCCCGGGATCACCCGTGTGGTCGGTGCCGCGTCCGGCGAGGAGGCGTTGTCCCGCTGGCCGGTCGAGCGGCCGAGCGTCGTGCTGCTGGACGTCAGGATGCCGGGCATCGGGGGGGTCGAGACCGCCAAGCGGCTGCTCACGCGCCACCCGGAGGCCAACGTCCTGATGACCACCATGGCCGAGGACGCCGACGGGCTGGCCCGGGCCGTGGCGGCCGGGGCCCGCGGGTACGTCGTCAAGGACGCCAGCCCCGAGGAGCTGTCCATCGCCCTCGCCGCCGCGCTGAGCGAGGCTGCCCGTCGTCAGCTGCCGTCGCAGTCGCGTGGCCGCGGGGGGAGCACCGTCCAGCTCACGGAGCGCGAGGTCCAGGTCCTGGACGGCATGTCCCGCGGCTGCAGCAACGCCGCCATCGGGCGCGAGCTGTTCCTGTCCGAGGACACCATCAAGACCCACGCGAGACGGCTGTTCCGCAAGCTCGAGGCCGCCGACCGCGCGCAGGCCGTCGCGACCGGCTTCCGGATGGGTCTGGTCCGGTAGCACGGGCGCCCGGCCGCGACGGAGGTAGGCTCCGAGGGCCCACCTGCCCGGGTCGGGACCGACGGAGGGGAGCCGACATGTCGGGTCGTCCCGGTGGTGCTCACACGGCCCGGCCCTCGCGGCCGGTCCTGTAACGGCGGGCGGGGTTCGCGCGATGTCCGGTCTGGAGTCCCATGACCAGCCGGTCGAGGGCGCCGGGCAGGGCCTGTGGTCCCAGCTGGTCGTCCGCGCCGTGGCGGGGGAGTCCGACGCGATCGAGACCCTCATCACCGGAGTCCGCCAGCGGGTGCACCGGTACTGCAGGGCGAGGTTGCGTGGCTACCCCGGCGCCGACCAGGCCGCCGACGACGTCGCTCAGGAGGTGTGTGTCGCGGTGCTGACGGCCCTGCCCACCTACGTCGACACCGGACGGCCCTTCGAGGCGTTCGTCTTCCGGGTGGCCGGGTACAAGGTGGCCGACGCGCAGCGGGCCGCCCTGGGGCGCGAGCAGTCCACCGACCAGGTCCCCGACTCCGCGAGCCAGGCCCTGGCCGACAGCCCGGAGCGCAGCGCCGTCGTCCTCACCGAGGCCGACCGCGTGACGCGGCTGATGGAGCAGCTGCCCGGTCAGCAGCGTGAGGTGCTCGTGCTGCGCGTGGCCGTCGGCATGTCGACCGAGGAGACGGCCGCGGCGCTCGGCATGAGCCCGGGGGCGGTCCGGGTGGCGCAGCACCGCGCCCTGGCCCGGCTGAGGGCGCTGCTCGGGACGGAGGCGGACCTGTGACGCACGGCCCGCTCCGGTCGGTCGGGGCGAGCACCGCTCAGGGGTCCGGCGACGCGGACCGGTCCGGCGACCGGTCCCTGGAAGCGGTGCACCGTACCGACCTCCTGCTGGACGCCCTCGCCGACCGGGTGTCGGTCGGGACGACGGCCGACGGGGCGGACCCGCTGCCCGCAGTCCTCGCCGGCTGGGTCAGGGCCATCGACGAGGAGGTGGCCGTCGCGCTGCACAGCCGCGCCACCGCGACCGACGGGGAGGCGGGGGCCGCCGCGGCCGCCGCGGCCGCCGCGGCCGACCTCGTCGGGCCCTCGGCCCCCAGCCCGGTGCCCGCGCGGGCCAGGGCCTCGGGTCGCCTGCAGTGGCGGGTCCTGTCGGCGTCGGCGGCCGCCGTGATCGCCGTGCTCGCCGTCGGGGTCGGTCTGCAGGACACCGCGCAGGTCGGTCCGGGCGCCTCGACGGTGGCCGAGTCGGTCCAGTCGGTCGAGGCGACCCTCGTGGCGTCGATGCTGGCTGCGGAGGCGGGTGACGTCGACGGGGCCCGCGTCCTGCTGGAGCAGGCCCGGGCGATGGTGGAAGCGCTGCCCGAGGACCAGCGCGTGCTGTGGGAGACCGCGATCGGCCACACCGAGCGAGGCCTGCGGTCCGCGGAGGAGGCCGTGCGCCGCGGTCAGCCCGTGCCCGCCCTCGTGGGAGTGGTACCCGGGGTCGGCGACGCACTCGTCCCCGGCGCCGCCCGCGGCGAGATCGGTCGCGCCCGGTTGGGCGAGCAGGGGGCGCTTCCCCAGGGACCGGGTGCCGCCGGCGCCGGGCCGGGCAACGGGCCGGGCAACGGGCCGGGCAACGGGCAGGGCAACGGGCAGGGCGCCGGGCCGGGCAACGGGCAGGGCAACGATCAGGGCAACGGGTCCGGTGGTGCGGGGCCCGAGATCGGCCAGGGACCGGGCCTGGGGGTGGAACGGGACAGGCCGGACCGCGGCCCTGCGACGACCCCACCCGCACGGCCGAGCACCACCCCGACGCCGACCACCCCGGCCGCGCCGCGCAGCACGGCCCCCGGCCGCCCGACCGCGACCCCGACCCCGACCCCGACCACGGCCCCGACGACGGCCCCGGCCCCGAGCCCGACCGCCGCCCCGACCAGGACCACGCCGGACCCCCCGCGCAGCACCCCGACCCGACGTCCGGCTGCTCCCGGCAACGGGGCACCCGGTGCCGGGCCGGGAGCGCCCCCCGGTGGTGGGCAGGGGACCACGCAGGCCCCGCGGGCGGGGCGCGACGACGACCGGGGCCAGGGCCGTGGTCCCGGCGCGGACGCAGGCAGGCCCCCGACCGCCGGGGCCGACGCGGCCAGGACGGAGCCGGTCGGTGCCGACCCGGCCCCCGGCAACCGCTCCGCCCCGGGGGCCCGGGGCCCCGCCTCGGAGCGTCCCGCGGCGCCCGGCCGCTCGCGCTCGCAGCCCTGAGCCGAGGAGGACCGTCGCCGGGCGGGTGCGGCCGAGCGCCTACCATCGACCCGTGGTCACCGAGCGGTCCGAGCCCGTCCTGCACGATCCCTTCGCCACCGTCGGCCTGACGTACGACGACGTGCTGCTGCTGCCGGGGGAGAGCGACGTCGTCCCCAGCGGGACCAGCACGCGGTCCCGGGTGTCCAAGCGCATCAGCGTCGAGGTGCCGCTGCTGTCCAGCGCCATGGACACCGTCACCGAGTCGCGGATGGCCATCGCGATGGCGCGCCAGGGCGGCCTGGGGGTGCTGCACCGCAACCTGTCGGCCGAGGACCAGGCGCAGCAGGTCGACCTGGTCAAGCGCTCCGAGGCGGGGATGGTCAGCCATCCCGTGACGACCAGCCCGACCGCCACGCTGCGCGAGGTGGACGAGCTGTGCGGGCGCTACCGGGTGAGCGGCCTGCCCGTGGTCGACGAGGCGGGTGTGCTGCTGGGCATCGTCACCAACCGCGACCTCCGGTTCGAGTCCGACCCGAGCCGCTCGGTCGAGGAGGTGATGACCCGGATGCCCCTGGTCACCGCCCCGGTGGGGACCTCGCCCGAGCAGGCGATGGAGCTGCTGGCCGCGCACAAGATCGAGAAGCTGCCCCTGGTCGACGACTCCGGCCGGTTGCGCGGGCTGATCACCGTCAAGGACTTCACCAAGCGCGAGAAGTACCCGCTGGCGACCAAGGACGACGTCGGCCGGCTGCGGGTGGCCGCGGCCATCGGCATCTTCGAGGACGCGTGGAAGCGTGCCCTGCTGCTGGTCGAGGCCGGGGTGGACCTGCTGGTCGTCGACATGGCGCACGGTCACAGCAAGGCCGTCCTGGAGATGATCGCCCGGCTCAAGGCCGAGCCGGCCGTCGCCCACGTCGACGTCGTCGGCGGCAACGTCGCGACCCGGGCCGCCGCCCAGGCCCTGGTCGACGCCGGGGTCGACGGCGTCAAGGTCGGCGTCGGGCCGGGGTCCATCTGCACCACCCGCGTCGTGGCCGGCGTCGGCGTCCCCCAGGTCACCGCCATCCACGAGGCCGCCAAGGCGTGCGCGCCCGCCGGGGTCCCGGTCATCGGCGACGGCGGGCTGCAGTACTCCGGTGACATCGCCAAGGCCCTGGTGGCCGGCGCGGACACCGTGATGCTGGGGTCGTTGCTGGCCGGCTGCGAGGAGAGCCCGGGCGAGCTGGTCTTCGTCAACGGCAAGCAGTACAAGTCCTACCGGGGGATGGGCAGCCTGGGGGCGCAGCAGACCCGCGCCGGGACCCGCTCGTTCTCCAAGGACCGGTACTTCCAGAACGACGTCGTCGCCGACGACGAGTTCGTCCCCGAGGGCGTCGAGGGCCAGGTGCCCTACCGCGGGCCCCTGGCCGCGGTGGCCCACCAGCTGGTCGGGGGGCTCCGGCAGTCCATGTTCTACGTCGGCGCCGACGACGTCCCCATGCTCAAGGCCGGCGGCCGGTTCGTGCGGATCACGTCGGCGGGGCTCAAGGAGTCCCACCCCCACGACATCCGGATGACCAACGAGGCGCCCAACTACACCGTGCGGTGATCGGACGACCAGGACGCGCCCGTCCTGGTTGTCCGATCCGTCCCCCCGGGTCCAGGGTGGACACGTGCGCAGGAGCGCATCGGCGACGTGGTCGCACGGGCGACGCCGCCGTCCCCCGAGCGAGGAGGCGCAGCGTGGCGTCCAACAAGGCAGTGGCGTACGTCGGACCCGGCAAGGTCGAGGTCCAGGACATCCCCTACCCGAAGCTCGAGCTGCAGGACGGGCCCGGGGTGAACCCGGCCAACGTCGGCCGCAAGTGCGAGCACGGCGTGATCCTGAAGGTCGTGACGACCAACATCTGCGGCAGCGACCAGCACATGGTCCGGGGCCGCACCACCGCTCCGGAGAACCTGGTGCTGGGGCACGAGATCACCGGCGAGGTCATCGAGGTCGGCCGGGACGTGGAGTTCATCAAGCAGGGCGACCTGTGCTCGGTGCCGTTCAACATCGCGTGCGGTCGGTGCCGCAACTGCAAGGAGGGCAAGACCGGGATCTGCCTCAACGTCAACCCGGCGCGTCCCGGCGCGGCCTACGGCTACGTCGACATGGGCGGCTGGGTCGGTGGCCAGGCCGAGTACGTGATGGTGCCCTACGCCGACTGGAACCTGCTGCGGTTCCCCGACCGGGACCAGGCCCTGGCCAAGATCACGGACCTGACCATGCTGTCGGACATCTTCCCGACGGGCTTCCACGGCGCCGTCACCGCGGGGGTCAAGCCGGGCTCCACGGTCTACGTCGCCGGGGCCGGCCCGGTCGGCATCGCCGCCGCGGTCGGCGCGCAGCTGCTGGGCGCGTCCGTCGTCATCGTGGCCGACCTGGTCGAGTCCCGCCTCGCGCAGGCCCGCAGCATCGGCTGCGAGACCGTCGACGTGTCCAAGGGCTCGCCGCAGGACCAGATCGAGCAGGTCCTCGGCGTCCCCGAGGTCGACGCCGCCGTCGACGCGGTCGGGTTCGAGGCGCGCGGCCACGGCGCCGACGCGGGCAAGGAGGCACCGGCGACGGTGCTGAACTCGCTGATGGACGTCACCACGGCCGGCGGGGCGATCGGCATCCCCGGGCTGTACGTCACCGGTGACCCGGGCGGGATCGACGAGGCCGCCAAGGTGGGGGCCCTGTCGATCAGCCTGGGCACCGGCTGGGCCAAGTCGCTGTCGTTCACGACGGGGCAGTGCCCGGTGATGCGGTACAACCGGGGCCTGATGAAGGCGATCCTGGCCGACAAGGTGCAGATCGCCAAGGCCGTCAACGCGACGGTCATCCCGCTGGAGGAGGCGCCCGCCGGGTACGCCGACTTCGACTCCGGCGCCGCCAAGAAGTACGTCATCGACCCGCACGGCGTGGTGGCCTGACCCGGGGCCGGGAGCCGGCGCGGGGTGCGCCCCGGGCCCGGCTCCCGGCTAGGGTCGACGGGTGAACGAGCTGGAGATCGGACGGGCCAAGCACGGTCGTCGCGCGTACTCGCTGGACGACGTCGCCATCGTGCCCTCGCGGCGCACCCGTGACCCCGAGGACGTGTCGACCGCGTGGCAGATCGACGCCTACCGCTTCGAGCTGCCGCTGCTGGCCGCGCCGATGGACTCGGTGATGAGCCCCGCGACCGCGGTGGAGGTGGGCCGCCTCGGCGGTCTGGGCGTCCTGGACCTCGAGGGCCTGTGGACCCGCTACGAGGACCCCGAGCCGCTGCTGGCGGAGATCGCCGAGCTGGACGCCGACACCGCCACGGCCCGGATGCAGGAGATCTACTCCGCCCCCGTGCGGGCCGACCTCGTCGCCGCCCGGATCGCCGAGGTGCGGGCCGCCGGGGTGACCGTCGCCGGGGCCCTGAGCCCGCAGCGCACCCAGGAGCTGTGGCAGACCGTCGCGTCGGCCGGCGTCGACCTGTTCGTCATCCGCGGCACGACCGTCTCGGCGGAGCACGTGTCGGCCCGCAGCGAGCCGCTCAACCTCAAGCGCTTCATCTACGAGCTGGACGTGCCCGTCATCGTCGGCGGGGCCGCCACCTACACCGCCGCGCTGCACCTGATGCGCACCGGCGCGGCCGGGGTGCTCGTCGGCTTCGGCGGCGGTGCCGCGCACACGACCCGGCTGACCGTCGGCATCCACGCGCCGATGGCCACCGCGATCGCCGACGTGGCCGCCGCGCGACGCGACTACATGGACGAGTCCGGCGGCCGCTACGTGCACGTCATCGCCGACGGTGGCCTCGGTCGCAGCGGTGCGATCGTCAACGCCGTGGCCTGCGGGGCCGACGCCGTCATGCTCGGCACCGCCCTCGCCCGGGCGGAGGAGGCGCCCGGCCGCGGCTGGCACTGGGGCCCGGAGGCGCACCACCCCGTCCTGCCGCGCGGCGAACGGGTGCACGTGGGCACGGTGGCCCCGCTGGAGGAGATCCTCCTGGGCCCGGGCCGCAGCGCCGACGGCACCAGCAACCTGTTCGGCGCCCTGCGGCGGTCCATGGCGACCACCGGCTACCTGGACGTCAAGGAGTTCCAGCGCATCGAGATGGTCGTCTCTCCCTACCGCCCCGGCTGAGCAGCCGGCGGGGCGCTACGTCCGGCGACGTGCCGCCCCGCCCCGGGACCGCCCGGCCGCCAGCGCGGCCTCGGCCGCGGGTCGGGGCTGCGCCCGGGGGCGCGTCGGTGTCCACGTGTGCTCGACGGCGCGGCACCACTCCTCGTAGTCCTCGTTGCGCCGGTCGGAGCCCGGCGCGGGGAGCCACTGCCCGGCCCGGTGCCAGTTGCGCCGCAGCCCCTGCAGGTCCGGCCAGTAGCCGACGGCGAGCCCGGCCGCGTAGGCCGCGCCCAGCGACACCGTCTCGCTCACCATCGGCCGGACCACGGGCACCCCGAGCACGTCGGCGATGGTCTGCATGAGCAGGTTGTTGCTCGTCATCCCGCCGTCCACCTTGAGCGAGGTGAGCGCCACGCCGGAGTCGGCGTCCATGGCGTCGACCACGTCACGGGTCTGCCAGGCGGTGGCCTCCAGCACCGCCCGGGCCAGGTGGCCCTTGGTGATGTAGGACGTGAGGCCCACCACCATGCCGCGCGCCTCCGGGCGCCAGTGCGGTGCGAAGAGCCCCGAGAAGGCCGGCACGATGAAGCAGCCCCCGGCGTCGGACACCGTCAGGGCCAGGGTCTCGATCTCCGGCGCGGTGCCGATCAGGCCGAGGTTGTCGCGGAACCACTGCACCAACGACCCGGTCACGGCGATCGCCCCCTCCAGGGCGTACTGCACCGGTTCCTCACCCAGGCGGTAGGCGACCGTCGGCAGCATCCCGTGGCTGCTCGGCGCGACCTCGGGGCCGGTGTGGAGCAGGACGAAGCTGCCCGTGCCGTAGGTGCACTTGGCCTCGCCGGGGGAGAAGCAGGTCTGGCCGAACAGCGCCGCCTGCTGGTCGCCCATCGCGCCGGCGATCCTCACCCCGGGCAGCAGGGTCGTGGCCTCGCCGTACACCTCGCTGGACGACCGGATCTGCGGCAGCAACGACATGGGCACGCCCATCGCCGCGCAGACGTCCGACGACCAGGTCAGGGCCCGCAGGTCCATGAGCATCGTGCGGCTCGCGTTGGTGACGTCGGTGATGTGCAGACCGCCGTCCGGTCCGCCCGTCAGGTTCCAGACCAGCCAGCTGTCCATCGTCCCGAACAGCAGCTCGCCGGCCTCGGCCCGGGCCCGCAGGCCCGGCACCTCCTCCAGCAACCAGGTGATCTTCGGCCCGGAGAAGTAGGTGAGCAGCGGCAGGCCGCAGACGTCGACGAACCGGTCGACCCCGACGTCGCCGGCCAGCCGCTCGATCACCTGCTGGGTGCGCATGTCCTGCCACACGACGGCGTTGGCCACGGGCACACCCGTGCGCCGGTCCCACAGGACGGTGGTCTCCCGCTGGTTCGCGATCCCCAGCGCGACCACCTGCTCGGTGGCGGCACCGACCGCGGCCAGCGCCTCCGGGACCACGCGCTCGACGTTGCGCCAGATCTCGGCGGCGTCGTGCTCCACCCAGCCGGGCCTGGGGAAGACCTGCCGGTGCTCGCGCTGGGCCACCGAGGCCAGGCGGCCCGCGGAGTCGAACAGGATGCACCGTGTCGACGTCGTGCCCTGGTCGATCGCCGCGACGTACCGCTCGGGCACGCTCACGCGGCGAACTCCTTGGACATCGCGCGGGCGACGGTCCGGACCTGGGTGACGAAGCGCGTCCGGACCTGGCCGCGGCCGTCGCACAGCCGCTCGACGTCACCGGACACCTCGACGGCCGCCACGACGAGCCCGCCGCGCCCCCGGACCGGGGCCGCGACCGAGGCCTGGCCGAGCACCAGCTCCTCGACCTCGGTGGCGCTGCCGTCGCGGCGAACGGCCGCCAGGTGCTGGAGCACCACCTGAGGGTCGGTGACCGTCCGGTGGGTGTGGAGCACCTGGTGCCCGGCGAGGACCTGGGCCTGGGCCGCCGGGTGGTAGGCCAGCAGGGCCTTGCCCATCGCGCTGGCGTGCGCCGGCAGCATGGCACCGGTGCGCATCTGCTGCTCGGAGTCGTCAGGGCGGAACACGTGGTGCACGACCTCCACCTGGGGCCCGCGGAGCACGCCCAGCAGCACCTGCTCGCCGGCCCGCGCGGCCAGCGTGTCCGCCCAGTTCAGCGCCACCGAGCGCACGGTGTGGGCGTCGAGCGTGGCGGTGCCGAGGCTGGCCAGCCGGTCCCCGACGTCGTAGCGGCCCGTCGCCGGGTCCTGGCCCACGAACCCGATGTCCACGAGCGTGCGGAGGATGCCGTGCGTCGTCCCCTTGGCCAGCCCGAGCGCCGCGGAGACCTCCAGCAGGGTCAGGCCGCGCGACCCGGCGGAGAGCAGCCGCAGCGCTGCAGCGGCCCTCTCGATCGACTGGATCGTCCCCGACACGTCCGCAGGCTAGGGCCCGACCGGCCCGTCCGACAGGGGGCCGGGCGCCTCGAGCGGGTGCGCCGGGTCGCCATGGCCGACCGCCCCGGGGTCGACGATGCCGACCGGACCGAGGTCGGCGATGCCGAACGACGGACGTTGTCCCGTCGGGGCACCCTGCCTACGGTCGACCGGGAGGGGCGCCGCGAGGCGCCCGGACCCGCACCGCCGACGGTGGCGGTGCCTGGAGCGAAGGAGCTTCGATGGAGATCTCACTAGGCACCGTCTTCGTCTCGGAGGTGGTCGGGACCGCGTTCCTGCTCCTCCTGGGCTGCGGGGTGGTGGCCAACGCGGTCCTGGCCCGCACGAAGGGGGCCAGCGGTGGCTTCTTGATGGTCAACTTCGGCTGGGGCCTCGCGGTCTTCGCCGCGGTCTACGCCGCCTTCCAGTCCGGCGCGCACATCAACCCCGCCGTCACGGTGGGCCTGCTCGCCAACGGCGTCGAGGAGTACGCCCCGGGGGTGGAGGTCAGCGTCGCGTCGACCCTCGTCTACTTCGCCGGCCAGCTGCTCGGCGCCTTCCTCGGTGCGGTCCTCTGCTGGCTCGCCTACCGCAAGCAGTTCGACGCGACCGACGACCCGGGCCTGCAGCTCGCGGTCTTCTCGACCGCGCCGGAGACGAGGACGCCGGTCTGGAACGTCGTGACCGAGGTCATCGGCACCTTCGTCCTGGTGTTCATCATCATCCAGTTCGGCAACACCCCCTCGGAGCTCGGCCCGCTCGCGGTCGCGCTGCTGGTGGTCGGGATCGGCGCGTCGCTGGGCGGGCCGACCGGGTACGCCATCAACCCCGCCCGCGACCTGGGGCCGCGGATCGCGCACGCCCTGCTGCCGATGAAGGGCAAGGGCCCCAGCGACTGGGGGTACGCCTGGGTGCCGGTCGTAGGACCTCTGATCGGCGGCACCCTCGCCGGGCTCGCGGCAGCCGCCTATGCCTGACCCGGGCGGAGGGGGTGAGGCCCCCGCACCTCGAGCACGTTGACAGGACCCACGATGGAGAGGGACAGACCAATGGCAGATTTCGTCGGAGCAGTCGACCAGGGCACCACCAGCTCACGCTTCATGATCTTCGACCACGGGGGGAACGAGCGGGGCAAGTACCAGCTCGAGCACGAGCAGATCCTGCCGCAGGCCGGCTGGGTGGAGCACAACCCGGTGGAGATCTGGGAGCGCACGTCCTCGGTCATCAAGACCGCCCTCAACCGGGCCGGTCTGACCGGCAGCGACCTGGCCGCCCTCGGCATCACCAACCAGCGCGAGACCACCGTGGTCTGGGACCGCCGCACCGGGCGGCCGTACTACAACGCCATCGTCTGGCAGGACACCCGGACCGACCGCATCGCCTCCAAGCTCGATCGCGACGGCAGGGGCGACGTCATCCGGCAGAAGGCCGGGCTGCCGCCGGCGACCTACTTCTCGGGCGGCAAGATCCAGTGGATCCTGGAGAACGTCGACGGGGTCCGCGAGGCGGCCGAGCAGGGCCACGCCGTGTTCGGCAACACCGACAGCTGGCTGCTGTGGAACCTGACCGGGGGCGCCGACGGCGGCGTCCACGTCACCGACCCCACCAACGCCAGCCGCACCATGCTCATGAACCTGGAGACGCTGGACTGGGACGACGAGCTGCTGGGCTTCTTCGACATCCCCCGCCAGATGCTGCCCGAGATCAAGCCGTCGTCGCTGCCCGCGGGCTACGGCACGACGCTGGTCAACGGGCCGGTGGGGGCGGAGGTGCCGCTGACCGGTGACCTGGGCGACCAGCACGCGGCCATGGTCGGGCAGGTCTGCTTCGCGCCCGGCGAGGCCAAGAACACCTACGGCACGGGCAACTTCATGCTCATCAACACCGGTGAGGAGCTCGTCCGCTCCAAGTCGGGGCTGCTCAGCACCGTCTGCTACCAGTTCGGCGACGACAAGCCGGTCTACGCGCTGGAGGGCTCGATCGCCGTCACCGGCTCGGCCGTGCAGTGGCTGCGCGACCAGCTGGGCATCATCTCCGGCGCCGCGCAGTCGGAGTCGCTGGCCCGGCAGGTACCGGACTCCGGCGGCGTGTACTTCGTGCCGGCGTTCTCCGGCCTGTTCGCCCCCTACTGGCGCTCCGACGCCCGTGGCGCCATCGTCGGGCTGTCTCGGTTCAACACCAACGCGCACCTGGCCCGGGCCACCCTCGAGGCCATCTGCTACCAGTCCAAGGACGTCGTGGACGCGATGGAGAACGACTCCGGCGTGCACCTGGACATCCTCAAGGTCGACGGCGGCGTCACCGCCAACGACCTGTGCATGCAGATCCAGGCGGACGTCCTCGGGGTCGAGGTGTCCAAGCCCGTGGTGGCCGAGACCACCGCGCTCGGCGCGGCCTACGCGGCCGGGCTGGCCGTCGGGTTCTGGAAGAACACCGACGAGCTGCGCGAGAACTGGAACGAGGGCAGCCACTGGTCCCCGCAGTGGGACGACGAGGCCCGCGCGAAGGGCCACGCGCAGTGGAAGAAGGCCGTCCAGCGCACGTTGGACTGGGTGGACGTCGACTGACCGGCAGGCCCGGGGGTGCGGTCGTGCGACCGCACCCCCGGGTGGACCATGGACCCACCGACCGCTCGAGCACCACCACGAGACGAGGACACGACCGTGACCGAGGCAGACCAGACCGCCGTACCCCTGACCCCCGCACCCCACCTGATCGGTCGCGAGCTGTCCCACCGGGGTCGGCTCGGTCCCGTCGACCGCGAGCACGCGCTCGCCGCGATGCAGGAGGGCGAGCTCGACGTCGTCGTCGTGGGCGGCGGGGTCGTGGGGACCGGGGCCGCGCTCGACGCCGCCACCCGCGGCCTGACCACGGCGCTCATCGAGGCCCGCGACTTCGCGTCCGGCACGTCGAGCCGCTCCAGCAAGCTGGTCCACGGCGGGCTCCGCTACCTGGAGATGCTCGACTTCGGCCTGGTGCGGGAGGCGCTGCGCGAGCGCGGGCTGATCCTCACCCGGCTGGCCCCGCACCTGTGCCGGCCCGTCCCGTTCCTGTACCCGCTCACCCACCGGGTGTGGGAGCGGGCCTACATCGGCTCCGGGATCATGCTCTACGACCTGATGAGCCTCGGCGGCGGCCACTCGACCGGGGTGCCCTTCCACAAGCACCTGTCCGGCAAGCAGGTGCAGCGGCTCGTCCCGTCGCTGCGCAAGGACGCCATGATCGGCGCGATCCAGTACTACGACGCGCAGATCGACGACGCCCGCCACACCATGGGCCTGGCCCGCACCGCCGCCGCCTACGGCGCGCACGTCGCGAGCCGCACCCGCGTCACCGGGTTCCTGCGCGAGGGCGAGCGGGTGGTCGGCGTCATCGCCACGGACCTGGAGTCCGGGCGCACCATCGAGGTCCGGGCCAAGCAGGTCATCAACGCCACGGGCGTCTGGACCGACGACACCCAGGACATGGTGGGCGGGCGGGGCCAGTTCAAGGTCCGCGCCAGCAAGGGCATGCACCTGGTGGTGCCCAAGGACCGGATCCAGTCCACCACCGGCATGATCATGCGGACCGAGAAGTCGGTGCTGTTCCTCATCCCGTGGGGCCGGCACTGGATCATCGGCACCACCGACACCGACTGGGAGCTGGACAAGGCGCACCCCGCCGCGTCCAGCACGGACATCCAGTACCTGCTCGACCACGTCAACGCCGTGCTCGAGCGGCCGCTGCACAAGGAGGACGTCGAGGGCGTCTACGCCGGGCTGCGGCCGCTGCTGTCGGGGGAGTCGGACTCCACGTCCAAGCTGTCGCGCGAGCACGTCGTCGCCCACCCGGTGCCGGGCCTGGTCGTCGTCGCCGGCGGCAAGTACACGACGTACCGGGTGATGGCCAAGGACGCCGTCGACGAGGCCGTGCACGCGCTGCCGTTCCGGGTCCCGGACTCCTGCACGGAGAACATCCCGATGGTCGGCGCGGCCGGGTACACGGCCGCCTGGAACTCCCGCGTCCGCAAGGCGGAGGCGTCGGGGGTGCACGTGGCCCGCATCGAGCACCTGCTGGGTCGCTACGGCACCGACGTCGACGACCTGCTGGCCCTGGTGGCCCGGGACGAGGACCTGGCCCAGCCGCTGCCCGGTGCCGAGGACTACCTGCAGGCCGAGGTCGTCTACGCCTGCACCCACGAGGGTGCCCGCCACCTGGAGGACGTCCTGGCCCGGCGGCTGCGGGTGTCGATCGAGACCTTCGACCGGGG
This sequence comes from Aquipuribacter aurantiacus, assembly GCF_051216895.1. Lineage (NCBI taxonomy): Bacteria > Bacillati > Actinomycetota > Actinomycetes > Micrococcales > Intrasporangiaceae > Aquipuribacter > Aquipuribacter aurantiacus. The sequence goes on from NZ_JBPKAO010000002.1 coordinate 212,399, forward strand.
GGTGGGCGCGGCACGGCCGGCGGCGGAGCTGATGGCCCGGGTGCTGGGCTGGGGCCAGGAGCAGGTGGACCGCGAGGTCGAGCACTACCTGGCCCGGGTCGAGGCCGAGCGCGGCAGCCAGGAGCAGCCGGACGACGAGACGGCCGACGCCGTGCGCCTCGGTGCACCGGAGGTCGTGCCGCTGCGCTGAGCCGGCGGCGTCGAGCGGCGCCGCGGTGCCCGGGGCGGTGGCCGGTGGGTCCCCGGGGCCACGGCGGTGCGGACGTAGGCTGACCGCATGCTCGCTCCGACGTCGGTGGTGGTCCCGGCCTCCCAGGTCGTGTCCCCGGACGTCGTCGCGGGGCACCTGCGTCGGCTGGTCGGCCGCGGGGAGCCGCTGGCGGTGGTAGCCCCGGCGACGGGTGAGACCGTCGCCACGGTGCGGGGCTCGAGCCGGGCCGACGTCGCCGACGCCGCGGCCCGGGCCCGGGCCGCGCAGCGAGGCTGGGCCGGTCGGAGCGCCCGCTCGCGCGCCCGTGTCGTGCTGGCCGTCCACGACCTCGTCCTGGCCCGCCGGGAGGAGATCACCGACCTGGTCCAGCTGGTGACGGGCAAGGCCCGCGCGGACGCCTTCCTCGAGGTGGTCGGCGTCCTGCAGGTGTGCCGACGCACGGCGGCCCGCGGCCCCGCGGCCCTCGCGCCGCAGCGACGCGGCGGCTACCTCCCGCTGGCCACGTCGGCGTCGGTGCGCCGCGAGCCGGCCGGGGTGGTGGGCAACATCGCGGCCTGGAACTACCCGCTGGTGTTCCTGCTGGGCGACACCGTCCCGGCCCTGCTGGCCGGCAACGCGGTGCTGCTCAAGCCGGACCTCCGCTCCACCCCGCTGGCCGGGGCGGTGCTGGGGCTGCTGGCCGACGCCGGGGTGCCCGACGGCGTGGTCGCGGGTGTCGCCGGGTCCTCCGCCGAGCTGGGCGAGGCGGTCGTCGACCACGTCGACCACGTCCTGTTCACCGGGTCGGAACGGGTCGGGCGGCAAGTCGCGGCCCGTGCGGGCGCCCGGCTCGTCGGGTGCACGCTGGAGCTGGGCGGCAAGAACGCGCTGTACGTGGCGGCCGACGCCGACGTCGAGCGGGCCGCCGCGGCCGCGGTGCGCGACTGCTTCGGCGGGGCCGGTCAGACCTGCACGTCCAGCGAGCGGGTGTACGTGCACGCCGACGTGGCCGAGCGCTTCACCCGCGCCTTCGTCGCCCGCACCGAGGCGCTGCGGCTCGGCTGGCGTCGCGACCACGAGGTCGACCTGGGCAGCCTGGTGTCGCCCGAGCACGTCCGGCACGTCCTGGCGCACGTGCACGACGCCACCGACCGCGGCGCCCGGGTGCTGACCGGCGGCACGGCGCGACCGGACCTGGGACCGTCGTTCATGGCCCCCACGGTCCTCGCCGACGTCCCGCCCGAGGCCCGCTGCGCCCGGGAGGAGACCTTCGGGCCCCTCGTGTCGCTGCGGGTGGTGTCCGACGACGAGGCGGCCCTGGCCGCGATGAACGACACCGACGCCGGGCTGATGGCGAGCATCTGGTCCCGCGACGTCGCTCGCGCGCAGGCGCTCGCGGCCCGGGTCCGCACCGGCACCGTCGTGGTCAACGAGGTGCACCTGGTCGCCTGGGGGTCCGTCGCGGCGCCCATCGGCGGCTGGGGCACGTCAGGGCTCGGTCGGCGCTACGGCGTCGAAGGGCTGCACGAGGTCACCCGCACGCGCACCGTCATCACCCAGCGGACCCCTGTCGCGGCGTGGGTGATGGGTGCGCCGCCCGCCGTCCGCACCCGGGTGCTGGGTGCCACCGCCACGGTGCTGCGGCGGCTGAGGCTGCCGTGAGCCGCCCCGGGCACCGCTCCGACGACCCTGCTGCGGACCCCGCCGGCGAGGGCCTCGACCACGACGTGGTCGTCGTCGGGTCCGGGTTCGGGGGGTCCGTCGCCGCGCTGCGGCTGACCGAGAAGGGCTACGACGTCCTGGTCTACGAGGCGGGTCGGCGGTTCGCCGACGCGGAGCACGCCCGCACGTCCTGGGACCTGCCGCGGTACCTGTGGGCGCCTCGGCTCGGCTGGTACGGGGTGCAACGGATCCACCGCCTGCCGCACGTCCTCGTCCTGGCCGGCGCCGGGGTGGGCGGCGGGTCGCTGAACTACGCCTGCACCCTGTACCGCCCGCCGGCCGCGTTCTACCGCAGCGGCCCCTGGGCGGACGTGGCCGACTGGCAGAGCGAGCTCGCCCCGCACTACGACACCGCGGAACGGATGCTCGGGGTGACGACCAGCACCTTCGACGGGCCCGTCGAGCAGGCCATGCGCCGCACCGCGGAGGACATGGGGGTCGGGGACACCTTCCGCCGGGTCCCGGTCGGGGTGTTCCTGCCCACGCCCACCGTTCCCGCCGGGCGGACCGGTCCCGACCCCTACTTCGACGGCCGCGGACCGGGCAGGACCGCCTGCACCGGGTGCGGCAACTGCATGGTGGGCTGCCGGGTGGGGGCCAAGAACACACTGGTCAAGAACTACCTGCACCTGGCCGAGCGGTCCGGGGCGCGGGTCGAGGCGCTGCGCACGGTGACGCGGGTCGAGCCCGTGGACCCGACCGAGACGTCGCGGGGCTGGCGCGTGACGACCCAGCGGACCGGGGCGCCGGGGCTGGGTGGGCTGCGCCGCGACCGCCGCACGGTCACCTGCCGCGACGTGGTCCTGGCCGCGGGTGCCTGGGGGACCCAGTCGCTGCTGCTGCGGCTGCGGGCCGAGGGCGTGCTGCCGCGGCTGCCCGCTGCGCTGGGCACCCTGACGCGGACCAACTCCGAGGCGCTCGTCGGGGCGGTCGCGGACCGGGTGCCCGACGTGGACCTGACCCGGGGTCTGGCCATCACCTCGTCGTTCCACCCCGACGCGGACACCCACGTCGAGAACTGCCGGTACGGGGCGGGCTCGGACGCCATGGGCCTGCTGGCCACGCTGCTGGTGGACGGCGGGGGCCGGTCCCGGCCGCTCGGCTTCGCGACGCAGGCGCTGCGGCACCCCCTGGTGTGGCTGCGCAGCCTGGCCGTGCGGGGCTGGAGCCGGCGGGCGGTGATCGGCCTGGTGATGCAGTCGCGGGACAACTCGCTGACGACGTCGTGGCGTCGGGGCCGGCTGTGGGGGGGCCGGCTGACCTCGCGGCACGGTCACGGCGAGCCCAACCCGACCTGGATCCCCGCCGGGCACGACGCGATCCGCCGGCTCGCGGCCCGCCTGGAGCAGACGACGGGGGTGCGGACGAGGGCGGGTGGCACGGTGGTCGACGTGCTCGACATCCCCATGACGGCGCACTTCCTGGGCGGCTGCCCGATCGGTCGTTCCGCGGAGGACTCCGTGCTGGACGCCCGGCAGCAGGTGCACGGGCACCCCGGCCTGCACGTGGTCGACGGGGCGGCGGTGAGCGCCAACCTGGGGGTGAACCCGGCGCTGACGATCACGGCGCAGGCCGAGCGGGTCTTCGCGCTGTGGCCCAGCAGGAGGTCACCCGGCGTCGTCACGCAGCGCAATCAGGAAACTCCGTCGGGTCAGCACATCACCCGGAAGGTGACGTAGCGGGACGACTCGCCCGGGCGACTGCGCCGAGCGGAGGACACGGGGCCCTCCGGCGCGGTGAGATCAGCCCATGCGTGAACCCGGGTGCCGCGACGCCCGCTCCACCGCGACCCTCCTGGTGTCGGCCGCCGTCACGACCCTGGTCCTGCTGGGCGGTGCGGCGCCCGCGCTCGCCGTGACCGACCCAGGGCACGGGGCGGCCGAGCCGCCCGCGGTCGTCGAGGTCGAGGTCGAGGTCGAGGTCGAGGTCGCGCCCGAGCCCGAGGTGGCGCCCGAGCCCGAGGTGGCGCCGGAGCCCGAGGTCGCACCCGAGCCCGAGGTGGCGCCGGAGCCGTCGGTCGAGCCTCAGCCCGAGCTGCCCCAGGCCGAGGTGCTGTCCCGCTCGACCCTGACCCCGGGGCTGGTGGTCGGGACCGGGTGCACGAGCGCCACCGTCCTGCTGCCGTCGGTGGGCCCGGTGACCTGGTGGGTCGACGCCTCGGGGCGCAGCTCGGTGGCCGGCGCGACGTCGGTCCCCGTGGACCCGCGGGCCACCACCCGGCTGCGCGCCGTCCTGTCCCGGGGGGCCACGTTCACCGACGGCGGGGACACGGCGGTCTGGGCCGTCGGGCCCGGCGCCGAGCTGGACACCCGCTGCCACTCCGCCCCGGACGCCCCGTCAGCCCCGCCAGCCCCGCCCGTCCCCGGCGCCCCGGCACCCACCACCGGGACCCCCGAGCCGTCGGCCGAGGACCCCGCACCCGCACCGGCCGCAGGGCCCGCCGCCGGCGACCCCGCGCGGGGTGGTCACGGGCGCCCGGCCCACCCGGACCGCACCGGCACGACCGTGGTCCGCCACGCCCCCGCCGCGACGCCCCGTCACACGCCCACGGCCCCCGCCGTCACCACGGCCCCCGCCGCTGCCACCGCCGTCAGCGGCCCCGCGGTCGCCGCCGCGTCCGAGGTCGCCGTCCCCGCCGCGGCCGAGGACCGGACCGGCACCGTCCTCCGGTCCAGCGCCGGGAAGGCCGCGCCCGTCGACACGGTCGAGGTGGCGGCCGCCTCGCAGGTCACCCCCGCCGGGGACCCGACGGCCCGCGCGCTCGGCCTGGCGCTGCTGCTCGGCGGCGGTGTCCTGGTCGGCCGGCACCTGCTGCGGACCGTCGGCCGCCCCGCCACCGGGACCCGCTCGCGCGACTAGCCTGGCGGGGTGACCGAACCCGCCACGACCCACCCGACCGTCCTCGTCGTCGACTTCGGCGCCCAGTACGCGCAGCTCATCGCGCGCCGGGTGCGTGAGGCCCGGGTCTACAGCGAGATCGTGCCCCACACCATGCCGGTGGGGGAGATGCTCGAGCGCAACCCCGCCGCGATCATCCTGTCGGGCGGGCCGTCCTCGGTGTACGCCGACGGCGCTCCCGACGTCGGGCCCGAGCTGTTCGAGGCCGGGGTGCCCGCGTTCGGCATCTGCTACGGCTTCCAGGCCATGGCCCGGGCCCTCGGCGGCACCGTCGAGCAGACCGGCCGCGCCGAGTTCGGCGGCACCGACCTCGACGTCGTGTCCGGGGACTCCACGCTGTTCCACGGCCTGCCGCTGCGGCAGTCGGTCTGGATGTCGCACGGTGACGCCGTCACCGCCGCCCCGGCCGGCTTCGAGGTCGTCGCCCGTACCGCCGGCACCCCCGTCGCGGCGTTCGAGGACCCGGAGCGTCGGCTCGCGGGGGTGCAGTTCCACCCCGAGGTGCTGCACTCCGCGCACGGCCAGGCCGTCCTCGAGCACTTCCTCCACGAGATCGCGGGTATCGCGCCCACCTGGACCATCGGCAACGTCATCCACGACCAGGTCGAGGCCATCCGCGCGCAGGTCGGCGACTCCCGCGCCGTCTGCGGCCTGTCCGGCGGCGTCGACTCCTCGGTGGCCGCGGCCCTGGTGCAGCGCGCCATCGGCGACCGGCTGACCTGCGTCCTCGTGGACCACGGCCTGCTGCGCGAGGGCGAGGTCGAGCAGGTCGAGCAGGACTTCGTCGCCGCGACCGGGGTGGAGCTCGTCGTCGTCGACGCCGCCGAGCGCTTCCTGTCCGCGCTGGCCGGTGTCACCGACCCCGAGACCAAGCGCAAGATCATCGGCCGGGAGTTCATCCGGGTCTTCGAGGAGGCCGCGGCCGACGTCGTCGCCGCCTCCCAGGCCGAGGGCGAGACCGTCGAGTTCCTGGTCCAGGGGACGTTGTACCCGGACGTCGTCGAGTCCGGCGGCGGCAACGGCACCGCCGTCATCAAGAGCCACCACAACGTGGGCGGGCTGCCGGACGACCTGCAGTTCGCCCTGGTCGAGCCGCTGCGGGCGTTGTTCAAGGACGAGGTCCGCCGCGTCGGCCTGGAGCTCGGCGTCCCCGGCGACATCGTCTGGCGCCAGCCGTTCCCCGGTCCCGGGCTGGGGATCCGGATCATCGGCGAGGTGACCGCCGACCGGCTCGCCACGCTGCGCCGCGCCGACGCGATCGTCCGCGAGGAGCTCACCGCCGCGGGGCTGGACCGCGAGGTCTGGCAGTGCCCGGTGGTCCTGCTGGCCGACGTCCGCAGCGTCGGGGTGCAGGGCGACGGCCGCACCTACGGCCACCCGGTGGTGCTGCGCCCGGTCAGCAGCGAGGACGCCATGACGGCGGACTGGACCCGGCTGCCCTACGACGTGCTGCAGAAGGTGTCGACCCGCATCACCAACGAGGTCCGTGAGGTCAACCGGGTGGTCCTCGACGTCACGAGCAAGCCGCCGGGCACCATCGAGTGGGAGTGAGGCGCGCGCCCCGGCGCCCCAGGTCGACGCAGCCGACGCCCTCGGCGTACCGACCAGCGACACGGTGCGGGGGGTCGACGGCCGAGCGGCGCTCCGGACGGCGTGTCGTGTCGCCGGTCGGTACGGTCCTCCGGTGCGCGCGCTGACCGAGGGCGAGCTGCAGGCCACCGTGAGCCCCCGACCACGCCCGTGCGGCGTCGGGGAGCAGATGTGGGAGCTGGTCGAGTCGTACATCGACGCGCTGCCGCCCCAGGAGTGGCAGGGCCACCCACCGGGTGAGCTCGGCGTCCCCAAGGCCTACGCCATGCGCGGCGGTCGCTGGGTGCACGTGCTCGTGGAGACCGTCGACCGCAGGGTGGCGATGGTGCTGGTGCTGAACCTCAGCGACGGCGAGGTGCACGGCCACCGGATGCTCGACCTGAGGGCCGGCTGAGGGCTGCTCGACCGCTGGCACTCAGGGGATCTTGTGTGCCAGCCGATCATGACCTCACGCTGTCGCTCTCACGGGACCGGTCCGGTCCCCGCGCCAGGGGAGGTGTCATGGACCCACGACAGGACCGGCCCGACGACATCCGCTCGGTCGGCGTCGCCCCGCTGCACCGCGCGGGCGAGGGCCTGGCCGGTTTCCTCGTGTCCGGCCGCTGGCCCGACAGCACCCGGGAGTGGGTGCAGCTGCTGACGCTGGCCGTGCGGGTGGCCACGACGCCGGGCCTGCTCCCGACCACCTCGCTGTTCAGCGCCACCGAGACGCGCCCCGACGGCGACGGCGTGCCCGACGCGGTGGGCCTGGTGCGCCTGGTCGGCCGGGCGCTCGACCCCTCCGCCACGTCGAGCCGGCCCCAGGAGCCGCCGGTCGCGCTGCTGCTGCTGCACCCACCCAGCGAGACGCCCTCGACCACGCCCGAGGCCGACGGCGTGGCCAGCGGCTGCGTGCTGCTCCCCGGGGCGCCCCACCTGGGGCTGGACCACCGGGCGGCCTGGGTCGAGGCCGAGCCGGACGGCACCATCACCCGGTTGCTGAGCCTGCGCGGCGTCGACCCGTCCCAGGACGTCGACACGGCGGTCCTGTCGCTGCTGATGGCCGCCTGAGGGGCCCGCACCGGCGACGGTCCCCGGGTCCGTACCCTGGTCTGGTGGTCAGGACCCTCCTCTCGTGGCGCTGGGCGGCCTCCACCGTCGTGCTCGTCGCGGCCGTGATCACCATGGCCGTGCTCGGCACCTGGCAGTGGGAGCGCAGCGTCCCCACGGCCGAGCGGGAGGTCGTCGACCTCGAGCAGGTCGACCCCGCCTCCCTGCCGGAGGTGACCACGGTGTCCCGGGCGCCCGGTGAGGGTGCGCTCGTCCCCGACGAGGCGTCCGGCGATCTGGTCCGCGTCGAGGGGACGTGGCGGCCCGAGCGCACCCTGCTGGTCGCCGACCGCGAGCTCGACGCGGCGGCGGGCGCGTGGGTGATGACGGCCGTGGAGCTGGCCGACGGCACCGGGCTCGCCCCCGTGGTGCGCGGCTGGGTCCCCGACGGCACCGCCGGGACCGACGTGGCCCCGGTGTCCGGCCCCGTCGTCCTGCTCGGCTGGGTCCAGCAGTCCGAGCCCCTGGACATCCCGGTCGACGTCGTGCAGCCGGAGGGCGTGGTCGGGCTGCTGTCCACCGCGGACCTCGCCAACCGGTGGCCCGAGCAGCTCGTGCCCGGGTTCGTCGTCCTGGCCTCGGCGCCCGAGGGGACCGGGGCCGAGGGAACCGGGGCCGACGGGGTGGTGCCTGCCCTGCTGCCGGCCCCGCCGGAGGAGCAGACCCAGACCCGGGACTGGCGCAACCTGGCCTACTCCGCGCAGTGGTTCGTCTTCGCGGCCTTCGCCGTCCTGCTGTGGTGGCGGATGCTGCGCGACGACGTCACCCGGCAGGCGGCCGTGGCCGGCGCCGCGGCCGCCGAGCCCGACCCGCCCGAGGACCCCTGGTCCCCGGAGGAGCCCCTGCCCCGGCAACGCCCGACCGAGAGGAGCACCACGTGAGGTCCGCCCTGCTCAGGTTCCGTGTCATCGCCTGGATCGTGGGGGTGTTCCTCATCCTGCTGACCATCGGCATCCTGCTCCGGTACACGGACCTGTTCGGGTACCGCACCGACGTGGTGTCGACCACCGTCAGCCCGATCCACGGGTTCGGGTACATGCTCTACCTGGCCGCCGGCATCGACCTGGCGAGCCGACGCAGGTGGCGACCGCTCACGACGCTGGGCGTGCTCCTGGCCGGCACGGTGCCGTTCCTGTCGTTCTACGCCGAGCGCCTGGTCAGCGCCGACGTCCGGGCCGCCCTGACCGAGCGCGAGGCGGCGGGCACCGGCGCCACGTGAGACCGGTCCAGCGCCTGGCCGCCTACGCCCGCGTGCGGCCGGGACCGGGTCCCGGCGTGCTCCTGGTCGAGGCGTCGAGCCGCTCGGACCTGGCCGGGCGGTGGTTCCTGCCCGGCGGTGGCGTCGACCACGGCGAGCACCCCGACGCCGCCGTCGTGCGCGAGGTGGCCGAGGAGACCGGGCTGCAGGTGCAGGTGGACCGGCTGGCCGAGGTCCTCACCGACGTGCTCGACCTGCCCCACCGGGGCGTCCAGGTCCACACGGTGCGCTGCGTCTACGACGTCACGGTGGTCGGTGGCCGGCTGCGCCCGGAGCTGGACGGGTCCTCGGAGCAGCTGCGGGTGGTGGCGCCCGACCGGGCCGGGACCCTCCCGCTGGCGCCCTACGTCGCCCGGGCGCTCGGCCTGGCGCCCGTGCCGCTGGGCCCGCTGCGTCCCGACCTCGACGCCCTCCAGCCGCTGTCCGGCGTGGGTGGGGCCGACCCGGCCGCGGTGCCCCCGGGCCCGGACGGGGCGGTCCCGCGGCTCCGGATCGGTGTCTACGGGGTGGCCCTGCGCGGCACCGGCCCGCGCGAGGAGCTGCTGCTCACGCTGCTGGCCGACCACGTCGGCGGGGCCCAGCGCTGGACCCTGCCCGGCGGCGGCCTGGACCACGGCGAGACCACCGAGCTCGGGCTGCACCGCGAGATGCACGAGGAGACCGGGCTGCTGGTCACCGGGGCGAGCGTGCTGGGCCTGAGCAGCACCCACTTCACCGGCCGCGCACCGTCGGGGCTGCTGGAGGACTTCCACGGCGTCCGGCTGGTCCACCGGGTCGACGTGAGCCGGGACGAGCCGCGGGTCGTCGAGGTCGGGGGCTCGACCGCCGACGTGCGCTGGGTGCCCGTGGCGCAGGTGGCGGACCTGGGGGTGGGCTCGCTGGTCCGGGACGCCCTGACCCTGCTGGAGCACCCGCTGGCTCGTAGCATCGGGGCGTGAGCACACCCCCGCCCAAGGCCGCCCAGTTCGGCAGCGAGACCTCGCCCCGGGGGGAGTGGACCCGTCAGGCCAACCACTTCACCGGCCGGATCAGCGCCGACAGCACCTCCGGCCCCGGCGAGGGGCCGGACGAGCAGGGCCGCTGGCCGGTCGAGGCCGGCCGCTACCGGCTCGTGGTCTGCCTGGCCTGCCCGTGGGCGCACCGGGCGCTGATCGTCCGTGGCCTGCTCGGGCTGCAGGACGCGATCTCGCTGGCCGTGGTCGACCCGATCCGTGACGAGGCCGGGTGGCGGTTCTGGCTGGACGACGGCCACCGCGACCCCGTGCTGGGCATCGAGCTCCTGTCCGAGGCCTACCTGCGCACCGACCCGGGGTTCTCCGGGCGCTTCACGGTGCCCTGCGTCGTGGACACCCTGACCGGGCACGTCGTCACCAACGACTACCCGCAGATCACGCTCGACCTGTCGACGCAGTGGACCGCCCACCACCGTCCCGGTGCGCCCGACCTGTGGCCGGAGCACCTGCGCGCGGACATGCAGCCCCTGATCGACGACATCTACGCCGACGTGAACAACGGCGTCTACCGCTGCGGCTTCGCCACCGAGCAGGACGCCTACGAGCAGGCCTACGACCGGTTGTTCGCCCGCCTCGACGAGCTCGAGGAGCGGCTGGGGTCGTCCCGGTTCCTCCTGGGCGAGGAGCCGACCGAGGTCGACGTCCGGCTGTTCACCACGCTGGTCCGCTTCGACGCGGCCTACCACGGCCACTTCAAGACCAACCGCAACAAGCCGACGGAGATGCCGAACCTGTGGCGCTACGCCCGCGAGCTGTTCGCCCGGCCCGGCTGGGGCGCCACCGTGGACTTCGACCACATCAAGCGGCACTACTACGGCACGCACCACCAGATCAACCCGACCGGGATCGTGCCGAAGGGACCCGACCTGACCGGCTGGCCCCCGGCCGTGCCTGCCGCAACCGGCTGACGCCGGCTCGTAGGGTGGAGCCATGGCCATCCTCTACGGCGTGATCGTGGTCCTGCACCTCATCGGCATGGCGGGGGTGGTCGGGGGCTGGCTGGTCGCCGTCCGCCAGCCCCGCATCCTGACCGCCATGGTCCACGGCTCGCTCGTCGCCCTGGTGACGGGGCTGCTGCTGGTCGGGCTCAGCTACCCGGTGTTCGACGGCGACAACATCGACAACGCCAAGATCACCGTCAAGCTGCTCCTGGCGCTGGTCATCGCCGTGCTGGTGTGGGTGAACCGCGGCAAGGACACCATCCCCAAGGGCCTCCTCCACCTGGTCGGTGGGCTGGCCCTGGTCAACGTGAGCGTCGCCGTGCTGTGGAGCGACCGCTTCCTCGGCTGAGCGGCGGGCCGGGCCCGAGCGGTCGGCCTCAGGTCAGCTCGGACACCAGGTAGATCTCGGCCAGCCGACCGTCGGCCAGCCCGCCCAGGGCGGCGTTGCGGGTGGCCCAGTCGTGCAGCAGCGACTCCAGCTCGGTCATGTGACCGGTCTGGCTGCGGTGCTCGAGCAGCGCGGCGACCTTGCGCTCGAAGGTGTGCGTCACGTCCACGGCATGGTCCGCGGCCGGGTGGCCCGCGATGAACACCTCGTTGACGATCCACGGCTCGAGACCTTCGTCGGCCAGCATCTCCGGCCAGGCGAACGGGTTGCGGGCCGTCGGGTAGATGGCGCGGATCGCGGCCTCGCCGGCGGCCAGGTGGTCGGAGTGCGAGGCCGGCAGGCGCTGGTAGTTGCGTTCGGGCGACTGGATGATCATGCGCTGCGGCCTGACCTGACGGATGACGCGGGCGATGTCGCGCTCCAGCTCCCGGGTGGGCTCCACCCAGCCGTCCCGGTACCCCTCGAGGAACCGGACGTCCGTGACGCCGACCGCCTTGGCGGCGGCGCGCTGCTCGGCCTCGCGCAGCGACGCCATCTGGTCGCGCGGGGTGTCGTCGAAGCCCCCCTGGTCGCCCCGGGTGATGAGCAGGTAGGTCACCTCGACCCCGGCGTCGACCCACGTGGCGACCGTGCCCGCGCAGCCGAAGTCGATGTCGTCCGGGTGCGCGGCCACCGCCAGGGCGCGCTCGATCTCGGTGTCGGGCTTGGGCACGGCAGGGCTCCTGGGGTCGTCACGGGTTCAACTTCCACCAGGGTAGGTCCGCGCGCGGCGATCCACCCACCGCGCCTGTGGGCGAGGCGTCCGGGCCCACCCGGTCGCCGTAGGATCGACCGGAGCATGAGCACCCTCTTCGACGACCTTCCCCAGGTCCCCGTCCTCGGCGGGGTCCGTCAGCGGCACCCGGCCCCCGGCGGGGCCGCGGACCTCGACCTGCTGCTCGCCGACCTCAACCCCGCGCAGCGTGAGGCGGTCACCCACGCCGGGTCCCCGCTGCTGGTCGTGGCCGGGGCCGGTTCGGGCAAGACCCGGGTGCTGACCTACCGGATCGCCCACCTGCTGGGCGCGCGCGGTGTCCGCCCGGGCGAGGTGCTGGCCATCACGTTCACCAACAAGGCCGCGGCCGAGATGCGGGAACGGGTCGAGGCGCTCGTCGGTCCGCGGGCGGGCTCGATGTGGGTGTCGACGTTCCACTCCGCCGCGGTGCGCATCCTGCGCTACGAGTCCAAGCGCCTCGGGCTGCGCTCGCAGTTCTCCATCTACGACGCCGCCGACACCCAGCGCCTGGTCGGCATCACCGTCCGCGACCTCGACCTGGACCCCAAGAAGTACCCGGCGCGGGTGCTCGCGTCGCGGATCTCCACGCTGAAGAACGACCTGCTCGACCCGGACGACTACGCGGCCAGGGTGTCCGACGGCACGGCCGACGAGCTGGTCCTGCTGGACGTCTACCGCGGCTACACCCGACGGCTGCGGGAGGCGCACGCCCTGGACTTCGACGACCTGATCATGCAGGTCGTCCACCTGTTCCAGACCTTCCCCGAGGTGGCCGAGCACTACCGCCGCCGGTTCCGCCACGTGCTGGTCGACGAGTACCAGGACACCAACCACGCCCAGTACACGCTGGTCCGCGAGCTGGTGGGCGGCTACGAGAAGGAGCTGCCCGGCACCGACCAGCAGGTGGCCGACGCGGACGCCGTGACGCCCTCGGGGCCGACCGGGTCCGCCCCGCCCGTGGGGCCCAGCGAGCTGACGGTGGTCGGCGACGCGGACCAGTCCATCTACGCGTTCCGCGGCGCGACGATCCGCAACATCGAGGAGTTCGAGGCCGACTACCCGGACGCCCACGTCGTCCTGCTGGAGCAGAACTACCGCTCGACCCAGACCGTCCTCGACGCGGCCAACGCCGTCATCGGCCGCAACCCCGGCCGCAAGGACAAGAAGCTGTGGACCGCGTCCGGGCCGGGCGCGAAGATCGTCGGCTACGTCGCGGACTCCGAGCACGACGAGGCCGCCTTCGTGGTGGAGGAGATCGACCGGCTGCGGGACTCGCACGGTGCCTCCTACGGCGACGTCGCCGTGTTCTACCGGACCAACAACCAGTCCCGGGCGGTCGAGGAGGTGCTGGTCCGCACCGGGGTGCCCTACGTCGTCGTCGGCGGCACCCGGTTCTACGAGCGGCGTGAGATCAAGGACGCGATGGCCTACCTGCGGGCGCTGGCCAACCCGGACGACTCCGTCAACCTGCGCCGCATCATGAACGTCCCCAAGCGGGGCATCGGCGACCGGGCGGAGGCGTTGGTCGCGGGCCACGCCGACGGGCGACGGATCAGCTTCGGCGCCGCGCTGGCCCAGCTGGACGACGTCCCCGGTCTGGCCGCCCGCTCGTTCAACGCGGTCAAGGCGTTCACCGAGATGATGGACGAGCTGCGCACCGTCGTGGAGTCCGGCGCGAGCGTCGAGGCCGTGCTGGCCGCGGTGCTCGACCGCTCGGGGTACCTGGCCGAGCTGCGCGGCAGCGCCGACCCGCAGGACGAGGGTCGCCTCGACAACCTGTCGGAGCTGCTGGGTGTGGCGCAGGAGTACGACGTGGCCAACCCGGACGGCAGCCTGGCGGAGTTCCTGGAGCGGACGTCGCTGGTCGCGGACTCCGACGCCATCCCCGACCGGCCCGAGGGCGAGGACGGCGAGCCCCTGGGGCCCGCCGACGCCGGCCAGGTCACCCTGATGACGCTGCACACGGCCAAGGGGCTGGAGTTCCCGGTCGTGTTCCTGACCGGGATGGAGGACGGCACCTTCCCCCACATGCGGTCCCTGGACGACCCGGCCGGCATCGCCGAGGAGCGGCGCCTGGCCTACGTCGGCATCACCCGGGCCCGGGAGCGGCTGTACCTGTCCCGCGCCGGCGTCCGCAGCGCGTGGGGCCAGCCGCAGTACTTCCCGGCCAGCCGGTTCCTCGACGAGATCCCGAAGGAGCTCGTCGAGTGGAAGCGCGACGCCTCGGCGGTCGACGCCGCCGGGATGGGGATCCGGTCGGGGTCGGAGGCGTACAGCACCGGCCGGGCGCTGACCCCGGCCATGGCGCGCCTCGCGATGCGGCCCGGGACCCGGAGCACCGGCAACCGCGAGGTCGTCAGGCTGGAGCCGGGGGACCGGGTGAGCCACGACTCGTTCGGACTCGGGTCGGTGGTCACCGTCTCCGGCGAGGGCGACAAGGCCGTGGCGACGATCGACTTCCGCGGGCTGGGGGAGAAGCGGCTGCTGCTGCGCTACGCCCCGGTGGAGAAGCTGTAGGTCGCCTCAGACGTTCGCGCGCACCCAGTCCACGATGCTCGCCATCGTCGTCCCGGGCGTGAACACCATCGCGACGCCCTGCGCCTGCAGCAGCGGGATGTCGTCCTCGGGGATGATCCCGCCGCCGAACACGACGACGTCGTCGGCCCCGGCGTCCTTGAGCAGGGCGATGACCTTGGGGAACAGCGTCATGTGCGCGCCGGACAGCACCGACAGGCCCACGGCGTCCGCGTCCTCCTGCACCACGGCGGACACGATCTGCTCGGGCGTCTGGTGCAGGCCCGTGTAGACGACCTCGACCCCGGAGTCGCGCAGCGCCCGCGCCACGACCTTGGCTCCTCGGTCGTGCCCGTCCAGGCCCGGCTTGGCGATCACCACCCGCACGGGGGGTCGCTGCTGCTCTGCCTCTGACCGGCCCTGCTCGGGTGCCTGGTCGCGTGCCTTCTCTGCCACGTCGTCCACCCCTCGAGACTAGACCGCCGCAAGCACCCCCTGCGGCGCCGGGGAAGGGTGTGAGCACCGTCTCGTCGGGGCGCGCGGTGGCGGGCGCTACCGGCGATAGGGTTGCGCCGCGCGGTCACGGCGCTACGTCGCGTCCTGACCGCCCCCCGACGTCGACGACCCAGAGGACGTGAACCAGACGTGGACCTGTACGAATACCAGGCGCGCGACATGTTCGAGAAGCACGGCGTACCCGTGCTGGCCGGCGAGGTGGCCACCACCCCCGAGGAGGCGCGGGCTGCGGCCGAGCGCATCGGCGGGGTGGTCGTCGTCAAGGCCCAGGTCAAGGTCGGCGGCCGCGGCAAGGCCGGCGGCGTCAAGGTCGCGAAGACCCCCGACGAGGCCGAGGCCCACGCCCGCGCCATCCTCGGCATGGACATCAAGGGCCACACCGTCCACCGCGTGATGATCGCCCAGGGCGCGGACATCGCCGAGGAGTACTACGTCTCCTTCCTGCTGGACCGCTCCAACCGCACCTGGCTGGCCATGGCCAGCAAGGAGGGCGGGGTCGAGATCGAGACCCTCGCCGTCGAGCGCCCCGAGGCCCTCGGCCGGGTGGCGGTCGACGCGCTGGCGGGCGTGGACGCGGCCAAGGCGGCCGAGATCGCGGCGGCCGGCGGCTTCACCGGTGAGCTGGCCGACAAGGTCGCCGGCGTCCTGGAGAAGCTGTGGACGGTGATGGTCGAGGAGGACGCGACCCTCGTCGAGGTCAACCCGCTGGTGTCCACGGGCACCGGCGAGGTGCTCGCGCTGGACGGCAAGGTGACGCTGGACGAGAACGCCGAGTTCCGGCAGGCCTCCCACGCCGCCCTCGTCGACTCCTCCGCCGAGGACCCGTTGGAGCAGGCCGCGAAGGAGAAGGGCCTCAACTACGTCAAGCTCGACGGCTCCGTCGGCATCATCGGCAACGGCGCGGGTCTGGTCATGAGCACCCTGGACGTGGTGGCGCAGGCCGGCGAGAAGCACGGCGGCGTCAAGCCGGCCAACTTCCTCGACATCGGCGGCGGCGCCTCGGCCGAGGTGATGGCCAACGGGCTGGAGATCATCATCTCCGACGCCCAGGTCGAGAGCGTGTTCGTCAACGTGTTCGGTGGCATCACCTCCTGCGACGCGGTCGCCAACGGCATCGTCAGCGCCTTCGAGCTGCTGGCCTCGCGCGACGAGCACGTCACCAAGCCGTTGGTGGTGCGTCTGGACGGCAACAACGCCGAGCTCGGCCGGTCGATCCTGACCGAGGCCGCGCTGGACGGTGTCGAGCAGGTCGACACGATGGACGGCGCGGCAGACCGCGCCGCCGAGCTGGCAGCTGGCTGAGAGGGCACGAGCAGACGTGGCAATCTTCCTGACAGGTTCATCCAAGGTCGTCGTGCAGGGCATGACCGGCTCCGAGGGGCGCAAGCACACCCAGCGGATGCTGACCTCCGGCACCACCGTCGTCGGCGGGGTCACCCCCGGCAAGGGCGGCCAGAGCGTCGAGTTCACCGGGCCGGACGGCTCGGGAGTGCAGCTGCCGGTGTTCAACTCCGTCGGTGAGGCGATGAGCGCCACCGGGGCCGACACGACCGTCATCTTCGTGCCCGCCAAGTTCACCCGCGGCGCGGTCGTCGAGGCCGTCGAGGCGCAGATCCCGCTGGCGGTCGTCATCACCGAGGGCGTCCCGGTCAAGGACTCCGCGGAGTTCTACCAGCTCGCGGCGAACTCGGGCACGACCCGGCTGATCGGCCCCAACTGCCCCGGCCTCATCAGCCCCGGCCTGGCCAACGCGGGGATCATCCCGGCCGACATCACCCAGGCCGGCCCGATCGGGCTGGTCAGCAAGTCCGGCACGCTGACCTACCAGATGATGTACGAGCTGCGGGACCTCGGGTTCACGACCTGCGTCGGCATCGGTGGCGACCCCGTCATCGGCACCACGCACATCGACTGCCTCGAGGCCTTCGAGGCCGACCCCGACACCAAGGCGATCGTCATGATCGGCGAGATCGGCGGGGACGCCGAGGAGCGGGCGGCGGCCTACATCAAGGACCACGTGACCAAGCCGGTCGTCGGATACGTCGCCGGGTTCACCGCGCCCGAGGGCAAGACCATGGGCCACGCCGGCGCGATCGTGTCCGGCTCCGCCGGCACCGCGGCGGCCAAGGCCGAGGCGCTGGAGGCGGTCGGCGTGCGCGTCGGTCGCACCCCGAGCGAGACGGCCCGTCTGATGCGGGAGATCATCACCGCCGGCTGACCGTCCGCGACACCCCGGCGGCCGGGTCCGACCTCACGTGGTCGGGCCCGGCCGTCGGCGTCGGGGGCCCTCACCCCGGATCGCCCCCCCGTCGTCGCGTGTCGCTCGTCCGCCGCGGCCCTCGGGCCGCGACCATGGTCCGGTGAGTGGCGTCCGCACCGACCGAACCCGACCCGGTGCCGGCGGACGACCGCGCGGCACCGGCCCGTCCCGTCGGGGCGGCAGCGGCTCCTCCGTCGCCCCGCCCGCCCGCCCGGCCCCGCGCCCGACGCCGCCCGGTGGGCGTCGCAGGCCCTGGGCCGCCGCCTTCGCCGACCTGCGGCTGGCCGTGTCGCACGCTGTCGGTGCGGTGGCGGTCGGGCTGCTCGCCTGCGTCGGTCTGGTGGTGCTGGGCTGGGCGACCGAGGCGTCGTCCGGGACGTCCTGGTGGCAGGCGGTGCGGCTCGGCGCGGACCTGTGGCTGCTGGCCCACCTCGGCGAGCTGGCCGTCGTCAGCGAGGTCGTCTCGTCCACCTCCCCGGCCGACCCGGCCACGCTGGTCCCGGGCACGGTGTCCCTGGCCCCGCTCGGGCTGTCCCTGGTCGCGGCCACGCTGGCCTGGCGGGCCGGACGGCGCACGGCCCGGCGGTGCACCCCGGTCCGGTCGCTCCTGCTCTGCCTGGCGGTGGCCGCCGTGTACGCCGGGGCCGCGTGGGGCCTCGCCTGGGCCGTCGACACCGCGGTGCTGGCCCCGGTGCCGTCGGCCTGCGCGGTCGGCGCGGCCGTCCTCGCCCTGCTGGGCTCCGCCGCCGGGGTGCTGAGCGTGCACGGCGGGTCCCTGACCGACCGGCTGCCCCACGTGGTGGCCGTCCAGCTGCGGCGCGTGCTCCCCGCCGCGGGTGTCGCGCTCGCGGTCTGGCTGCTGGCGGGAGCCGTGCTGCTGGCCGTCGGGCTGCTGCTCGACCTGCCCACGGCCGCCGGGGTGCACGGTGCCCTGGCGCCCGGTGCCGTCGGGGGGCTGCTCCTGCTGCTGGCGCAGGTCGCCTACCTGCCCGGTGCGACGGTGTGGTCCGGGTCGGTCCTCGCGGGTCCCGGCACGCGGTTCTCCGACGGGGTGGTCACCCTGTCCGGCTCCACGGTGGTGGACGTCCCGGCCGTCCCGCTGCTGGCCGCCCTGCCCGTCCCGGGGCCCTTCCCGCTGTGGGCCTACCTGGGCCCGCTGCTCGTGGTCCTGGCGGGAGCGCTCGCGGGCTGGCACACCCACCGGGACCCCAGCAGCCGCGGGGCCACGCTCACCGACCGGCTCGCCGACGCCGTGGCGGTCGCCGCGCTGGTCGGCATCGCCGTCGCCGGCCTCGTGCGGGTGTCCTCCGGGGCGCTGGGGCCGTGGGCGCCGCTCGGCCCCGACCTGCTGCTCGTGGTCGCCGCGGTCACCGCGGAGGTGCTGGTCGGGGGTCTGCTGGTCGGGGCGGCGCTGCACCTGCTCTCCGGTCGACCGATCGGACGCCGCCGGTCCGACCTGCGCCGCGCCGGAGCCGCGGGCGCGGCCGGGGTGCGGGCCGCGGGGGCCCGCGCGGTCGGGTCGATCAGCTCCCGGGGACGCTGACGCCCAGCTGCTCGATCCGGTCGAACAGCTCGTCGTCGCACCGTTCCAGCGCCGTCCGGGTGAGGGCTCGGTCGCGGCACGACTCCTGGTCCTGGACCAGGGGGTAGGCCGCCAGCATCGCCACCTGGACCACGGTGAGGACGACGGCGACGACGACCCCGACGAGCACCAGGACGCCACCGGTGGGGCCGGGGGGCAGACCGTCACGGTTCCCGGTGCGGTGGGCCCGGACCGCACGCAGCGCCCGGATGCCCTGCACCAGGGCCAGCACCGAGAACACCAGCCCGGCCAGGCGCCACGGCAGCGGCAGCGTCCGGGTGAGCTCGGCCCCCAGCAGCAGCAGGAACATCTCCAGGGCGAGCCGGACGTGCGGCTGGTTGAGGGTGCCGCCGACGGTCCTCGTGCTCCCGCTGCCACCGTCCGCTGCCACGGCACGATGGTCGCAGACGTGGGCGTCGTGGCCGGAGGCGCACCCTCGTCCCGTCTACCCTGGCGCCCGTGCCCCGTCTCGTCGTGCTCGCCTCGGGCACCGGAAGCCTGTTCTCGACGCTGGTCGACGCCGTGGCCGCGGGGACCGTGCCGGCCGAGCTGGTCGCGCTCGTCACCGACCGGCCCTGCGCGGCGCTGGACCGGGCCGCCGAGGCCGGGGTCGACGCGGTCACCGTGGTGCCCCGGGACTTCGAGGACCGTGCGGCCTGGGACGCGGCGCTGGCGCAGCGGCTGGTGGCCCTGCGTCCGGACTGGGTGGTGAGCGCCGGCTTCATGCGCATCCTGGGACCGGCGGTCCTGGCGGCGTTCCCGCAGCGCATCGTCAACACCCACCCCGCCCTGCTGCCGTCCTTCGCGGGGGCCCACGCCGTCCGGGACGCCCTGGCCTACGGCGTCAGGGTGACCGGCTGCACCGTCCACCTGGTCGACGAGGGCACCGACACCGGCCCGGTCCTGGCGCAGCGGGCCGTGGACGTCCGCCCCGACGACGACGAGCAGACGCTGCACGAGCGCATCAAGGTGGTCGAGCGCGAGCTGCTCGTCCAGGTGTGCGCCGGCCTGCTGGCCGACGGCACGACCGTCACGGGGCGGCACGCCTCCTGGTGGCCTCCCGCCGCGGACGGGGACGCCGCGGCGCGTCGATAGGCTCGTGGCCGTGACCCAGCAGACCTCCCCGTCCGAGGCGGGCCGCCGCCCCGTCCGTCGCGCCCTCGTCAGCGTCTACGACAAGACCGGGCTGGAGGACCTCGCCGCCCGGCTGCACGCCGCCGGCGTCGAGATCGTGTCCACCGGCTCGACCGCCGCCCGGGTCGCCGCCGCGGGGGTGCCCGTCACCGGCGTCGAGCAGGTGACCGGGTTCCCCGAGTGCCTGGACGGCCGCGTGAAGACGCTGCACCCCGGGGTGCACGCGGGTCTGCTGGCCGACCGCCGCAAGCCCGACCACCTGGAGCAGGTCGCCGAGCTGGGGATCGACCTGTTCGACCTGGTGGTGGTGAACCTGTACCCGTTCGCCGCGACGGTCGCCTCGGGGGCGGCGCCGGACGCGGTCGTCGAGCAGATCGACATCGGCGGTCCGGCCATGGTGCGGTCCTCGGCCAAGAACCACCCCAGCGTCGCCGTGGTCGTCGACCCGGCCCGCTACGACGAGGTCGTGGCCGCGGTCGAGGGCGGCGGGTTCACCCTCGCCGAGCGGACCCGGCTCGCCGCAGCCGCGTTCGCGCACACCGCGGCGTACGACGTGGCCGTGGCGACCTGGTTCGCCGAGCAGGTCGCGGCCGCCGACGAGGCCGTCGCGCGCGCGGCCGCCGAGCCGGGGAGCCCGCCGGCCCGGGTGGCCCCGGCCTTCACCGGCACGGTCGGCACGCTCGTGGCCGGGCTCCGCTACGGCGAGAACCCGCACCAGCAGGCGGCGGTGTACGCGACCGGCGGCGGGACCGGCGGCCTGGCCGGCGCCGAGCAGCTGCACGGCAAGGCCATGTCGTACAACAACTTCGTCGACACCGACGCGGCCGTGCGCGCCGCCTACGACCACGTCGTGCCCGCCGTCGCGATCATCAAGCACGCCAACCCCTGCGGCATCGCGGTGACCGGTCCGGCCGTCGGTCCGCCCGGCAGCACCACGGACGAGATCGCCGACGCCCACGCCCGCGCCCACGCCTGCGACCCGGTGAGCGCCTTCGGCGGCGTCGTGGCCGCCAACCGTCCGGTCACCCGCGCGATGGCCGAGCAGCTGGCCGAGGTGTTCACCGAGGTCGTCGCGGCCCCGGCCTTCGACCCCGACGCGCTGGAGGTGCTGACGGCCAAGAAGAACGTGCGCCTGCTCGTCGTCCCCGCCCCCACGGGGACCGGCCAGGAGTGGCGGCGCATCGACGGGGGGCTGCTGGTCCAGCAGGTCGACGAGGTCGACGCGGCGGGCGACGACCCCACCGGCTGGACGCTGGCCGCCGGACCCGAGCTGGACGAGGCCGGTCTGGAGGAGGCGGCGTTCGCGTGGCGGGCGGTCCGCGCCGTCAAGTCCAACGCCATCCTGCTCGCCCGCGACGGGGCGTCGGTCGGCATCGGCATGGGCCAGGTCAACCGGGTCGACTCCTGCCGGCTCGCGGTCGCCCGCGCGGGGGAGGACCGGGCCCGCGGGTCCGTCGCGGCCTCGGACGCGTTCTTCCCGTTCGCCGACGGCGTCCAGGTGCTGCTCGACGCCGGTGTCCGCGCCGTCGTGCAGCCGGGCGGGTCGGTGCGCGACGCCGAGGTCGTGGCCGCGGTCGAGGCCGCCGGCGCCACGATGTACCTGACGGGTGTCCGCCACTTCGCCCACTGATCCGCCGCTCGGCACCACGGACCTCACCCGCCCCGGGCAGCGGCGCCCGCCTCCCGGGGTGGGAGACGGGCGCCGGGGGCGGGTGGGTCAGGAACCCAGGAGGCCCATGCCGGCGACGGCGTCGCGCTCCTCGGTGAGCTCGGCGACGCTGGCGTCGATGCGGGCGCGGCTGAAGTCGTCGAGCTCCAGACCCTGGACGATCGAGTGCTCCCCGCCCGAGCAGGTCACCGGGAAGGAGCTGATGAGACCGTCCGGGACGCCGTAGGAGCCGTCGCTGGGCACGGCCATCGAGGTCCAGTCGGCCGCGGGCGTGCCGTGCACCCAGTCGCGGACGTGGTCGACCGCGGCGCTGGCCGCGCTGGCGGCGGACGACGAGCCCCGCGCCTCGATGATGGCGGCGCCCCGCTTCTGCACGGTGGGGATGAAGGTGCCCTCCAGCCAGGCCTGGTCGTCGACGACCTCGGCCGCGACCCGGCCGCCGACCTCGGCGCGGAACAGGTCGGGGTACTGCGTCGCGGAGTGGTTGCCCCAGATGGTCATGCGGCGGATGTCGGTGACCGGTGCACCGGTCCTCGCCGACAGCTGCGCCAGGGCACGGTTGTGGTCCAGCCGGGTCATCGCCGTGAAGCGCTCGCGGGGCACGTCGGGGGCGTTGTTCATGGCGATGAGCGCGTTGGTGTTGGCCGGGTTGCCCACCACGAGGACCTTGAGGTCGTCGGCGGCGTGGTCGTTCAGCGCCTTGCCCTGCCCGGTGAAGATGGCCCCGTTGGCGGACAGCAGGTCGCCGCGCTCCATGCCCTTGGTGCGAGGACGGGACCCGACGAGCAGCGCCACCTGGGCGCCGTCGAAGGCGACGGCCGGGTCGTCGCTGATCTCGATGCCGGCCAGCAGCGGGAACGCGCAGTCGTCGAGCTCCATCGCCACGCCCGAGGCCGCGCCCAGCGCCGGGGTGATCTCCAGCAGCCGGAGCCGCACGGGGGTGTCCGGGCCGAGCATGGCGCCGCTGGCGATGCGGAACAGGAGGCTGTAGCCGATCTGGCCGGCGGCGCCCGTCACGGCGACGGTCACGGGGGATGTGCTGGCGGGGGTGGTCACGACGATCTCCTCGACGAGTCGGTGTGCGGAAGTCTCCCCCGCGACGCTAGCGGCTGCGCCCGGTCGTGAGCGGCTCGGAGCGGTCCCGTCGTTCGTTAGGCTCGTCACGCAACCAGACCCGATGAGGAGATGCATCCACCAATGGCGAAGATCAAGGTCAACGGGCCCGTCGTCGAGCTCGACGGCGACGAGATGACGCGGATCATCTGGCAGTTCATCAAGGACCGCCTGATCCACCCCTACCTCGACGTCGACCTCAGGTACTTCGACCTGGGCATCGAGAGCCGGGACGCGACCGACGACCAGATCACGGTCGACGCCGCCCGGGCGATCCAGGAGCACGGCGTCGGCGTCAAGTGCGCCACCATCACGCCGGACGAGGCGCGGGTCGAGGAGTTCGGCCTGAAGAAGATGTGGGTGTCGCCCAACGGCACGATCCGCAACATCCTCGGTGGCGTCGTCTTCCGCGAGCCCATCATCATCAGCAACATCCCGCGCCTGGTGCCGGGCTGGACCAAGCCGATCATCATCGGCCGTCACGCCCACGGCGACCAGTACAAGGCCACCAACTTCAAGGTCCCCGGCGCCGGCACGCTGACCATGACGTACACCCCGGCCGACGGCTCCGCGCCGATCGAGCACGAGGTCGTGAAGTTCCCCGAGGACGGCGGCGTCGCCATGGGGATGTACAACTTCAACAAGTCCATCGAGGACTTCGCCCGCGCGTCGCTCGCCTACGGCCTCAACCGCGGCTACCCGGTCTACATGTCGACGAAGAACACGATCCTCAAGGCCTACGACGGCGCCTTCAAGGACATCTTCGAGGACGTGTTCAACGCCGAGTTCAAGGCCGACTTCGACGCGGCCGGCCTCACCTACGAGCACCGCCTCATCGACGACATGGTCGCCGCGGCCATGAAGTGGGAGGGCGGCTACGTCTGGGCCTGCAAGAACTACGACGGCGACGTGCAGTCCGACACCGTCGCGCAGGGCTTCGGCTCGCTCGGCCTGATGACCAGCGTCCTGATGACCCCGGACGGCCGGACCATGGAGGCGGAGGCCGCCCACGGCACCGTGACGCGCCACTACCGCCAGCACCAGCAGGGCAAGCCCACCTCGACCAACCCGATCGCGTCGATCTTCGCGTGGACGCGGGGCCTGGCCCACCGTGGTCGCCTCGACTCCACCCCCGAGGTCGTCGGGTTCGCCGAGGCGCTCGAGCAGGTCGTCATCGAGACCGTCGAGAACGGCCAGATGACCAAGGACCTCGCCCTGCTCATCAGCAAGGACCAGCCGTACCTCAGCACCGAGGAGTTCCTCGGCGCGCTCGACGAGAACCTCGCCGCCAAGCTCGGCTGAGCGCACGCACCCGTTCGTCGTGGACGGCCCGCGCCCCCCGGGGAGCGGGCCGTCGACGGGGCCAGGCAGGACGATGGAGGCAGGACCATGACCGACTACGTCACCGAGGCCGGCAGCCGCTGGCTGAGCCGGGAGGAGCTCGACTCCGCCCGGGAGCGGATGCCGATCCTCTACGTGGACGCCCTCCCCGTGCGGGTCGACGAGACCGGGACGGTCACCGCGTTCGGCCTGCTGCTGCGCGCCACCGGGGCGGGTGAGATCAGCCGGGCCCTGGTGTCGGGGCGGGTGCTGCACCACGAGCGGGTCCGGGGGGCGCTGCTGCGGCACCTCGAGAAGGACCTGGGACCGTTGGCCCTGCCCAAGCTGCCCGCCCACCCGCAGCCGTTCACGGTGGCGGAGTACTTTCCCGTCCCGGGGGTGACGCCGTTCCACGACCCCCGCCAGCACGCGGTGTCGCTGGCCTACGTCGTCCCGGTAGAGGGTGACTGCCACCCGCAGCAGGACGCGCTCCAGCTCACCTGGGTGACCCCGGAGGAGGCGGCCGACGCGGGCCTGCAGGCCGAGATGAGCAACGGCCAGGGGACGCTGCTGCGGCAGGCGCTGGCGGTCTGCGGCTTCTAGGTCGCACCGCGCCGCGGAGGAACTTGCCTGGGCCCCTCGGGCAGACCACGGTGAGGGGATGGATCCGATCGAACCGGTCTACTCCGGACCCGTCCTGCTCCTGATCGCGGCGGGCGCGGTCGCGCTCCTGCTGTTCCTGGTCATCCGGCTCAAGCTCCACGCGTTCATCGCGCTGGTGCTCGTGAGCCTGCTGACGGCGCTGGTGACGGGCATCCCGTTCGCGGACATCCCGTCGGCCCTGCTCAGCGGGTTCGGCAGCACGCTGGCCTCGGTGGCCCTGCTGGTCGGGTTCGGCGTGATGATCGGGCGGCTGCTGGAGGTGACGGGCGGCGCGCAGGTGCTCGCCGACACCCTGGTGGCCCGGTTCGGGGAGAAGCGCGCGCCGCTGGCGCTGGGTGTCGCGTCCCTCATCTTCGGCTTCCCGATCTTCTTCGACGCCGGGCTGGTCGTGTTCCTGCCGATCATCCTCACCGTCGCGCGCCGTTTCGGTGGCTCGCTGCTGCTGTACGCGCTGCCCGCCGCGGGCGCCTTCGCCGCCATGCACGCGTTCGTCCCGCCGCACCCGGGTCCGGTCGCGGCGTCCGAGCTGTTGGGCGCCAACATCGGCCTCACCCTGTTCGTCGGCCTGCTCGTCGCGATCCCTTCCTGGTACATCGGGGTGTACCTGTTCTCGCGCTGGGCCGGTCACAGGTTCTACATCCCGACGCCGGCGGTCATGGGCGGGGCCGGGCTGTCCGACGGCAGCGGCTCACCCGACGACGTCAGGGGCGGTACCGGCGGCGGCAGCGGCCACGGCAACGGCAGCAGCCCGGCCGGCACGGCCACCGCCACGGCCACCCGTCAGGAGACCGGCACGCCGCAGGACCTGCCGACGTTCGGCACCGTGCTCGGCATCCTCCTGCTGCCGCTGGTCCTGATCGGCCTCAACACCGGGATCACGACCCTCGGCACCGCCGGCGTCATCGACGCCGAGCAGACCTGGGCCCAGGCGCTGGTGCTGCTGGGCCAGACCCCCGTGGCCCTGCTCATCACCCTGCTGGTGGCCATCGTCGTGCTGGGCCGCCGTCAGGGCCGCAGCTGGTCCGACGTGGAGACCCTGCTCAACGACTCCCTGGGCCCGATCTGCTCGATCATCCTCATCACCGGTGCGGGCGGGATGTTCGGCGGGGTGCTCCGCACCAGCGGCATCGGCGCGGCGCTGTCGGACTCGCTGTCGGACCTGGGGCTGCCGATCATCGTGGCCGCGTTCCTCATCGCCACGGCGCTGCGTGTCGCGCAGGGCTCGGCCACCGTCGCCCTGACCACGGCCGCCGGACTCATCGCCCCGGCCGTCGCGGCCACGGACGGGCTGAGCGAGCTGCACCTGTCGCTCGTCGTCATGGCCATCGCCGCCGGGGCTACCGTGCTGTCGCACGTCAACGACTCCGGCTTCTGGCTCGTCAGCCGGTTCTTCGGGATGGACGAGAAGACCACCCTGAAGACCTGGACGGTGATGGAGACCACGCTCGGCACCACCGCGTTCCTCATCGCCTTCGCCGTCTGGGTGGTGATCTGAGGTGGTCGACGCGGTCGGGGCGGTGCCGACCGACGCGCCCGTCCACCTGGTCGTCATGGGTGTGTCCGGCACGGGCAAGACCACGGTCGCGCTGCAGCTGGAGGCCCTGCTGGGGTGGGAGTTCCTCGAGGGGGACTCGCTGCACCCCCGGCGCAACGTGGAGAAGATGGCCTCCGGGCACCCGCTCACCGACCAGGACCGGGCGCCCTGGCTGCAGGCGCTGGCCGACTGGACCGGGGTGCAGCACGCCGACGGGCGGTCCACGGTGATGACCTGCTCGGCGTTGCGACGCAGCTACCGCAACATGCTCACCGCCGACGCCCCGGGCACGTACTTCGTGCACCTGGTCGGGGACCCGGCGCTGATCCTGTCTCGCATGCAGGGGCGCCAGCACTTCATGCCGCCGTCGATGCTGCAGTCGCAGCTGACGACGCTGGAGCCGCTGGAGCCCGGTGAGGACGGCGGCGAGTTCGACGTGGCGGACCCGCCCGACGTGATCGCCGCCCGGGTCGTCGAGCGGCTCGGGCTCAGCCCTGCTGCGACTCCTGCAGCGACGCCGGCTCGGCCTGCTGGCGACCGAGCAGCACCCCGTAGCTGAGCCCGGCCACGGCCGCCCCCACCAGCGGCGCGAGGACGAACAGCCAGAGCTGCTCCAGCGCGACCCCGCCGGAGAACACGGCCTGGCTGAACGACCGGGCCGGGTTGACCGACGTGTTGGTCACCGGGATGGACACCAGGTGCACCAGCGTCAGGGCCAGCCCGATGGCGATCGGGGCGAACCCCTTGGGGGCGCGGGTGTCGGTGGCCCCGAGGATGACGTACAGGAACACCGCCGTGAGGACCACCTCGATCACCAGGGCCGCCACGAGGCCGTACCCGCCCGGTGAGGCCTCGCCCCAGCCGTTGGTCGCGAAACCCGTGCTCCGGTCGAAGTCGTCCTGGCCGGACACCACCGCGAGGATCACCGCCGCCGCCAGCGTCGCGCCGACCAGCTGGGCGGCGACGTAGCCCGGCACGTCCTTCCACGCGAAGCGCCCGGCGATCGTGACCCCGACGGTCACCGCCGGGTTGAAGTGGCCCCCGGAGACGTGGCCGACCGCGTACGCCGCCGTCAGGACGGCCAGGCCGAACGCGAGCGCCACGCCCACGAAGCCCACGTCCCCGCCGGCGATCACGGCGGTGCCGCACCCACCCAGGACCAGCCAGAAGGTGCCCAGGAGCTCCGCCCCCCACTTGTTCGTCATGGCGAGACGGTCGGGGAATGGCACCCCGGCCCACCTCATCCGTGGCGGATGAAGCAGCCGTGCGCGCCGGGGGGCCGTGGCCTCAGCGGAACACGACGGTCCGGTTCCGGTCGACGAGCACCCGCCGCTCGGCGTGCCAGCGGACCGCGCGGGCCAGGGCGCGGCACTCGACGTCCTGACCCAGCCCGACCAGGTCGTCCACGGCGTGGGAGTGGTCGACCCGCTCGACGTCCTGCTCGATGATCGGTCCCTCGTCCAGGTCCGCCGTCACGTAGTGGGCCGTGGCTCCGATGAGCTTGACCCCGCGGGTGTGGGCCTGGTGGTAGGGCCGCGCCCCCGCGAAGCTGGGCAGGAACGAGTGGTGGATGTTGATGGCGCGGCCGGCCAGCTCGTCGCACACCCGCGGGCTCAGCACCTGCATGTAGCGGGCCAGCACGACGAGCTCGACGTCCAGCTCGGACACCAGGCCCAGCAGCGTGTCCTCGGCGGCGGCCTTGGCGTCGGCGTCGCGCGGGGCGACCGGGACGTGGTGGAACGGCACCTGGTAGAAGTCGGCCAGGCCCTCCAGGTCGCGGTGGTTGCTCACCACGGCCACCGGGTCGACCGGCAGCCGGCCGGCGCGCTGACGGAACAGCAGGTCGTTGAGGCAGTGCCCGGCGCGGCTGACCATGATGAGGGTGCGCGTGGGGTCGGTGAGGGGGTGCAGCTGCCAGTCGAAGTCGAACTCGGCCGCCGCCCCTCGCAGCGCCGCGTCCAGCCGCTCCGGGGCCGCGGGGCAGGTGAACTGCACGCGGAGGAAGAACAGCTGGGTGTCGGGGTCCCCGAACTGCTGGGACTCCGTGACGTTGGCCTGGTGCCGCAGCAGCGCGCCGGTGACGGCGTGGACGATCCCGGGCCGGTCCGGGCAGGACAGCGTCAGCACGTAGTGCGGCGCGTCCGTGGTCGGGGAGGGGGGCGCGGCGCCGGGGCCGGTCGGGAGGCTCACGGGGTGGCAGCGTACGCGGGGTGCACGGCAGCCACCGCGGCGTCCGGTTGCTAGTCTCGGGGCACCGCGACTGGCGTTCAGGGGGTCACCCCCGGGGAGCGGTAGGCAGCCTGCTGGGTCGTTCGCCTGGGCCCGGGGATCGACCTGACGTCTGTGGAGACCCCCATGACCGGTACCGCTGTTCCCTCCCTCACGAGCGCCCACCTGACCGACGCGCCCCTGTCCGAGGTCGACCCCGAGATCGCGGCCGTCCTCGACGGCGAGGCGGACCGCCAGCGCGGCACGCTGGAGATGATCGCCAGCGAGAACTTCGCCCCCCGCGCCGTCCTCGAGGCCCAGGGCAGCGTGCTCACCAACAAGTACGCCGAGGGCTACCCCGGCAAGCGGTACTACGGCGGCTGCGAGCAGGTCGACGTCGCCGAGGAGCTGGCCCGTGAGCGCGCCAAGCAGCTGTTCGGCGCGGAGCACGCCAACGTCCAGCCGCACTCCGGCGCCAGCGCCAACGCCGCGGTGCTGCAGAAGCTCCTCACCCCGGGTGACACCATCCTGGGCCTGGACCTGGCCCACGGCGGCCACCTGACCCACGGCATGCGGCTCAACTTCTCCGGGATGCTCTACGACGCCGCCAGCTACGGCGTGTCCGAGACCGACCACCGCATCGACATGGACCAGGTCCGGGCCGTCGCGCTCGAGCGCCGCCCGAAGATGATCATCGCCGGCTGGTCGGCGTACCCCCGTCACCTGGACTTCGCGGCGTTCCGCGCCATCGCCGACGAGGTCGGCGCCTACCTGCTGGTCGACATGGCCCACTTCGCGGGACTGGTCGCCGCGGGCGTCCACCCTTCGCCGGTGCCCTACGCCGACGTGGTGACCTCGACGACCCACAAGACCCTGACCGGCCCGCGCGCCGGCATCATCCTGTGCAAGCAGGAGCTGGCCAAGAAGATCGACTCGGGCGTGTTCCCCGGCCAGCAGGGCGGCCCGCTGATGCACGTCATCGCGGCCAAGGCCGTCGCGTTCCGCCTCGCCATGACGCCGGAGTTCCGCGAGAAGCAGGAGCGCACCCTGCGGGGGGCGTCGATCCTGGCCGACCGGCTGCTGGGTGACGACGCCAAGGCCACCGGCGTGGACGTCGTCACCGGCGGCACGGACGTGCACCTGGTGCTCGCGGACCTGCGCAGCAGCGAGCTGGACGGCCGGCAGGCCGAGGACCGGCTGCACTCCGCCGGCATCACGGCCAACCGCAACGCCGTGCCGTTCGACCCCCGTCCGCCGATGGTGACCTCCGGCGTGCGGCTCGGCACCCCGGCCCTGGCCACCCGCGGCTTCGGCGACGAGGAGTTCACCGAGGTCGCCGACATCGTCGCGGGCGCCTTCGACCCGGCCTCCGACGTGGCTGCGCTGCGGGCGCGGGTGGACGTGCTCACCGAGCGCTTCCCGCTGTACTCCTCCGTCGGCAGCTTCAGCGCGTGACCGCGCAGGTCCTGGACGGCAAGGCCACCGCGGCGACGATCCGCTCCGAGCTCGCGCAGCGCGTCACGGCGCTGCGTGAGCGCGGCGTCGTGCCCGGTCTGGGCACGCTGCTCGTGGGGGAGGACCCGGGCTCGGCGTCCTACGTCGCCGGCAAGCACCGCGACTGCGCCGAGGTCGGCATCACGTCCATCCGCGAGGACCTGCCCGCCGACGCGTCGCAGGCCGACGTGCTGGCCGCGGTGGCCCGGCTCAACGCCGACCCGGCGTGCACGGGCTACATCGTCCAGCTGCCGCTGCCGGCGGGCATCGACCAGCAAACCGTGCTCGAGGCCGTCGACCCCGACCGGGACGCCGACGGGCTCCACCCGACCAACCTGGGGCGGCTCGTCCTGCAGGTGTCCGGCGACATCACCTCACCGCTGCCGTGCACCCCGCGCGGCATCGTCGAGCTGCTCGGCCGCTACGACGTGCCGCTGTCGGGGGCGGAGGTGTGCGTGGTGGGGCGCGGGGTGACCGTCGGTCGTCCGATCGGGCTGCTGCTGACCCGCCGTGGCGTCGACGCGACGGTGACGCTCACCCACACCCGGACCCGTGACCTGGCCGCCGCGGTGCGTCGCGCCGACGTGGTCGTGGCCGCGGCCGGGGCGGCGGGCACGATCAAGGCCGACTGGGTCAAGCCGGGCGCGGCCGTGCTGGACGTGGGCGTCACCCGGGTCGTCGACCCGCAGACGGGCAAGGCGCGCCTGGTCGGCGACGTCGACCCGGCCGTGCGCGAGGTCGCCGGCTGGCTGGCCCCGATGCCCGGCGGGGTGGGGCCGATGACCCGGGCCATGCTGCTGGCCAACGTCGTCGACATGGCCGAGCGCGCCGTCACCTGACCCGCCTCAGCGGGCGAGCTGGTCCAGGCGGCGCTCGGCGAGGTGGGCGAGCAGGGCGGCGCCGTCGGGCAGGACGGAGTCGTCGAACCCGGCCAGCGCCGAGTGGTTGTCCGGGGCGGTCTGCCAGTCCCGGCCTTCCAGGGCCGCGCCCAGGAACACCATCACCCCGGGGACCTCGGCGAGGACGCGGCTGAAGTCCTCGGCCCCGGCGATGGGGTCGGGCATGCGCGTGATCCGGTCGGCGCCGAACAGCTCGCCCAGAGCCCGCTCGACGAACGCGTGCTCGGCCGCGTCGTTGACCGTCACGGGGTACTCGGGCTCGAACCGGACCTCGGCGGTCAGCCCGTGGGCCGCCGCCACGCCCTCGCAGTAGCGGACCAGGGCGTCGCGCAGCTTCTCGCGCACGGCCGGGTCGACGGTCCGGACGGTGGCCTCGGCGTAGGCGGACGCGGGGATGATGTTGCGCCGCGTCCCCGCCTCCACCTTGCCGAAGGTGACCAGGCCGGTCTCGAACGGACCGACCGTGCGCCCGGCCACGGCCTGGGCGCCCAGGACGATCTCGCCGATCGCGGGCACCGGGTCGGCCGCGTTGTGCGGGGCCGAGCCGTGCCCGCCCCGCCCGTGCAGGGTGACGAACAGCCCGTCGCTGGCCGCCAGCAGCGGACCGGGACGCGAGGCGACCTGACCGCGGGGGGCGAGACCGGACATCACGTGCAGGGCGTAGGCGGCGTCGGGCCGGCGCCCGGCGGCGTCGAGGACCCCCTCGGCGATCATGTGCCCGGCACCGTCGAAGCCCTCCTCGCCCGGCTGGAACATCAGCACGACGTCGCCGGGCAGGGAGTCCCGCTGCGCCGACAGCAGGTGCGCGGCGCCGACGAGCGAGGTGACGTGCAGGTCGTGGCCGCAGGCGTGCATGACGCCGTCGACCTCGCTGCGGTAGGGGACGTCGAGCTCCTCCTGCACCGGCAGGGCGTCCATGTCGGCCCGCAGCAGCACGACCGGGCGCCGGCCGGGGTGCGCACCCGGTCCGTGGGGTCCGGGGGTGCCGCCGCCGCGCAGCACGGCCGTCACGCTGGACAGCGCGTCACCGGTGGTGATCTCCAGGTCCAGGCCGACCAGCGCCTCGAGGACCGTCTGCTGCGTCCGGGGCAGGTGCAGCCCGATCTCGGGGTGACGGTGCAGGGCGTGGCGCAGGCGCACCAGGTCGTCGGTCAGGGCCAGGGCGTCGTCCGCGACGGTCATGCCGCAAGCCTAGGGTGGTGACCCGTGCTGGTCGTCGCGAGCGTCAACGTCAACGGGGTCCGTGCGGCCCACCGCCGGGGCATGCCCACGTGGCTGGAGGAGCGTCGCCCCGACGTCCTGCTGCTGCAGGAGGTGAGGGCCGACGCCGAGATGGTGGCCGAGCACCTGGGGGAGGGCTGGCACGTCGTCGAGGCGGTCTGCGCGCAGAAGGGCCGTTCCGGCGTCGCCGTCGCCGCCCGCACCCCGCTGCGGGACGTCGTCCTCACCCTGCCGGGCTTCGAGACCGACGGCCGGTGGGTCGAGGCCACCGTCGGCGAGGGGGTCGACGCCGTCCGCATGGTCAGCGTGTACGTCCACTCCGGTGAGGCGGGCACCGACAAGCAGGTGGACAAGGTCCGGTTCCTGGCCGCGGCGAGCCTGCGGATGGGCGAGCTGCGCGCCGCGGAGGCCGCCGGCGGGCCACCGGTGCTGCTGGCTGGCGACCTCAACATCGGGCACACCGAGCGGGACATCAAGAACTGGAAGGGCAACCGCACGAAGGCCGGGTTCCTGCCGGAGGAGCGCGCCGTGCTCGACAGCTGGTTCGCGGCGGGCTGGGTGGACGTCTGCCGCCGGCTCGCCGGGGACGTCGACGGGCCGTACTCCTGGTGGTCGTGGCGCGGTCAGGCGTTCGACACCGACACCGGCTGGCGGATCGACCTGCACGTGGTCACCGAGGCGCTGGCGGCCCGGGCGGCGTGGTCGACCGTCGACCGTGCGGCGACCTACGACGCGCGCTTCAGCGACCACGCGCCGGTGGTGGTCGCCTACGCCGGGGTCGGGGAGGTCCACGAACCGGGAGTCACCGACGGCGCGGCGGCCGTCGGGACGGTACCCGGGGGGCCCGTGTCGTGACGTGGACCCTGGCCGACGCCCCGCCGCAGCACGGCCGGGTCGCCGTCGTCACGGGCGCCAGCTCCGGCCTCGGCCTGGAGGCCGCGGTGCAGCTGACCGCGACGGGCGCGCACGTCGTCCTGGCCTGCCGGGACGCCGGGCGCGGGGCGCGGGCCCTGGAGCAGGTCCACGCCCGGACCCCCGGGGCCTCGGCCGAGGTGTCGCTGCTCGACGTCGCCTCGCCCACGTCGGTGCGGGCCTTCGCGGAGCGCACCCTCGACCAGCACCCCCGCCTGGACCTGGTGCTGGCCAACGCCGGCATCATGGCCGTGCCGCAGGAGCGGACCGTCGACGGGTTCGAGCTGCAGCTGGGCACCAACCACCTGGGCCACTTCGCGCTGCTGGCCCGGCTCTGGCCCGCGGTGCGGGGCACCGCCGGGGCCCGGGTCCTGCAGGTCACCAGCGTCGTCCGCCACACCGGAGCCGTCCCCGGGCCCGCCGACCTGGACCCGCCCCGCTACGGCCCGTGGACCGCCTACGCGCGGTCCAAGACCGCGTGCGCCGTGACCGGGGTCGAGCTCGACCGCCGCATCCGCAGCGGCCCGGGTGAGCACCCGGGCACGGTGGCGAGCGTGCTCGCGCACCCCGGCTTCACCCACACCGACCTGCAGCACCGCAGCGCCCGCGAGCAGGGTGGTCTCGCGGCGCGGTTCTTCTCCGCCACGGTGCGCTCGCAGGGGATGCCCGTCCACCACGGGGTGCTGCCCCTGCTGCGGGCGGTGCTGGACCCGACGGTCACGTCCGGGCAGATGGTCGCCCCGCGGCTCGGCACGCACGGCCCGCCGGTCGTCCGTCGCCCGGAGCGCCGGCTGCGCGACCCGCGGGCCGGTCAGCGGCTGTGGGCCCTCAGCGAGCAGGCGACGGGCGTCACCTGGGACGTCTGAGGCCCGCGGGGCTCAGACCCCGCCGCCCTGGCCCCCCATCAGGGTCATGACCGGCCCGCGACCCTGGTGGCGGCCGCAGCGGCTGCACCGGTACACCCAGGCGCCGTCGACCCGGACCCGACGGTCCCGGTGCAGGTGCAGGCGGCAGAGCAGGTGACGTCGGACCATGGTGGTCTCCCCGGGTCGCGGTCGTCGTCCCTGACGACCTGGCCGTGACGCTACGGGACCAGCGGGCCGATCCACCAGCGAACCGCGTGCTCCTCACCCGGGGCGAGCAGGACCAGGTCGGTGCCCGACCGGAACGCGTCGCCCGGGCACGACATGGGTTCCACCGCGACCCCGGCACGGAACCGTGCCCCCGGGACCGTGTCGGAGGTGAACACCTGCCACCAGCGCGCCCAGGACGCGTCGGCGCCGATGGCCACACCCCGACCCTCGCCGTCCCGCACCTGAGCGACCACGTCGCCGTCGGGACCGGGGGTGACGGCGGTCAGCAGGTGGTCCAGCTCGAGGCCCGCCAGCGGGCGGGGCTCCCGCAGGTCCAGCAGGGTCCCGTCGACGGGGTCCAGCTCGCCCGTGGGCAGGCTGGTGCGGTCCAGCTCGGCGACCTCGGACGCGTCCAGGCGCAGGGTCCAGGCGTCGACCGGGCCGTCACCGGCCACCAGGTAGGGGTGCGTGCCCACCCCGTACGGGGCGGGGCGGTCCCCGGCGTTGACGACGTGGACGTCGGCCACCAGGCGCCCGCGCTCCAGCGCGTACCCGAGCGTCACGACGAGGTCGGACGGGTACCCGGCGGAGGCGGGGACCACCGCCCGCAGGCGCACCCGGTCCGCGTGCACGTCGACGACGTCGCTCACCACGGCGTCGAGCAGGCCGTGGATCGCGTTGTCGTGGTCCGGGTCGTCGGTCGGTGTCCGGTAGGTGGCGCCGTCGACGTCGTACCTGCCGCCACCCAGCCGGTTGGGCCAGGGGACGAGCACGGACCCGGCGAACGCCGGCCGGGCCGCGCCGTCGGGGTAGCCCAGGACGAGATCACGGCCGTCGGCGTCCAGGTGGGCCAGCGCCGCGCCCAGCGGGTCGATGCGGGCGGTCAGGCCGTGGGCCTGCAGCCGGACGTGGCGGGGCAGGCCCGGCGCGCTCACGCGGCCGGCTCCGTCATGACCCAGGTCGCGCCGTCCGGTGCGTCGCGGACCTCGACGCCCAGGGTGGCGAGGGCGTCACGGACCCGGTCGCTGGTGGCGAAGTCCTTGCTCGCGCGGGCCTGGGCCCGCAGCTCCAGCAGCAGGTCGACGTAGCCCCCGACGACGTCCCGCGGGTCGGCGGCGCCGGTGACGGCGAGCTCGCCGAGTCGGACGACCATGGCGCGCAGCACCCGCCGGGCGTGGTCGCGGTCGTCGCTCTGCAACGTGTCGCCCGACCAGTCCTGCATCGCCTGCTCGACCGCCAGCGTCGCCGCGACGGCGGCGGCGACGTCGGAGGCCTGCATGGCGTGGTCGAACCGGTCGCGCTCGGCCTCGACGGCCTGGCGCAGCGAGGTCGGGGCCGCCGTGGCGCCGCCGGACCCGTCGGTCACGTCGTCCACGACCGCTCCCCCGGGCCCCGGGGCGCCGTTCGTGGGCAGGACGGCGGCGGCCGGGCCGGAGCCCGCCCCGACGGCCGGGCCGGAGCCCGGGGCGGACGCCGGGGGAGCGGCGCCCGGCTCGGCCCCGCCCCGCCCGGACACGACGTCGGCGAGCCAGCCCAGCTCCACCGTCCGTCCGCCCTCGAGCTCGGTCGAGCGGTCCCGGTGCC
Organism: Aquipuribacter aurantiacus; assembly: GCF_051216895.1. Classification (NCBI taxonomy): domain Bacteria; kingdom Bacillati; phylum Actinomycetota; class Actinomycetes; order Micrococcales; family Intrasporangiaceae; genus Aquipuribacter; species Aquipuribacter aurantiacus. Next base: position 247,959 of record NZ_JBPKAO010000002.1, read on the forward strand.
GCAGGGTGACCACGCCGTTGCCGGCCACGGTCGCGGTGCCGGCGGCGGTGTCGACCAGCAGCGCGGTGTGCTCGTCGACCCCCAGCACCCCGACGTCGTCGGGCAGCAGCCGCTCCATGGCGGCGAGCCGGGTCGCCCCCAGGTAGCAGTACCGCGTGTCGTAGCTGCCGCCCTCGGCGTTGTCGAAGTGCGGCACGAGCGCGGCCCGCACACCGGTGACGGCGCCCAGGACGTCGAGCCCGTCGGCCCAGTGCAGGTCCGCGCCGGCCTTGTAGATCTCGTACACCGGCACCGCGTGCGCGCCGATGGTGCAGGCGGCGGCCGACCCCACGACCAGCGTGCCGCCGCGGGTGGTGACGTCGGTCATGGCGGCCGCCACACCCGTGCCGCGCCACTGCCGCAGCGCGTACGTCGGGCTGCCGGGGCCCGCGAACAGCCAGCGGGCCCGGCTCAGCTCGGCCAGCGTGCGCTCGGCCTGCGCGGTCGGCAGGTCCGCGCGCCGCCACCCGGCCACGTCGACCGGGTGCCCGACGCTCTGCCTGAAGTACTGGACGGTCTTGTCGACGAGCTCGTCGGCGTTGTCCTGGAACCCGAAGGTCGTGTCCAGGACCATCGCGGTGCCGTGGGCGTCGCCGGCGAACGTGTCCGCCAGCACCGCCCGGTGGGTGCGGACCATGGTGGGGGCGGTCTCGCCGGACCCCATGACGACCAGTCGGCTCATCGGTGCTCCACGTCGTCGGGTGCGGGCAGGGGGGCGCGTGCGGTGCTCAGCAGGTCGAGCAGGTCGGCGGCCAGGCGCGCCGGGTGCTGCAGGTGCAGGTCGTGGTGCGAGTCGTCGTAGCGCGAGACCCGGGCCCGGGGCAGCCCGGTCGCGGCCTCGTGGACCAGCGCGGAGGCGGGCCCGCTGCCGGCCGGCGCGAGCAGCACCGGGACCGGCACGAGGGGGTAGGCCTCGCGGGGGTCGGCGTCGTACATCGAGCGGAGGATCTGCTCGTGGGCCGCGCGGGGCAGGACGTTGCGGACCGTCCCGTCGTCGTCGGTGGTCAGGTTGCCGAGCACCGCGGGCAGGGCGTGCGGGCCCCAGGCGGCCAGCAGCGGGCCCAGCCGGTCGACGAGCTGGTCCCAGGTGGTGCCGTCCCACGTCGGCGGGGCCAACCGGGTCCACAGCTGCTCGAACGGCTCGTCCTGGTCGAAGCGCAGCCAGCCGCCGTCGACCAGGGCCAGGGCGTCGACGGCCGCCCCCGCTGCCGCGGCCGTGAGGACGACGTTGCCGCCCCACGACTGCCCGACCAGGACGACCGGGCCGGACAGGGTGCCGTCGCCCAGCAGGGCGCTGACGACGTCGGCGACGTCGGCGGCCGCGGTGCTCGTGCCGTGCGGGCCCGTAGCGCGGTCGGCGCTGCGGCCGTGACCCCGCAGGTCGACGGCGACCGACGTGACGCCCGCCCGGGCCAGCTCGGCCGCGCAGGCGTCCCACATCCGGGCGTTGGACGCCAGGCCGTGGACCAGGACGGCGCTCCCGGACGACGTCGACGCGGGCCCGTCCGCCGTCGGGCCGGTGGACCGGTGCACCCTGAGCGCCAGCACCGTGGCGGGGGTGTCGGGGCCCCGCCGGGACGCCACCTCGACGAACCGCTCGTGCGGCGCGGCGCCCGTCGACCGACCGGTCCGTGCCTGCTCCTGCGTGCCGGTCACCTCGGCGTCGGTCACCCGTGCGCCGCCGGGCCGAGCACCAGCGCGCGGAAGGCGTCGGTGACGTGGGCGATGTCGAGGCTGTCCTGCGCGGTGGGGAGCCAGACGTCCTCGCCCCGCACCGCCGCCGCGACGGCCTCGACCATCAACCGGTACGGGTCGACGGCGGGGAAGTCCTCCCGGGTCCCGCCGCCCTCGACACGACCGGTCCGGCCGTCGACCGGGTGCAGGAACAGCGAGCAGGGCACGTCCTTGGTCGCGAACGACTCGCCGCCGAGCACCATGGTGGCGCGCTCGCCGTACACCGCGACGAGCTGCTCGGGGCGCGTGCCGATGCCGCAGCGGACCTCGGCCACCGGCTCGTCCGGAAGACCCGGCGCGGCGCCCGGACCGTCGACCGGAGCAGGGGCGGCGGGTGCTCCCGGGGGTACGACCGCCCCCGACCCCGTGGCGGCATCTCCGCGGTGGGGCAGGCCGAGCCGCGCCGAGGCCCGGACGTCCACGCCGTCCCGCACCTCGCCCTCGGCGGACAGGACCTCCAGCGGCCCCGCCTGCAGCGCCCAGCGGGCGGCGTCCACCGCGTAGCAGCCCACGTCGTAGATGCCGCCCCCACCGCGCGTCGGGTCGACGCGGTAGTTGCCGGTGAGGTCGGCGTCGAAGGAGAACTCCGTCTCGACCCGCACCACGCGCCCGAGCGCCCCGCTGCGGACCAGGTCGACCGCCCGCAGGGTCCGCGGGTGCCAGCGGTACCACCACGCCTCGACCAGCAGCCGGTCGGCCGCGGCCGCGGCGTCGGTCATCCGGCGGACCTGGGCGGCGTCCAGGCCCAGCGGCTTCTCGCACAGCACGTGCTTGCCCGCCTCGAGCGCGGCGACCGTCCACCGCTCGTGCAGGTCGTTGCTGAGGGCGACGTAGACGACGTCGACGGTCTCGTCGGCCAGGACGGCCGCGTAGTCGTCGTAGGCCCGCCCGGCCGGTTCCAGCGCCGCCGCCCGCTGCTGCGAGCGGGCCGCGACGGCCTGCAGGTGCGCGCCGTCGGCCGCGTGGACCGCCGGGGCCAGCGCCCCGGTCGCGATGCCGCCCGCGCCCAGGAACCCGAACCCGGTGCTCCCGGTGCGACCTGGGTCCGACCGGCTCGTCGTGCTCACCGCGGCACCACCGGTCGGCCGCCGTCCAGCGCGGAGGCCGTCGCGGCCTCCATCACCGACAGCACCCGGCGGCTCGTGGCCCCGGTGACCGACATCGGCAGGCCCAGCAGGAGGTGGTCGGCCAGCTCGCGGTGGAACGGGTGCGGGGCCGACGCCGGGGTGGCGAGGCGGGTCACGGAGCCGTCGCCGTCGAACAGCTCCAGCACCGGGGGGGAGTCCGCCGGGGCCAGGACGTCCTCGGACAGCGTGCCGACCTCGTTGCGGGCGATCACGCGCTCCGTGCGCCAGGACCCGACGATCGCGGCCTCGGTGCCCAGCACGTACCAGCGGGGCTTGAGCGCGGCCGCCAGGTCGGAGTGGACGAACTCCGCCTCGGCCCCGTCGTCGAAGCGCAGCAGGACGCGGGAGTGGTCGGCGTTGGTGACGTCGAACCAGCGGCGCTTGTGGGTCGTCGCGCTGACGTGCTGCACCGGCGCGGGCACCAGGTCCAGGACCTGGTCCAGGACGTGGGCGCCCCAGTCGTAGAACGCCCCGCCGGAGGCACCGGCGTCGGAGTGCCACAGGTTGCACGGGTGGCCGTAGCCGCCCACGAAGGTCTCCAGGTGGAACACCTCGCCGAGCCGCCCGGCCAGCACCGCGCGACGGACGGCCTGGTGGTCGGGGTCCCACCGGCGGTTCTGGTAGACCACGGCCAGCAGCCCCGCCGCATCGGCCTCGGCCAGCACGGCGTCGGCCTCCTCCGTGCGGATCGCGAACGGCTTCTCGACCACGACGTGCTTGCCGGCCCGCAGCGCCCGCAGCGCCCACTCCGCGTGCGTGTCCGGCGGGGTGGACACGACCACCAGGTCGACGTCCGGGTCCTCGATCAGCGACTCGGGGTCGGTGGTGCCGCGCAGCCCGGGGGAGACGGCCTGGGCGGCGTCCACCCGGGAGCCGTTGCGGTCGCAGACCAGCTCCAGGGACAGCCCGCTGACCGCCCGGAAGGCGGCGGCGTGCTCGTGGCCGATCGCGCCGTAGCCGAGCAGCCCCGCCCGGACCACGGGGCGGACGACCGCGGTGCGGGGCAGGTCCGCCAGGAGCAGGGCCAGCAGCCGCCGGCTGGTCGGGGCGGACACCGACGCCGGGGTGGTGCCGAGGGTCCAGGCCAGCACGTCGCCGCGACGGGCCAGCACGGGGTGCACCGCCAGGCCCAGGGAGGCCGTCAGCAGCACCCGGACGTCGTCGGCGACCTTGTCGACCACGAGCACCCGGTCGGACACGTGGACGTGCTCGCCCAGGTGCGCCCCCGAGCCGTGGCTGTGGTCGCTGAGCCGGTCCGCGAGCGGGCCCGCGTCGTGCCCGGCGCGGACCCGGACGTCGTGCTGCGGGCTGGCCGTGGCGGTCAGCAGCCCGGTGTGCTCGTGCCAGACGCCGTCGGTGTCCGCGTGCAGCGTCGGACCCAGCAGCAGCAGCGGGGCCCCGACGCCGAGCAGCTGCCCGACCAGGGCCGGGCGGCTGGGTCGGTCGGTGACCACGAGGACCGCGTCCGGGCGGACGTCGGCGTCGTCGCGACGCTGGTCGGGACCAGCGGTGCCCCCGACGTCACCCAGGTCTCCGCCCAGGTCGGCACGCAGGCTGCGGAACGCCGCAGCGAGCCGGTCGTCGTCGAGGTCGATGTGCCAGAGCAGCCGTGGCCGCCCGGATCCGGTGGTGCTCACGGGGACCAACCTACGAGACGGGGTGGCCCACCCGCTCGGCCAGGTCCAGAGCAGCGGGTGTGATGGCCTCCGACCAGGACGGGAACGCCCGGACGTGCTCGGCCAGCAGGGACACGTCCAGCCCCGCCGTGACCGCGAGGGCCAGCTCGCCGCCCCAGGAGTCGGCGTGCGGGCCGACGACGGCTGCGCCGAGCAGCCGCCCGTCCGTGTCGGCCACCAGGCGCAGCCCGGCCGGTCCGGCCGCCGTCGAGCCCGCCGCAAGCCCCACCCGCTCGACGAACGCCCGGGCCGTCTCCGTGACGTCCTGGTGGGCGGTGAGCACGTCGTGACCGGCGTCCCGGGCGTCCTGCTCCGACAGCCCGACCGAGAACACCGGCGGCTCGGTGTACACCGCCCGGGGGATGCCGGCGTCGCGGCGCCGGACGTCCCGACCGGCCAGCTGCGACAGCACGACCCGCGCGTGGTGGTTGGCGGTGTGGGTGTAGGGCGCCAGGGCCGTGACGTCGCCCACGGCGACGACGCCGTCGACCGGGTGGCCGTCGGCGTCCAGGGCCCGGCACCGGTCGTCGACCGCCACCGCGCCGTCGGCCAGCGAGACGTCCAGCAGCTCCAGACCCAGGCCGGCGACGTTCGGGCGTCGCCCCGTCACCACCAGCACCCGGTCGACGACCAGGTGCTCCTCGACCTCGGTCCGGGCGCCGTCGCCACCGCCGTCGTCACCGCGGTCGTCGTCGCCGTCCCGTCGCAACGTCGCCCGGACGCCCCCGTCGACCTGCTCGACCCGCACCAGGCTCGTCCCGGCGCGCACGTCGACGCCCGCGCGGGCCAGGTGCTCCGCCAGCGTCTCGCCCACCCAGGGGTCCTCCCGGGGGAGCAGGTGCGGCGACGTCTCGACCACCGTCACGGCCACCCCGAAGGACGCGTAGACCTGCGACAGCTCGCAGCCGACCGCCCCGCCGCCGAGCACCAGCAGGCGCTCGGGCAGGTCCGGGCTGGTCAGGGCCTCGTCGGAGGTCCAGGTCGGCACGTCGGCCAGGCCGGGCAGGTCCGGCACCACGGGGGCCGAGCCCGTGCCGACGACCAGGGACGTACCCCAGCGCAGCGTCCGGGCCCCGCCGCCCTCGCCGCTCCCGTCGCCCGCCAGGTCGACCTGCACCGTGCCGGGCCCGCTCACCCGGCCCCGGCCCCGGACCAGGGTGACCCCGGCCTCGAGCAGGTCCTCGGCCTTGGCGGAGTCGTCCAGGTGGTCGGCCGCCTCGTCCCGCCCGGCGACCGCGTCGCGCCACGCGGCCGTCAGGTCGGTGCCGTCGCGACGGGCGCGGGTGGCGGCGAGCAGCAGCACCTTGCTGGGCACGCACGCCAGGAACGGGCACTCCCCGCCCACCAGGCGCGACTCGACCGCGGCGACCCGCAGCCCGCGTCGGGCGGCGGTCGAGGCGACGTACTCACCGCCGGAGCCGGTGCCGAGCACGACGAGGTCGAACTCCTCGGCGTCGGGGCGGGGGTGGTCGGCTGCGGGGGACGAGGACGAGGCGGGGTCAGGCATGGTCACCAGCCTGCCCCCGGCGCTCAGGCCACGCGACCGGCAGCCGCCGACGCCGTGACGGGCAGCAGCCCGGGAGCGGTGAACCCCGCGGCCAGGAACGCCTCGTGCACGGCCGCTCCGACCGCCTCGGCCGTGCCGTCGGTGCAGAGCACCACGGCCGAGCCGCCGAACCCGCCGCCGGTCATCCGGGCGCCGAGCGCACCCGCGTCCACCGACGCCTCGACCACCAGGTCCAGCTCGGCCACCGAGATCCGGAAGTCGTCGCGCATCGAGGCGTGCGAGGCCAGCAGCAGCGGCCCGGTCGCGGCCAGGTCGCCCGCGCGCAGCAGGGCCGCCACCCGGTGGACCCGGTCGGTCTCGCTGACCACGTGGCGCACGACGCGGCGCAGCTCGTCGTCACCGAGGCGGCTGGTGGCCGCCTCGAGGTCGTCGGGACCCAGGTCCGCCAGCCGGTCCAGCCCCAGGTCCGCGGCGGCCCGCTCGCACGCGGCCCGGCGCCCGCCGTAGCGGCCGTCGACGAGGGCGTGGTGGGCGCGGGTGTCCACGACGAGCAGCTCGGCCTGGCCGGCCTCGCCCGTCGGCAGCGGCACGTGCTCGGCGTCGAAGGTGCGGCAGTCCAGCAGCAGCGCGTGCCCGGCCCGGGCCCGCAGCACCACGGCCTGGTCCATCCCGCCGGTCGGGGCCCCGGCGAACTCGTTCTCCGCCCGCACGCAGGCCGCGGCCAGCACCCGGCGGCCGGCCTCGTCGGCGGCGTCGGCCCCCGGCAGGCCCAGCAGGTCGGCGACGGCCACGGCCACCCCGCAGGTGAGCGAGGCCGAGGACGACAGCCCGGCGCCCACCGGCACCCGACCGTCGACGACGACGTCGAACCCGGGCAGGTCGCCGCCGGGTCCCCGGCCCAGCGCCCACAGCACGCCCGCGGCGTAGCCGGCCCAGCCGGGCACGGCCCCGGGGACCAGGTCGGCCACGGAGCCCTCCCAGACGGCGTCGTCCTGCGCGGACACCAGGCGCAGGACGCCGTCGTCGCGACGACGCGCGGCCACCAGGCCGCGGTGGGCGATGGCCAGCGGCAGCACGGGTCCGCCGTTGTAGTCCAGGTGCTCCCCGACCAGGTTGACCCGGCCCGGTGCGGCCCAGACGCCCTCGGGACAGGTGCCGGTGACGCGCTCGAAGGCCGCCGTCACGTCGGTGAGGTGCGAGTGCTCCTGCGCCGGGGGCACCAGGTCCGGGCCCGGCCCCGGTCGCCCCGTCACGGCTGGACCACGGCGCCGGCGAACGCCGACGGCAGCCGGCGGATCCGGTCGGCGATCCGCTCGGGGGTGGTGTCGGAGACCCAGGCGCCCTGCCCGGACTCCGAGCCCGCGAGGAACTTGAGCTTGCCCGCGTCCCGCAGCACCGAGAACACCTGCAGGTGCAACCGGGGGAGGGCGGCGCGCTCGCCGTCGCGCTCCGGCCCGACCGGTGCCGCGAACCAGCCCGCGATGTAGGGCAGCGTGATGGCCTCGCCGTCGGGACCGGTGAAGAACCGGTCGAGGCGACCCAGCAGGTCGGGGTAGAGGTGGGCCAGCTCGTCGCGCTCGGCGTCGTCCAGCTCGGCCAGGTCCAGCACGTGCCGGTGGGGCACCAGGTGCACCTCGACGGGCCAACGGGCCGCCGCGGGCACGAACCCGGTCCAGTGCTCGCCGCGCACGACCACGCGCCGTCCGCTCGAGACCTCGGCCGCCAGCACGTCGCCGAGCAGGTCGCGCCCGGTGCGGGCGTGGTGCGCGCCGGCCTGGGCGGTGTGCTGGGCCGTGCGGGCCGGGACGTAGGGGTAGGCGTAGACCTGCCCGTGCGGGTGGGCCAGCGTCACGCCGATCTCGCGGCCGCGGTTCTCGAAGCAGAACACGGACCGGACGTGGGGCAGGCGCGACAGCTCGGACGTGCGGTCGGCCCAGGCCTCGACGACCGTCCGGGCCCGGGCCGGTGACAGCCCGGCGAAGGACGCGTCGTGCTCGCTGGTGAAGCAGACCACCTCGCACCGGCCCGCCGCCGCGCGCTCCGGCCAGACCTCCTCGCCGTCGACCAGGGAGTCCGGCTGCTCGTCGCGGGTGCTCAGCGACGGGAAACGGTTCTCGAACACGACCACGTCGTAGTCCGCGGCCGGGATCTCGGTCGCGGCGCTGCCCGTGGCCCCGGGGGCCGTCGGGCACAGCGGGCAGAGCTCGCGCGGGGGCAGGTGGGTGCGGTTCATCCGGTGCGAGGCCATCGGGACCCACTCGCCGGTCAACGGGTCGCGGCGCATCCGGGAGCCACCGCTGGCGGCGGGCAGGTCCCGGGTGTCGGTCCCGGGTCGCGGTGTGCCGGACAGCCACGGCTCGGTGTCGTCGTAGTAGAAGAGGTCGCGCCCGTCGGCCAGCGTGATGCGGCTGCGGTGGACCGTCATGACCGCGACTCCCCGGCCGGCAGCTCCGCGACGACCAGCCGGCCGACGTGACCGGCGAGCATGGCCTGGTCCTCCGTCGACAGACCGGAGTCGCTGACCAGGACGTCGACGTCGTCGAGGCCGACGATCGTGGCCAGGCCCACCAGGCGCAGCTTGGTGTGGTCGGCCACCACGACGGTCTTGCCGGCCGCCGCGATCAGGGCCCGGTTGGTCGCGGCCTCGGTCATGTTGGGGCTGGTGCAGCCCGTCCGCTCGCTGAAGCCGTGCACCCCGAGGAACAGCAGGTCCACGTGCAGGTCCCGCAGCGCCTGCACCGCCACCGGGCCGACCAGCGCGTCGGAGGGCGTGCGGGTGCCGCCGGTGAGGACCACGCTGCGGTCGCGACGGTCCGGGTCGTGCAGGGAGTCGGCCACCGGCACGGAGTTGGTGACGACGGTGAGGTCGGGGACGTCGCGCAGCTGCTCGGCCAGGGCCAGCGTCGTCGTGCCCGCCGACAGCGCCACCGACGAGCCGGGCGCGACCAGCTCGGCGGCGGTGCGGGCGATGGCGAGCTTCTCCTCGCGCTCCTCGCCGAGCTTGGTGCGGAAGCTGGGCTCGTAGCTGGAGTGCGGGGCGTCCGCCAGGGTCGCCCCGCCGTGCACCCGCACCACGAGTCCCCGGTCCGCCAGCTGCGAGATGTCCCGGCGCACCGTCATGTCCGACACCTGCAGGGAGTCCACGAGCTCGCTGACGCGGACCCCGCCGTTGCGGCGGATCTGCTCCAGGATCTGCTCCTGCCGCTGCCGTGCGAGCGCGCTCATGTCCCGAGTGTCCCGGACGTCTCGCGCACCACGGCCACCCCTCCCGGTGCCAGCACCAGCGGTCGGCCCGGTCCGCAGCCGGTCCCGGTGACCAGGTCGGTGCCCGTGAGCGGGACCTCGGCGCCGAGGCCGGAGTGGTCGATCAGGAACACCCAGCTGCCGGTGCTGCTGCGGCGGCGCACCGCGTCCACCCCCGGCGGCAGGCCGGGGACGGTGGGGCGGGCGGGACGAGCCGGTCCCGACGCGTCGACCAGGGCCGCGACCACGGCGTCGGTCCCGGCGGCGGGCAGGCGGGTGGCGCAGTACCAGGCCGCCCCGTCCCCGACCCGGCGACGGGTGAGCGCCGGGTCCCCGGCGGAGGGGCCGTCGGCGAAGGTGGCGACGACGTCCGTGCCGTCGGTGGCCCGCACCCACTCCGACCAGATGGTGCCCGCCACCTCGTCCAGCGCGGGGACGGCCGACCCGGGCGGCGTCCGCAGCGTCGTGCTCTGCTGCGGCAGCAGCGGCGCGAACTCCTCGACCCGGACGCCCAGCAGGTCGCGGAACGCCCCCGGGTAGCCGCCGAGGCGGATGTGGTCGTCGGGGTCGACCGTGCCCGAGAAGTACGTGAGGAGCACCTGCGCCCCGGCCTCGGCCGCCCGGGCGATGCTCGCCGCCCCGGCGTCGGAGACCAGGTGCAGGCTCGGGGCGATCACGACGGCGTAGCCGGTCAGGTCCTGCTCGGCGTGCACCCCGACGACCCCGAGCCCGGCCCGCCAGGCCGCCTCGTACCAGCACCGCAGCTCCTCGGGGTAGCGGTGCAGCGTCGTGGGGGTGGACGCCGCGTCGGTGGTCCACATCGACTCGTAGTCCACGACCAGGGCGACGTCGGCGTCGGTCCGGCTGCCGGCCACCTCGGCGCAGGCGTCCAGGATGCGGCCCAGCTCGACGACCTCGGCCCAGCGTCGGGTGTCGGTGCCCGCGTGGGGCAGCAGCGCCGAGTGGTACTTCTCCGCCCCGGCGGCCGAGGCGCGCCACTGGAAGAACCCGACGGTGTCCGCGCCCCGCGCCACGTGGCTCAGGCTGTCGCGCAGCATCTGCCCCGGTGGCTTGACCGGGTTCACCGGCTGCCAGTTGACGGCCGACGTGGAGTGCTCCATCAGGACCCACGGGTCCCCGCCGGCCAGTCCGCGCGTGATGTCGGCGCTCATCGCCAGCTCGACGTGCGGCAGCTCCAGGTGCGCCCCCAGGTAGTGGTCGTTGGACACCACGTCCTGGTGCGGCGCCCACGACCAGTAGTCCAGGCCCTCGAAGGAGAACCCGACCATGAAGTTGGTGGTCACCGGTACGCCCGGGGACAGCTCGTGGAGCAGGTCCCGCTCGGCGACGTGCTGGGCCAGCGCGGCGTCGGAGCAGAACCGCCGCCAGTCCAGCTCCGCGGTGGGGTTGGGGATGGCCGTGGTCGTCCGCGGGGGGACCACGTCGCCCAGCTCGGTGTAGCGCTGGGACCAGAAGGTGGTGCCCCACGCGTCGTTGAGGCGGTCCAGGTCGCCGTAGCGGTCCATCAGCCAGGACCGGAAGTGCTCGGCGGAGGTGTCGCAGAAGCACATCAGGTTGTGGCAGCCGAACTCGTTGCCCACGTGCCACATCCCCAGCCCCGGGTGGGAGTGGTACCGCTCGGCCAGGCGCCGGACCAGGGCGAGGCTGCGCCGGCGGAAGTCCGGGGACGAGGCGCACCAGGTCTGCCGGCTCCCGTGCGACAGCCGCAGGCCGTCGCGGGTGACGGGCATGGCGTCCGGGTGCAGCCGGGCGAACCAGGGCGGGGGGGACGCGGTGGCGGTGGCGAGGTCGACGACCACCCCGGCCTCGTGGAGGGTGTCCATCACCCGGTCCAGCCAGGCGAGCTCGTAGCGCTCGGGCTCCGGCTCGAGCAGGGCCCAGGAGAAGACCCCGACGGTGGCGAAGCCGACACCGGCTTCCACCATCCGGGCGACGTCGTCGTCGAGCGTGTCCACGGGCCACTGCTCGGGGTTGAAGTCCCCGCCCAGCAGCAGGCGGTCGGCCGGCCATTGCCTCATGCCGCGACACTCTTCCCCGGCCTGTTGAATAAGTCAACACAACCCAACACGCACGCACCGGATGGTGGATCGGGTGGGTTCGGCTGGTCGACCGAACGAACTATCGCCGTGGTTCGCGCCGTGGTCACACGCTGATAACGGTTGTCCGGGCCTGCACTCATCAGCCTTGACAGGGAGGGGGGGCGGTGTTTAGGTCACCGACATCCGATGTCGAGTTGTGTTCGACTCTGAGCGAAGTTCAGGGCGGACCCACTCAGTGAAGAGTGACTCAGGAGGGCCACGTGCCTACTCGTCCCCGCTCCACCGACAAGCTCTACCTGCCCTCGTCCGGCCTGCGCACGCCCGTCGCCCGGCGCAGCGTGCTGCACGGGGCCATGGGCGCCGGTGCGGTCGGCGCCCTGGCCGCCTGCGGCGGCGACGACACGTCGTCCGACTCCGCGACCGGCGGCGGCGGCGGCGAGGCCGCGGGCTCCACGAGCCTCGGCTCCAACCGCGGCGACGAGGTCCCCCGCGCCGCCGAGGACGCCATGATCGCCGCCTTCACCGAATCCACCGGCATCGAGGTCGTCACCAACGTCCAGGACAACGAGACGTTCCAGGAGTCGATCAACAGCTACCTGCAGGGCACCCCGCAGGACACGTTCACCTGGTTCGCCGGGTTCCGGGCCCGCTTCTTCGACGACCAGGGCTTCATCGGCGACATCACCGACGTCTGGGACGACATCGGCGACGGGTTCACCGACGGCTTCCGCGAGGCCTCGGCCAACGGCGACAAGCAGATCCTCGTCCCGCTGTACAACTACCCGTGGGCGATGTTCTACCGGAAGAGCGTCTTCGAGGAGAACGGCTACGAGATCCCCGAGGACCGCGAGTCCCTCATCGCGCTCTGCGAGCAGATGCAGGGTGACGGCCTCAACCCCATCGCCCTGGGTGACTCCGACGGCTGGCCGGCCATGGGCACCTTCGACATCCTCAACATGCGCCTCAACGGCTACGACTTCCACATCGAGCTGATGGCCGGCGAGGTGGACTGGGACACCCCGGAGGTCCGACGGGTGTTCGAGGAGTGGGCGGCCCTGCTGCCGTTCCACCAGCCCGACCCCGTGGGTCGCACCTGGCAGGACGCGGCCGCGTCGCTGCTGCAGCGCGAGTCCGGGATGTACCTGCTCGGCATGTTCGTCGGCGAGCAGTTCCCCGAGGGCGAGGACCGCGACGACCTCGACTTCTTCAACTTCCCGGAGCTGGACTCCTCGATCGGCGCCGGCGCGATCGACGCCCCGATCGACGGCTACATGATGACGGCGAACCCCGAGAACGAGGAGGCGGCCAAGGAGTTCCTGCGGTTCATCGGCTCGGCCGAGGCGGGCAACACCTACATCGCCACCAACCCCAACAACATCGCCGCGCACAGCGACGCCGACACCAGCGCGTACTCCCCGCTGCAGCTCAAGGCCCAGGAGCTCATCGGCAACGCCGAGAACATCGCGCAGTTCCTGGACCGCGACACCCGGCCGGACTTCGCCTCCACCATCGTCATCCCGACCCTGCAGACGTTCCTGCAGAGCCCCGACGACATCGACCGGGTGGTGTCGGACCTGCAGGCCGGCAAGGAGCGCCTGTTCACCGGGGAGGCCTGAGCCCCATGGCCACGACGACGGCCCCGCCCCGCAAGCCGGGGCGAGGGCTCCAGCTGCTCACCAGACGCGACAAGACGGTCCTCACGCTGATGGTGGGGCTGCCCGCGCTGCTGGTCGGGGCCGTCGTCTGGGTCCCCGTGGTGCTGACGATCCTGCTGTCGTTCACCAGCTGGAACGGCTTCGGGCTGCCCGGCCCCTCGGACTGGGTCGGCACGCAGAACTACGTCGACATCACGACCAACTACCCGCCGTTCTGGATCGCGATCCGCAACAACGCGCTCTGGCTCGTGGTGTTCTTCCTCATCGCCACGCCCCTGGGCATGCTCATGGCCGTCCTGCTGGACCGCGAGCTCAAGGGCTCGTGGTTCTACCGCAGCGCGCTGTACATGCCGGTCGTCCTGTCGCTGGCGCTGTCCGGCTTCATCTGGCAGCTCATCTACAGCCGTGACCAGGGCCTGCTCAACCGCGTCCTCGGCCTGGAGAGCGCCGACCGGATCGACTGGTACGGCGACCCGGACGTCAACATCTGGGCCGTCCTCGTCATCGCGTCCTGGCGCCACGTCGGCTACATCATGCTGCTGTACCTGGCCGGCCTGAAGTCCGTCGACCCCGCGCTCAAGGAGGCCGCGGCCGTGGACGGCGCGTCGGAGGCCCGGACGTTCTTCAGCGTCGTGTTCCCGACCCTGGCCCCGATCAACATCGTCGTGCTCGTCATCACCGTCATCGAGTCCTTGCGCGCCTTCGACCTCGTCTGGGTCATCAACCGCGGTCGCAACGGCCTGGAGGTGCTCGGGGCGCTCATCACCGCCAACCTCATCGGCGAGGCGAGCCTCGTCGGGTTCGGCTCGGCCCTCGCCTCGATCCTCATCCTCGTGAGCCTGGTGTTCATCGTCATCTACATGACCAACATCCTCCGGGAGGACAAGCGATGAGCACCTCGACCGACCTGGACCGCAGCAGCGGGACCACGGGGGCGGGCGGCACGGGGCACGGCGCCGGGCCCGGGCAGCGTCCTCGCCGCAAGGTGACCCCCGCCCGGGTGGTGCTCTACGTCGCCCTGGTCGTCGTGTCGCTGGTCTGGCTGTTCCCCGTGGCGTGGGCGGTGATGACGTCGTTCCGCTCCTACGAGTACACGGCCGTCAACGGCTACGTGTCCTTCGGCGGGTACACCCTGGACAACTACCTGGACGCGTGGAGCCAGGGCAACTTCGCCCAGTACTTCGTCAACACACTCATCATCACGGTGCCGTCGGTGCTGGTGACGCTGGCGCTGGCGTCGATGGCCGCGTTCGTCCTGGCCCGGTTCAGCTGGAAGCTCAACATCGCCATGCTGGTGTTCTTCACCGCGGCGAACCTGCTGCCCCAGCAGTCGCTGCTGGTCCCGCTGTACCGGTTCTACCTCTACGTGGGGCTGTACGACACCTACTGGGCCGTGATCATCACCCACATCGCGTTCCAGATGGGGTTCTGCACCTTCGTCCTCAGCAACTACATGAAGACGCTGCCCAAGGAGCTCGGCGAGGCCGCGTTCGTCGACGGCGCCGGGGTCTGGCGGCAGTACTGGCAGATCGTCCTGCCGCTGTGCCGCCCGCCGCTGGCGGCCCTCGCCACCCTGCAGGTGACGTGGGTCTACAACGACTTCTTCTGGGCCGTGGCGTTCCTGTCCACGGGGGACAAGTTCCCCGTGACCAGCGCCCTGCAGAACCTGCAGGGGCAGTTCTTCGTCGACTACAACCTGGTCAGCGCCGGGTCCGTCATGGTCGCCATCCCGACCCTGGTCGTGTTCTTCGCGCTGCAGCGGCACTTCGTGTCCGGGTTGACGCTGGGCGCCAACAAGGGCTGAGAGCCTGTCGCCCGGCACCGCACCGCACCGCACCCCCGACGGAGGACCCCCACCGCATGAGCGCGCCCACGACCCCCCGCCCGCCCCGGCTGCACGGACTCAGCGCGGCGGGGGTCCAGCTGCTGCTGCTCGAGCGGCCCGACGGCCTGCCCGAGCTCGTCCACTTCGGGGTGGACCTGGGCTGGCGGCCCGAGGACGGGCCGGACGCCGCCGAGCAGCTGCTGCGGGCCGGTGCGCCGCCCGTGCCGCGCAGCGCGCTGGACTCCGCGTGGCCGCTGACGCTGCTGCCGGGGGAGCCCGACGGCTGGTCGGGGCGGCCGGCGCTGTCCGCCCACCGCGGTGGTCGGGCCGTCGTGCCGCGGTGGACCGCGGTCGTGGGGGG